>NZ_JASNRB020000005.1:0-444236 GCF_030411975.2 Massilia orientalis | reverse complement strand
TGTGGAAGTGCAGTAATGCATTAAGCTAACTGATACTAATTGCCCGTACGGCTTGTCCCTATAACCTTGGCAGTCATGCCAATGCAAGGGTTCAGCTGTTTGTTGAGACAACAGATTAAGAAACTACTTCTTCCGGATTCAGAGTGACGCACGCAACAGCTGCGGCACTCGTACAAGTTATGCCTGATGACCATAGCAAGTCTGTACCACCCCTTCCCATCCCGAACAGGACCGTGAAAAGACTCTGCGCCGATGATAGTGCTGCAACCAGTGTGAAAGTAGGTTATCGTCAGGCTAGTTATTAAGAAAACCCCGTCGAGTGATCTCGACGGGGTTTTTTGTTTTGGAAAAACGAAGCCCGCTCGCTCGGATTGGCACTGCCAATCCTCGCTCTGAGCGGGCTTTTTGCTTTTCTACCACCAAAGAACGATGCGCCGGATGCCGAAGACAGGGCGGATGTCCTGCTCGACCAGCTGGTACGGCCGTACAAACTGGCGAGCGGGAGCGTGCGGGTGGGAGCCAGCATCAGCGTGGCCCTGCAGTTGCTGCATGAACTGCAGGACCTTGCCAACCTGTTGGCACGCGCCGACCAGGCGCTGTATGCAGCCAGGCGCGAGGGCACGGGCCGTGTTGCGCCGGTGGCGGAAGCGCTCGAGCGGAAAACGTCCCGATCGGACGGGGTCAGACGCCCCAGAGCACGTCGGTCTGCAGGTCGCGCGATGCGCGCAGCATTTCCAGCAGCGGGAAGGCTCGGGTCGAGAACGTCACGGTTTCGATGGGCTGGTGTTCCGCGTCCTCTTCGCCTTGATGGGCCTTGACGTCCTGTTCCATCTCGTCGGTGGCCTGGTGCTTCCGGCTTTCTTCGATCTCGTTTTCCAGCAGTCTGACGGCTTGCGTCGCTTCTTCGGCGGTGATGACACCGCGTTCACTGTCCTTGTGCAGGAGGTCCAGGATCCGCTTGGCGTGGTCCTGGTACATCATGACGTTCGGGTAAGCCTTGGATTTAAAGGTGATTAACATAGTTGTCTCATTCTATTGTGAGTAGCCCAACGATATCACGAGTCGCGCCTGGAGGTCAGTGGGCTACCTCTCACACCGGGCGCCGCCGCATTGCGCGGGCCAGCAGCAGCACCAGCAACCCCGCCGTCAGCACCCCCGCCGCGGCGGGCAGCATCCAGGCCGGTCCACCGGCCGCCAGCGCGACCAGCAGCCAGCCGAGCCCGCCCCAGCACAGGCTGCTGATCAGTTCCAGCATCGTGCACAGGAAATTTTCCTTGCCGCGCGTCTTGAAATCGCTGCGCGGTGCGGGCCGTCCCGTCCACTGCACGATCAGGCCGGCGCTCAGCACGGCCGCGCTGACCGGGAACGCGACGAGCAGGCCCGTCAGCGGCGTGCGCACGACGAGCCACAGCAGCGGCAGCGCGACGAGCAGCAGGGCCGGCATCGTCGCCGCCGCCAGCTTGGCCAGTTGCAGCGTGCGGCGCTGCGCCGGCGCCGACAGCAGCAGGTCGGGCGCATCCTCGGCCGAGATCACGATCCAGGCGAGACTGCCCGTCAACGAACTGCACAGCAGCGTGAGGCCTGCGCCCAGCGCGGGGCCGGCCGAGTCGCCGCGCAGGATCAGGAACAGCATCGGCACGAGATAGACTAACTGCAGCAGTACCTGGGCGATCAGGTGCGGGTCGCGCGCGATCAGGCGCCATTCCTTGCTGACGACAGTGTCGAACAGGCTGGCGCGGAAACGGAAGCGCAGCGCGCCGGCCGGGCGGACACGCACGCGCCCCATGCCTGCGGCCTGCTGCAGGCCATGGACGAAGAAGCGGTGCGTGCGGGCCAGGGTCAGCATGAAGGCGAGCCCCGCCAGCAGGACGGCGCCCAGCAGCGGCAACGGCGCACCGAGGACGGCGCGGCCGGGCAGCCACACCACGCTGTCCGGTCCGAACAGGGACTGGTGCGTCATCATCTCCATGATGCGCGGTCCCACGCTCCCGTCATGGCGCGTGAAGTTATACGCCTGCGACAGCAGGAAGATCAGCGCGCCCGCGATGGCACCCAGCACCTGCGCCACCACGCGCGTGCGGCGCGCGCCCAGCACGCGCACGAGGGCAAGCGTGAGCAGCATGCCGGCGCAGGCCGTCAGCGTCGCGCAGGAGAATATCGTCACGTACAGGCCGAGCCAGCCGGGATGACCCAGCACCAGCGCGACGTTGGCGAACGGACCGGCCAGGTACACGTAAGGCAGGGCTGTGGCGGCCGCGATGCCGAGCAGGCGCACGGCGAAGATGCTGCGCGAGGGCAGGGGCGACGACAGCAGCAGATCGAGGTCGCCGCGCTCGAACAGCGCCAGCACGCAGGCGCGCAGGCTGCTCGACAGCATGAAGGTCGAGCAAACGACCACCAGCAGGCTGATGGGGATGGCCAGCATGGCATCGCCGATGCCGTCGCGGCCCAGTGCGCGCAGCAGCGCGAACGCGATCAGGTGCAAGCCGATGAACCCGACCACGAACACGGCGATGGCGGGCCAGCCCGGACGCCGCTTGCCGCCCTTGTTGATGGTCGCGCCATACCAGGCCAGGCGCAGCTCGTGGCCCAGCAGCCAGAGGATGCTTCCCGGCGCGGCACTCACCCTGGCTGTCCTTCGGTCAGGTGCAGGAACACGTCTTCCAGGCTGCCGCCCTGCGTGCGTTCGCGCAGTTCGGCCAGCGTGCCCTCGGCGATCAGGCGGCCCTGGCGGATGATGCCGATGCGCTGCGCGAGGCGCTCCGCCACCTCGAGGATGTGCGTCGTCAGGATCACGGTGCCGCCCTGCTCGACGTGCGACACGAGCAGGTCCTTCACCTGGCGCGCGGCGGCCGCATCGAGGCCGGTCAGCGGTTCGTCCAGGATCAGGAGCTCGGGCTCGTGGATCAGCGCACCGGCCAGCGCCAGCTTCTGCTTCATCCCGCGCGAAAACCCTTCCGTCAGCTCGTGCGCGTGTTTCGTGAGGTCGAGCCAGTCGAGCAGGCGGCGCGCGCGCGGTTCGGCGTCCTGCGCGCGGATGCCCCACAGGCCGGCGACGAATTCCAGGTATTCCGTCGGCCGCAGTTTGCCGTACAGCAGCGGGTCGTCCGGCAGATAGGCCATGCCGCGCTTCGCGCCCGCGGGATCGCGCGCGAGGTCGATGCCGAGCACTTGCACGTCGCCGGCATCGGGGGCCAGCAGGCCGGTCACCATGCGCAAGGTCGTTGTCTTGCCGGCGCCGTTGGGGCCCAGCAGCGCGTACAGTTCGCCGCGCCGCACGGTCAGGTCGAGGCCGTCGACGGCGGGACGGCCAAAGGATTTGCGCAGGCCGGACAGGCGCAGGGCAGGGGACTCGCTATTCATCTCAGGGCAGTTTGAAAGACGTGATGAATTGTTCTACCTGTTCGGCGGGCAGCGCATCCTTCTTGCCGATCGCGATCACCTGGTAGAAGCGCTTGCCGCGTGACTCGAAGTGGCCGACGAGGTGCATGGTCTCGCCGTTGCGGGTGCCGCTGGCGTCGACGTCGCGCGTGGCGCGGTCCGTGTCCGCCGTCGCCTTCTGGCTGGTGATGGTGGCGCCGATGTTGCGCACCAGCGCGAGCTGCATCGCTTCCAGCGCGGCCTGGGCGCGCGCCGCGTCCGGCGCTTCGGCCGCGCCGACGGCGAACGTCGCGCCATCGACCTCGGCCGCCGTCATCGTCATCGCGACCTGCATGCCGTCGAGGTCGATGGTGCGCGTGAACGTCGCCGGTTTCGCCGGGAACATGACGCGGTAGGGCGCGTCCGGACTTGCATAGTCGCGCCAGTTGTACTTGGGGGAACAGCCCGCTAGAAGCAGGCTGAGCGCGGCCACGAGGGCCGCGAAGCGTCGTCTTGTCATGACGACATGGTAACAGGGCCGGACGGTTCAGGCGACCGGGATCGGGTTCTCCGCGATGTGCGCATTGAACTCGTTGACCAGCTTGTGCTCGTCCGGTCCCGCGTTGTTGCGCAGCGGGACGGCGATGTCGACCAGCGCTTCTTCGCGGTCCGTGGCCAGGGCCTGCATGGTCTGGGCGATGAAGGCGTCCAGCGGCATGGCGCGCGGGTCGTCGCCTTTGTGGATCAGGTCGGTGTTGACCCACGGCGGCGCGATTTCCTGCACCGTCACGCCGGTAGCGCGCAGCATGAAGCGCAGCGACAGCGTGTACGAGTGCAGCGCGGCCTTGGTGGCCGAGTACACGGCGTTCGTGGCGATCGGCACATAGGCCAGCACGGACGTGTTGTTGATGATCGTCGCGCGCGGCTGCTTCTTGAGGTGGCCGACGAGGGCGGACGTCATGCGGACCGGGCCGAGCAGATTCGTCTCGATGGTCGACACGGCCGTGGCGTCGTCGATCGTGCCGGACGGATCGTCGAACGGCATGATGCCGGCATTGTTGATCAGGACGTTCAGCGCGGGATATTCGGCGATCAGGGCCGCGGCGGCGCGTTCGATGCTGGCCGGATCGGCGATGTCCAGCTCGACGGCGCGCATGCCAGGGTTGGCGCGCGTCACCTCGTCCAGCAGGGCCTTGCGGCGGCCGCCGATGATGACCTGGTTGCCCAGTTTATGAAACGCTTCCGCCAGGCCGCGGCCGATGCCCGAGGTACCGCCGGTGATGAAGATGGTATTGTGCGTGAGTTGCATGGTGATTCTCCGTTTCGGTTATCAGGGATTTGGAAGATGTTGCCTTCTGGGATCAATGTTGGCGCAAACATGTTTGCCCTGAATGACAAAGAACCCTCGAATCAGGACAAAGTGTGCGTATGCACATATATTCGGATGCCTATCTACTTTGTCAGTTGTTTTTGGTTGGACCGGAGCGGTTGTCGTATGATTACCATCATGCACTGCAGCAGACGCTGTGGCGCCGGAATCTCCGGCGAACCTGATCATCACTGAGGACAACATGAAACGCAGAATCGGACTCTTGCTGCCACCCGGCTTCCAGGTCCTGGATCTCATGGCGACGACGGTCTATGAACTGGCCAATACCTTGCTGGAAGAAGCCAGCTACGAAGTCACGATGCTGTCGGAGCATGGGGGCGCGATGACCAGTTCCTCGGGCATCAGCGTGCTCACGGAAGCCGTCGCGCGCTACGACTACGACACCTTGCTGGTGGCGGGGCAGATGGCGCCGCGGCGTCCGTCGTCGCCGGGCTTCATTGAGATCCTGCGCCAGGCCGGCGTGCAGTCGCGCCGCGTGGGCAGCATCTGCACGGGCGCCTTCCTGCTGGCCGAGGCGGGCCTGCTGGACGGCAAGCGTGCCACCACCCACTGGTCGCTGGCGCGCGACCTGCAGCGCATGTACCCGAAGGTGCGCGTCGAGGAAGACCGCATCTTCATCAACGAGGGCAAGGTGTGGTCGTCGGCCGGCATGACGGCTTGCGTCGACCTGTGCCTGGCCCTCGTCGAGAGCGACTACGGCATCGAGCTGTCGCGCAACATCGCACGCAAGCTGGTCGTCTACCACCGCCGCAGCGGCGGCCAGTCGCAGTTCTCCGCGCTGCTGGAACTCGAACCGAAATCCGACCGTATCCAGCAAGCGCTGTCGTACGCCAAGCGCCACCTGCGCAAGCCGCTGTCCGTGGACGAGCTGGCCGAGGCGGCCAACCTGAGCACGCGCCAGTTCAGCCGCACGTTCCGCATCGAGACGGGCCAGTCCCCGGCCCGCGCGATCGAGGTGCTGCGCGTGGAAGCGGCGCGCGCCTTGATCGAGGGCAGCAACCACTCGATCGACGTCGTCGCGCGCGAGACCGGCTTTTCCGATCCCGAGCGCATGCGCCGAGCCTTCCTGCGCGCCTTCGGCCAACCGCCCCAGGCCATCAAGCGCGCGGCGCGCGAACAGCAGACCACGGGCCTCGCCTGATCCTTCGACAGGGGAGCGATGGCCTGAATCGAGGCCGATTGGTCTCACGCGTCGTGCTCCGTTCTGAAAAGATGCCTGCATCAGGCAAACAGAACGGAGTCGACGATGTCCACCGAGCCCACCTCCCTGCCCAGAGGCCTTTTATACACGCTGGCGCTGGGCACCTTCGCCATCGGCACCGAAAGCTTCATGATCGCGGGCCTGCTGCCGCGCATCGCGTCCGACCTTGCCGTGACCGTGACGCAGGCCGGCCTGCTCGTGACGGTCTTCGCATTGACGTATGCGATCGGCGGACCGCTGCTCGCCATCTTCACGAGCGGCTGGCCGCGCCGCACCGTGCTGGTCGGCGGCATGGCCGCCTTCGCCCTCGGCAATGCGCTCGCATTCGCCAGTCATGACTACCTCGGCCTGCTGATCGCCCGCGTGCTGCTGGCGCTGACGGCCGGCCTGTACACCCCCAGCGCCAATGCCCTCGCCAGCGCCATCGCGCCGCCGGCGCAGCGGGGCCGCGCGCTGGCCATCGTCAGCGGCGGCCTGACCATCGCGATCGTCGCCGGCGTGCCCCTCGGCACCCTGCTCGGCACCCACCTCGGCTGGCGCGCCACGTTCGGCGCCGTCGCGCTGTTGTCCGCATTCGCCGCCGTGGCGCTGGCCGTGGGCCTGCCGGAGTCCCTCGGTGCCGGCGCGCCGCCCGTCAGCCTGAAGGCGAGACTCGACGCCGCCCGCCGGCCGGGCGTGCTGCCGACGCTCGTCGTGACCCTGCTGTGGGGCACCGGCACGTATGCCGTGCTGACCTACCTGGCGCCGTACCTGAAACTCGTGGCGGACATGCCGGCCGAAGGGATGAGCGGCGTGCTGCTGCTGTGGGGCGTCGCAGCCGCCGTCGGCCTGGCGCTGGGCGGACGGGCGACGGACCGCTTCGGGTCCCTCAACGTGGTCGTGCCCGCGCTGCTGTTGCTGGCCGCGTCGTTCTACTACCTCGCGGCGATGGCCGGCTTCGGCCATTGGCCGCTCGGCCTGCTGTTACCGGGTGTCGTGCTGTGGGGCCTCGCCACGTGGGGCTTTTATCCGGCCCAGCAGAACAGCCTCGTCAACCGCAGCGGCGTGGCGCTGGCGCCCGTCGTGCTGTCGCTGAACGCATCGTTCCAGTACGCCGGCTTTTCGCTGGGCGCGCTGGCGGGCGGGTTCACCGTGGCGCACGCGTCGCCCGGCGTCGTGGGTTGGGTGGGCGGCAGTTTCGAGGTGCTGGCCTTGCTGCTCGTGCTTGTCGTCGAACGGCGCCAGGCGGCTCGCCGCTTAATGGTCACCGCTTAATGCTCACATAAGCCGCGCCGGTACTGGATCGCCTCGGCCACATGCTGGGCATTCACCGTATCGGCGCCGGCGAGATCGGCGATCGTGCGCGCCACCTTCAACACCCGGTGATAGGCGCGCGCGGACCAGTGCAGGTGCTGCATGGCGTCGCCCAGCAGGCGCGCGGCGGCGGTGTCGAGGTGGCAGTGGTGGTCGATCTCGCGCGTCGTCAGCTTCCGGTTGGCCTTGCCCTGGCGCGACAACTGGCGCGCGTGCGCCTGCGTGACGCGCTCGGCAATGGCGGCGCTGGGCTCGCCGTCGGCCAGTTGCGCCATCGTGTCCGGCGTCATCGCGGCCACGGGCACCTGGATGTCGATGCGGTCGAGGAGGGGGCCGGAGATGCGGTCCTGGTAGCGCTGTACGGCGTCCGGCGTGCAGCGGCACTTGCCCGACGGGTGGCCGAGCCAGCCGCACGGACATGGATTCATCGCCGCGATCAACTGGAAACTGGCGGGGAAGTCGGCCTGGCGCGCGGCGCGCGAGATCGTGATGGCGCCCGTTTCCAGCGGCTCGCGCAGCACTTCGAGGACTTTCCGGTCGAACTCCGGCAACTCGTCGAGGAACAATACGCCGTGGTGGGCGAGCGAGATTTCTCCGGGACGGGGCAACTGGCCGCCGCCGACGAGGGCCACGCCGGAACTCGTGTGGTGCGGACTGCGGAACGGCCGCTTGCGCCAGCGCGCGATGGCGAAGCTGCCCGCGAGCGACTGGAGCGCGGCCGTCTCCAGCGCTTCCTCCTGGCGCAGCGGCGGCAGCAGGCCGGGGAAGCGCGACGCGAGCATGCTCTTGCCGGCGCCCGGCGGTCCGATCAGCAGCACGGAGTGCAGGCCCGCGGCCGCTACCTCGAGCGCGCGCTTGACCTGCTGCTGTCCCTTGACGTCGGCGAAGTCCGGGTACACGGGCGGACCGGCGGACGGCACGGGGCGGTAGCGCACGAGCCGCGCCTCGTCCGACTTCGCGGCGAAGTGCGCGCACACGTCCAGCAGCGAGCGGGCAGGGTAGATGACGGCGTCCGTCACAAGCGCCGCCTCGTCCGCGTTCGCCCACGGCAGCACGAAGGCGCGCGCGGACGTGTCCTCGTCGGCGTGCTGGCGCAGCATGGCAAAGCTCATCGCCAGCGCACCGCGCACGGGGCGCAATTCTCCCGACAGCGACAGCTCGCCCGCGAACTCGTAGCCGTCCAGCGCGGCGGCCGGGATCTGGTCCGACGCCGCGAGGATGCCCAGCGCGATCGGCAGGTCGAACCGTCCCGATTCTTTCGGCAGCTCGGCCGGCGCGAGATTGATGGTGATGCGCCGGCTGGGAACCTCGAAGCCCGAGTTCTGCAGCGCGGCGCGTACGCGGTCTTTCGATTCGCGCACCTCGGCGTCCGCCAACCCCACGATATTCATCGCCGGTAGCCCATTGGCCAGGTGAACTTCGACGCTGACGGCCGGTGCTTCCATGCCGGCCAGGGCGCGGCTTCTGAGGACGGCGAGGCTCATCGGACTCCTTCGACGGTGGGCGAGGCCTCATCTTAGGGAAGCGGAGACGATGCCTGTTGAGAGGGGACAGGCCTGCATGCCGAACTTTTTTCGCGTCGGGTCTGCGAGGTGTCTGGTAATGTAGCGGGCTCCGTCCTCGCCAAACCACGCATGCCCCGACTGATACTGACCCTGCTCGCCCTCGCGGTGCTGTTCTGCCTGCTGTGCGGACCCGTCACGTGGGTTGCGCTGCGCCTGTGGAAGCGCGGGGATCTCGAAGCGTTCCGGCCGCTGCGGGTCATGTGGATCGCGCAGGTGGCGCTGGCGTCCGCGCTCGTCTTCGGCGCGGACAGTCTCGGGCTGGCCAATCCGATGGGGTGGATGGTGGCGCTCGTGTTTGCGGTCAGCCTGGGCGGGGCCGCGCTGTACGGCCTCTGGCGTCTGTTAACGCGGGCCGCCGCGCATTGAGGTTCACCACAGCTGGCCGGACACCCCGGCCAGGAAGGCGCGGTCCGCCGTCAACTGGACGCCGTTCACATGGCGCACGAGCGGTTGCTGGACGAAGCCGTAGACCTGCAGCCTGCCGTTGATGGCATAGGACAATCCGGGACTCAGGAACAGGTAACGGCCGCCGCTGTCGGCCGGTTCCGCCGCGCTCCCGCTGTCCGCGCGCTTGTGCACGAAGTTCAGCTGCAGCAGGGCGCCGAAGCCCGGGCCGAAGCCCTTGCGCACACCGGCGTCGGCACTGAACTGGGCGCCGGGCTTGTAGCCGGCGCGGCTGTCGACCGCGTGTTGGTACTGGGCCTGCACGAACCACGCGCCATCGCTGGCGTTGCGGCGCTGGTGGCGGTAGGCGCCGAGGATCAGGTCGGTCGTTCCGGTGCCGGGCTGGAGGCTGC
Source organism: Massilia orientalis (assembly GCF_030411975.2). Taxonomy (NCBI): domain Bacteria; kingdom Pseudomonadati; phylum Pseudomonadota; class Betaproteobacteria; order Burkholderiales; family Oxalobacteraceae; genus Massilia; species Massilia orientalis. The sequence continues at coordinate 434,630 of NZ_JASNRB020000005.1, read as the reverse complement.
GCTCGGCCCGCTCGTTGTCGCCGTTCGCGACCGTGAAGCGTCCAGTGGGCAGTTTCAATCCGAACGTCACGCCGCTGTCGCTGGGATTCAGCAGGTCGCCGCCGGACGCGACCTGATAGCGGCCGACGACGCGGACATCGCCCGGTTCCGTGAACGACCAGCTTTCGCCGATCTGTTCGCCATGGTGGTTGTGGACGTGCCGGTGATCGCGGTCGCCGAGCGGTGCGCTCACGGTCACGCCCCAACCGTTGCCGAAGCCGCGGCTCCAGGTGGCGACGAGATTGCGGTTCACGGTAGCGACTTCGTCGTGGTGATGCGGAACCTGCCCGACCGCGACCTTGTCGCCGCCCGCCATCGGCTGGTCCTGGTCGATGTATTCGTAGTGCACGTCGAATGCCGGGCCGGGCGCGAGGAGCGCGCTCTGCGTGGTCCAGTTCGTGTTCACGGTGCAGAAGGCGGCTCCGCAGCTGGCGGAGGCGAGGGCGGGAAACAGGGCGGCGAGGGCGGCGGCCAGATGGCAGATCTTCATTTTTTTCCTCATCAATGTCGAATCGTCTTGTGCTGGAGAACAGCATAGGTGCGGTCGACATCGATTTCGTATGAACCAGATCAAGGTTCAGCTACAAACATATCGATTGCTTATGGCGAGTACATTTCCGTGTTGTTTACGAAATGCTTGATCTGGTTCATCCAGGGATTGGAACCGCGCCACGTAAGATTTTTTCGCAGCAAGTCCAAAACAACGATCGAGGTGAAAAAATGAAACGCAAGACGATGCCCGTGCTGATCGCAGCCCTCATGCTCGGCATGACCTTCCTGGCGCCCGCCCATGCCCAGCATGAGCATCTCCATCCCACGGCCGTACAGACCGTCGCGGATGTCACGTTCACCCTGCGTACCGATATCGCCGACGGCAAGCTGGTCTTCATGGGCGATGCCGGCAAGATCGCGGGCAAGACCAATCCCACGTTGAATGTGCCCGTCGGGGCCGTCGTGCAGATCAATCTCGTCAATGGCGACGGTGCCACGCACGACCTGAGTGTGGCCGAGTTCGGCGTCAAGTCGAACCAGCTCAACGACAAGGGCGCCAGTACGGCCATCGTCTTCCGGGCCACGAAGAAGGGGACGTTTGATTACATCTGTACATTGCCGGGGCACGTGCAGGCCGGCATGATCGGCAAGATCGTCGTGGGCGAGGGTGCCGCCGACACCTCGCCGAAGGCCGCGGACCTCTCGCGCGATCCGCACGACCTGCCACCGCCGATCGGCAAACGCGCGCCGCAGCATCTCAAGGTCTCCCTCGAGACCACGGAGGTGACGGGCCAGTTGACGGACGGCGCCACCTACAAATACTGGACTTTCAACGGCAAGGTGCCGGGCCCGTTCATCCGGGTCCGGGTCGGCGATACCGTGGACGTCGACCTGTCCAACGCGAAGGACAGCCACATGATCCACTCGGTCGATTTTCATGCGGTCACGGGCCCCGGCGGCGGTGCGGCCGTCACGCAGGCCGCGCCGGGCAGCACCAAGGGCTTCACCTTCAAGGCGCTGAATCCGGGCCTGTACGTGTACCACTGCGCCACGCCGATGGTCGCCCAGCACATCTCGAACGGCATGTACGGCCTGATCCTCGTCGAGCCGGAAGGCGGCTTGCCGAAGGTGGACCGCGAGTTCTATGTGATGCAGGGCGAGCTGTACACGGCGCAACGCCATGGCTCGACGGGCGAGAACGAGTTTTCGCTGGAAAAACTGCTGAACGAGCAGCCCGAGCACCTGATGTTCAACGGTAACCACAACGCCCTGACGAAGACCCACCGGATGGAAGCGAAGGTCGGCGAAACGGTGCGCATCTATTTTGGCGTGGGCGGACCGAATTTCACCTCCAGTTTCCACGTCATCGGCGAGATCTTCGAACGCGTCTACAATCTGGGCGACCTGGTCTCGCCGCCGCTGCGCAACGTGCAGACGACGACCGTGGCACCGGGCGGCGCCACGGTGGTGGAATTCAAGGTCGACGTACCCGGACGCTATGTCCTCGTCGACCACGCCCTGTCGCGGATGGAAAAGGGGCTGGCGGGCTTCCTGTACGTGACGGGCGACCCGAATCCGGCCGTGTTCCGCACCGCCAGTACGCCGGACGCGCCTTCGGGACATTGATCAGGTAAACGGCAACGCGGCCGCGCCGCACCGGTTTCCACCGGCGCGGCGCGGCCGCGTCGTTTACAAGGGCGGCTCAGGCCTTGGCGTCGGCCGTGGCCAGCTTCGCTTCCAGTTCGGCGACGCGCAGTTCCAGCGCCTCCAGCTTGGCGCGCGTCTTGGCCAGCACCTGGGCCTGGATGTCGAACTCTTCGCGCGTCACCAGGTCCAGCTTCGAAAAGCCCTGGGTCATCATCGCCTTGACGTTGCGCTCGATGTCCTTGGCGGGCGAGTTTTCGAACGCCTGGTTGATCTTGCCCTGCAAATCATTGAAAAAATTGTTCATTTCACACTAGTCCTTGAGTCGGCACCCCGCACCAAGAAGGTGCGTACATACCTGATTTGGTGCGTGCACCGTGACGGCGCACGCGTCCTGGTCCCGTTTGTATTTTGAAATTAAAAAACTGGGGGCGGAAGGGGTGAAAAACAAGCGGGAACCCGCCCGGCATGGGGGTGGCACGCATCCTGCTAATCAACCATTAACCATAAGAGGTCGCAATCCCGGATTGTAAACCGCAACCCAAGAATATGTTCAACTAAAGGGAGTGTCGTATGAAGCGTCGTAACAGCAACTGGTCCCACGCCGCAGTACTCGCAGCAAGCCTGTGGAGCCTTCACATCGGGCTGGCCGGCGCCGAAGAGCAGAAGCCGGACAATGAAGTGAGTTTCAACGCGGCGGTCACGAGCGATTATCGCTACCGCGGCATTTCCCAGTCCCGTCTCGACCCCGCACTGCAAGGCGGCGCCGACTACACGCACAACCCGACCGGCCTGTACGCGGGCACCTGGCTGTCCACCATCAAGTGGACCAAGGACCTGGGCGGCAGCGGCGACGTCGAGTGGGACCTGTACGGCGGCAAGCGCGGCAACCTCACGAGCGACATCACCTATGACGTCGGCGGCCTGTACTACTTTTACCCGAGCAATGGCCTGCATCCGAATGCCAACACGTTCGAACTGTACGGCCAGCTCGGTTTCGGCCCGGCCTACGTCAAGTACTCGCATTCGCTGACGAACCTGTTCGGCACGGCCGACAGCAAGGGCAGCGGCTACCTGGACATCGGCGCCAACGTCGACGTCGGCAGCGGCTTCACGCTGAACCTGCACGCCGGCCGCCAGAACGTGCGCCACAACGGTTCGCTGTCGTACACCGACTACAAGCTCGGCGTCACCAAGGACCTGGGCATCTGCTCCGTGGCCCTGTCCTGGATCAAGGCCGACACCAGCGCGTACGTGAGCCCGTCCGCGGAAAACCTGGGCAAGTCCGCGGCCCTGCTCACTGTTTCAAAAACTTTCTGAAGAGGCAATCACATGAAAATGATCACCGCCATCATCAAACCCTTCAAGCTCGACGAGGTGCGTGAAGCCCTCTCGGAAATCAACGTCCAGGGTATCACCGTGACGGAAGTGAAGGGTTTCGGTCGCCAGAAGGGCCATACCGAGCTCTACCGTGGCGCGGAATACGTCGTCGATTTCCTGCCGAAGACCAAGATCGAGGCAGCGGTCGACGATGCCATCGTCGACCAGGTGATCGACACCATCCAGAGTGCCGCGCGCACCGGCAAGATCGGCGACGGCAAAATTTTCGTCTCCAACCTGGAGCAGGTAGTCCGTATCCGTACCGGCGAGACCGGCAACGAAGCGCTGTAAGGGGAATCCGATGATCCACACCATCACGAAACTGATCGCAGGCGTATCCGTCGCCGTGGCGCTGGCAGCCGCCGCCCCGGTCATGGCCCAGGATGCCGCCAAACCGGCAGCCGCCGCGGAAGCCGCAGCACCCGCGGCCGCACCGGCCGCCAGCGCACCGGTCGCCGCCGCGCCGGCCGCAGCTGCCGCAGCAGCACCGGAAGCTGCCGCCGCACCGGCCGCACCGGCCGCGCCGGCTGCCGCACCGACCCCGCAGAAGGGCGACACCGCCTGGATGATGGTCGCCACGCTGCTGGTGATCATGATGACGATCCCGGGCCTGGCCCTGTTCTACGGCGGCCTGGTCCGTTCCAAGAACATGCTGTCCGTGCTGCTGCAGGTGTTCATGATCTTCGCGGTCATCATCGTCCTGTGGTGCCTGTACGGCTACTCGCTGGCGTTCACCGAGAAGACCGCGTTCATCGGCGGCTTCGACCGCCTGTTCCTGAACGGGATCTGGGATCCGGTCAAGGGAGCGTTCTCGACCGCGGCCACCTTCAGCAAGGGCGTCGTCATCCCCGAGTTCGTCTTCGTGGCGTTCCAGGGCACGTTCGCGGCCATCACCTGCGGCCTGATCGTCGGCGCGTTCGCCGAGCGCGTCCGCTTCTCCGCCGTGTTGCTGTTCGTCGTGCTGTGGTTCACGTTCGGTTACCTGCCGGTCGCGCACATGGTCTGGTTCTGGACCGGTCCGGATGCGTTCACCGCCGCGACCATCGATGCCGAGACCGCCAAGGCCGGCTGGCTGTGGCAGAAGGGCGCCCTCGACTTCGCGGGCGGCACCGTGGTGCACATCAATGCCGCTATCGCCGGCCTCGTCGGTGCGATCCTGATCGGCAAGCGCGTCGGCTACGGCCGTGAATCGATGGCCCCGCACTCGCTGACCATGACCATGATCGGCGCCTCGCTGCTGTGGGTGGGCTGGTTCGGTTTCAACGCCGGTTCGGCACTGGAAGCGGGCGACGTCGCCGCGCTGGCCTTCGTCAACACCCTGCTGGCCACCGCCGCCGCCACCGTGTCGTGGGTCTTCGGCGAGTGGATCACCAAGGGCAAGCCGTCGATGCTGGGTGGCGCCTCGGGTGCCGTCGCCGGCCTCGTCGCTATCACCCCGGCCTGCGGCTTCGTCGGTCCGATGGGCGGCCTGGTCATCGGTCTCGTCGCCGGCATCGTCTGCCTGTGGGGCGTGAACGGCCTGAAGCGCATGATCGGCGCCGACGACTCGCTGGACGTGTTCGGCGTCCACGGCGTGGGCGGTATCCTGGGCGCGCTGCTGACCGGCGTGTTCGCGGCACCGCAACTGGGCGGCCAGGGCATCTTCGACTACGTCACCAACAAGATGTCCGCCGACCCGTACTCGATCGGCCACCAGGTCCTCGTGCAGGCGGAAGCCGTCGGCACCACCATCGTGTGGTCGGCCGTCGTCTCGTTCATCGCCTACAAGATCGTCGACGTCGTCGTCGGCCTGCGTGTCCCGGAGGAAGAGGAACGCGAAGGCCTGGACATCACGAGCCACGGCGAGCAGGCTTACCACTCCTGATTATCAGGAATGCAATATGCGAAAGCGCCCTCCGGGGCGCTTTTTTTATTTCTAAATTGCATAAAGGTCTTTAAAAAACGTTCGAACACCCCAATCTCGGCTTACCATATCGCCAAGAAGCCCGAAGGACGTCATTTTTATGGTTCCCCACCTCGCCACCGCCGTGACCGGTCCCCTGCTGGACCTGGAAAAGAAGATCCTCGAAGCCACGCCCGCCATCGAACGCTGGTTCCGCCTCGAGTGGCAGGAGCACACGCCGCCGTTCTACTGCTCGGTGGACCTGCGCAATGCCGGCTACAAGCTGGCGCCGGTGGATACGAACCTCTTCCCGGGCGGCTTCAACAACCTGTCGACGGAAATGCTGCCGCTGACGGTGCAGGCCGCCATGGCCGCGATCGACAAATACTGCCCGGACGCCCGCAACCTGCTGCTGATCCCGGAAAGCCATACGCGCAACCCGTACTACCTGCAGAACGTGCAGCGCCTGATGCAGATCTTCCGCCAGACGGGCCTGCACGTGCGCCTGGGCTCGCTGTCGCCCGAGGTGACGGAGCCGACGCCGCTCGCGCTCCCGGACGGGAACATGCTGGTCGTGGAACCGCTCGTGCGCTCGCCCAACGGCCGCCGCGTGGGCCTGGCCGACTTCGACCCGTGCACGATCCTGCTGAACAACGACCTGTCCGCCGGCATCCCGAGCATCCTCGAAAACGTCCACGAGCAATCGCTGCTGCCGCCGCTGCACGCCGGCTGGGCCGTGCGCCGCAAGAGCAATCACTTCAAGGCGTTCGACGAGGTCGCCAAGAAGTTCGGCAAGCTGATCGACATCGACCCGTGGCTCGTGAACCCGCTGCACAGCAAATGCGGCGAGGTCAATTTCCAGGAAGACGTGGGCATGGAATGCCTGGCCGATAACGTGTCGGCGCTGCTGTCGAAGATCAAGAAGAAGTACAAGGAATACGGGATGAAGGACCAGAAACCCTTCGTCATCGTCAAGCCGGATGCCGGCACGTACGGCATGGGCATCATGACCGTCAAGGATGCGAGCGAGGTCAAGGACCTGAACCGCAAGCAGCGCAACAAGATGTCGGTCATCAAGGATGGCGTCACCGTCACCGACGTGATGATCCAGGAAGGCGTGCCCACGTTCGAGTCGATCAACGACGCGGTGGCGGAGCCGGTCGTGTACATGATCGACCGCTACGTCGTCGGCGGCTTCTACCGCGTGCACGCCGAGCGCGGCGTGGACCAGAACCTGAACGCGCCGGGCTCGCAATACGTGCCGCTCGCGTTCGCGCAGCAGCACGCGGTGCCCGACCTGAAGGCGAAGCCGGGGACGGCCGCGCCGAACCGCTTCTACGTGTACGGCGTGGTGGCGCGTCTTGCGTTGCTGGCTGCTTCGCTGGAGTTGGAACGGACCGATCCGGACCCGGAAATCTATTGATTCAGACCATACGGTCCGTCTCCGGCTTGCGCGCCATGTAGATGAAGTGGGAGCGCAGCGGCGGCAGCAACATCGCCAGCGCTTCCGGAATCAGCCAGGGCAGGGCGGCCAGCGTGCGCCCCACGGGCGGCGTCAGCACCAGCGTGCGGTAGTGGCGGCTGGCGGCAGGCCAGAAGCGCAGCAGTTCGACGTCCGTCACCTTGCGCACGTGGGCATTGCGCGGGCTGCCGTAGCGGACATCGAAAATCATCGTCCAGCCGCCCGGACGCAGCACGCGCCACATCTCGGCGGCCAGGCCGCGCCGCAGGTCTTCGTCCAGGAGCGCGGAAAACACCGTGTGCGCGCTCACGAGGTCCATGCTCGCGTCGGGAAAGACGTCGATCTGGCCCAGGTGCCAGCGCACGCCGGGCGCCGTGCGGGCCCGGGCCTGTTCCAGGCGGTCGGGCTGCAGCTCCGTGCCGGCGAGGTGGGACGGCGTGGCGCCCCAGTCGATCAGCTGGCGCAGGAAGCCGCCGCCGCCGCAGCCGACGTCCAGCGCGCGCACGGCGGACAGGTCGCGGCCCACCGTCAGCGGCAGCAGGTCGGCCAGCACGCGCGCCCGCGCCGCCGCCTGGCGGACGATGTCGGGCCGGTGCCAGGCGTGTTTCGCCAGCCCGGCGCCGCCATGCCATTGGCGATAGACCTGGTTGATGCGTTCCTGCTCGGCTTGGTCGCTCATCGTGTCCTCCTGGGACGCATCTTCCCAAGTGGTCCGGCGGCACGTTTGACGGTTCGCAAATGCAGATTGAATAGATGACGTTTTGCCAACAGGAAGATGCTCCGGTAACTCGTCCGCCGGACGCGGCCGCCTTTCCGCGAACATCCGCGTTTCCGGCTAAAATCGTGGTATTGCCTCCATTGGGACCATCATGAAAATCGCTTTTCTCGCAGATCCGCTGTCCGGCTTCAAAATCTACAAGGACTCGACGTTCGCGATGATGCGCGAAGCGGCGCGGCGCGGCCATCGGATCTATGCCTTCGAACAGCGCCACCTGGTGCTGGAAGAGGGCGTCGTGACGGCCGAGGCCACCGAGATCCAGCTGACCGGCGATCCGGACGACTGGTACCGTGAAGGCGACACCGATACCGTGCCCCTTTCCGCGTTCGACGCCGTCATCGAGCGCAAGGACCCGCCGTTCGACATGGAATACGTGTACGGCACGTATCTGCTGGAACTGGCCGAGCGCCAGGGCGCACGCGTGTTCAACAAACCCTCGGCGATCCGCGACCACAACGAAAAGCTGACCATCGCCCAGTTCAGCCAGTTCACGTCGCCCACGCTCGTGTCGTCGTCCGGCACGCGCCTGCGCGCCTTCCACGCCGAACACGGCGACGTGATTTTCAAGCCGCTGGACGGCATGGGCGGCGCCGGCATCTTCCGCGTCAAGGACGATGGCCTGAACCTTGGTTCCATCATCGAGACGCTGACGGACAACGGCGCGCGCACGATCATGGCGCAGAAATATATTCCCGCCATCGTCAAGGGCGACAAGCGCGTGCTCGTCATCGACGGCAAGCCGGTCCCGTTTTCGCTGGCGCGCATTCCGCAGGCCGGGGAAGTGCGCGGCAACCTGGCGGCCGGCGGCACCGGCGTCGCGCAGCCGCTGACGGAGCGCGACCGCGAGATCGCGGAAAGTCTCGGCCCGATTCTGGCGGCGCGTGGCCTGTTGCTGGTAGGATTGGACGTGATCGGCGATTTCCTGACCGAGGTGAATGTCACCAGCCCCACGTGTTTCCAGGAGATCACCGACCAGACCGGTTTCGACGTCGCGGCGATGTTCATCGACGCCGTCGAGCGCCGGGTAACGGGAAATTAAAGACATGGTAGGCATCCTGCTGATGACCCACGCACCGCTGGGCCAGGCATTCATCGCCGCGGTCGCGCACGTGTTCCGCGGCCCCACCGAGCGCTTCGAGGCGATCGACGTGACGGCGGACCAGGACACGAACGAGATCCACGCCCTGGCGAAGAGTGCAATCCAGCGCCTGGACGAAGGCGATGGCGTGCTGGTCATCACCGACATCAAGGGCGGCACGCCGTCCAATTGCTGCAACACGCTGGCCGAGGCCGGTCGCGTGGAAGTCATCGCGGGCATCAGCCTGCCGATGCTGCTGCGCGCGATTACGTACCGGCGCGACACGCTGGACGTCGTGGTCGAGATGGCCCTGACCGGCGCGCAGAACGGCGCCGTCCGGGTCGACAACCGCATCCGGGTCGGCACCTGACCGGACAGATGAACGAGAGAAACGACAATTAAAATATGATTCAACAGGAACTCGAGATCATCAACAAGCTGGGCCTTCACGCCCGCGCATCCGCCAAATTCACCCAGCTGGCCGCCAAGTTCCAGAGCGACGTCTGGCTCACCCGCAACGGCCGCCGCATCAACGCCAAGTCGATCATGGGCGTCATGATGCTGGCCGCCGGCAAGGGCGCCAAGGTGACCCTGGAAGCGGACGGCCCCGACGAACAGGAATGCATCGCCGCGCTCACCGGCCTCATCAACGATAAATTCGGCGAAGGCGAGTAATGCCGGACAGCAGCCGAGCTGGCCGTCACCCGGGACCCTCCATGGCATCGTTCACACTGCACGGCATTCCGGTCTCGCGCGGGATCTCGATCGGGCGCGCGCACCTGCTCACGCCGGCCGCGCTCGACGTCAAGCACTACCTCGTGCCGGAAGAGCAGGTCGAGGCGGAAGTGAAGCGCCTGCAGGACGCGATCGCCGAGGTGCACCGCAACCTGCAGGAGCTGTGGACCGAGCTGCCGAAGGAAGCCCCGACGGAACTGGGCGCGTTCATCGACGTGCACGTGCTGATCCTGTCCGATCCGATGATCTCGGAGGCGCCCCTCGACATCATCCGCAGCCGCCACTACAACGCGGAATGGGCGCTCGTCACGCAGATCGACGAGCTGTCCGCGCAGTTCGACGAGATCGAGGACGAGTACCTGCGCGAGCGCAAGCAGGACATCCAGCAGGTGGCCGAGCGCGTGCTGAAGGTGCTGATGGGGACCGCGCTGTCGGCCCCGCCGGTGCCCGAGGAAGACCACTTCCAGCCGCAGATGATCGTCGTCGCGCACGACATCTCGCCGGCCGACATGCTCGCGTTCCGCGACCGCTCGTTCGTCGGCTTCGTCACCGACGTGGGCGGCCAGAACTCGCACACGGCGATCGTCGCGCGCAGCCTGGACATCCCGGCCGCCGTCGGCATGAGCCAGGCGTCGCGCCTGATCGAGCAGGACGACTGGGTGATCGTCGACGGCGATGCCGGCGTCGTGATCTGCAATCCGAGCGCGCTCGTGATGGAGCAGTACCGCGCGCGCCAGGCCAACCTGATGAAGGCGCGCAAACGCCTCCTCAAGCTCAAGAAGACGCCGGCCGTCACGAAGGACGGCACGCCGATCACGCTGCTCGCGAACATCGAGCTGCCGGACGATTGCGGTCCGGCGCTGGAAGCGGGCGCCGTCGGCGTGGGCCTGTTCCGTTCCGAATTCCTGTTCATGGGCCGTGGCGCACAGGGTTTGAAAGTGCCGGGCGAGGACGAGCAGTTCGAGCAGTACCGCAAGGCCGTGCTGGCGATGAAGGGCCGCCCGGTCACGATCCGCACGCTCGACGTGGGCGCCGACAAGCCGCTCGACCAGACGGAACACACGGCGCTGAACCCGGCGCTGGGCCTGCGCGCGATCCGCTACTGTCTCGCCGAGCCGCAGTTGTTCCTCACGCAGCTGCGCGCGATCCTGCGCGCGTCGGCATTCGGCAAGGTGCGCATCCTGATCCCGATGCTGGCGCATGCGTTCGAGATCGACCAGACGCTCGGCATGATCGAGCAGGCCAAGGCCCAGCTGCGCGAGCAGAACATCAAGTACGACGCGGCGGTGGAAGTCGGCGCCATGATCGAGATCCCGGCTGCCGCGCTGGCGCTGCCGATGTTCGTCAAGCGCCTGGACTTCCTGTCCATCGGCACCAACGACCTGATTCAATACACGCTGGCGATCGACCGCGTCGACTACGAGGTGGCGCACCTGTACAATCCGCTGCACCCGGCGGTATTGAACCTGATCGCGATGACGATCGAGGCCGGGCACAAGGCCGGCATCGACGTCGCCGTGTGCGGCGAGATGGCGGGCGACGTCAAGCTCACCCGCCTGCTGCTGGGCATGGGCCTGCGCGAGTTCTCGATGCATCCCGCCCAGCTCCTGGCCGTCAAGCAGGAAATCCTGTCCAGCGACCTGACGCGGCTCGTGCCGCGCACCAGGCGCATCCTGCGCGCGATGGAACCGGCGGCCATCGCCGAAGCCGTGGAGCAGCTGCAGTCCGTCTAGTTACAACTTAAGAGTCTTCATGGGATCGATCGGAATTGTCTCCCCCCAGGCGATGCACTTCGCCGAACCGTTGCGCCTGCAAAGCGGCGCGGCGATCGGCGACTACACGCTGATGTATGAAACGTACGGCACGCTGAATGCCGACAAATCGAACGCGGTGCTGATCTGCCACGCGCTGAACGCGTCGCACCACGTCGCCGGCCACTACGCCGACCAGCCGAAGAGCGCGGGCTGGTGGGACAACATGGTGGGGCCGGGCAAGCCGGTCGACACCGACCGCTTCTTCGTCATCGGCGTCAACAACCTCGGCTCCTGCTTCGGTTCCACGGGCCCGATGCACACGAATCCGGCCACGGGAAAACCGTACGGCGCCACGTTCCCCGTCGTGACGGTGGAAGACTGGGTCGCCGCTCAGGCGCTGCTGGCCGACCGCCTCGGCATCGCGTGTTTTGCCGCCGTGATGGGCGGATCGCTGGGCGGCATGCAGGCCCTCGCGTGGAGCATCATGTTCCCCGAGCGCCTGCGTCACTGCATCGTGATCGCGTCCACGCCGAAACTCTCGGCGCAGAACATCGCGTTCAACGACGTGGCGCGCCAGGCGATCCTCACCGATCCGGACTACCGCGGCGGCGACTTCTACGAACACGGCGTGGTGCCGAAGAACGGCCTGAAGGTGGCGCGCATGGTCGGCCACATCACGTACCTGTCGAACGACGACATGGCGGAGAAATTCGGCCGCAAGCTGCGCAACGCGGCCGAGAGGAACGACTACAAATTCGACTTCGGCATCGACTTCGAGATCGAATCCTACCTGCGCTACCAGGGCGATAAATTCTCGGAATACTTCGACGCCAACACGTACCTCCTGATCACCAAGGCGCTCGACTATTTCGATCCCGCGCGCGAGCATGGCGGCAACCTCGCCAAGGCGCTGGAAAACACGCAGGCTCAATATCTCGTCGCGTCGTTCTCGACGGACTGGCGCTTCTCGCCGGAGCGCAGCCGCGAGATCGTGGAAGCGCTGCTGGCCAACCGCCGCAAGGTGACCTATGCCGAGATCGATGCGCCGCACGGCCACGACGCCTTCCTGCTCGAGGACGTGCGCTACATGAACATCGTCCGTGCCTACTTCCAGCGCATCGCGGCAGAGCAGAAGGAGGCCGCATGAAATACGAAGACCTGACCCTGCGGTCCGACCTCGCGTTCATCGCCCACTGGGTCGGCGACGGCGCCCACGTGCTGGATGTCGGCTGCGGCGACGGCGCCATGCTGCGCTACCTGGAGCAGGCCAAGCGCTGCACGGGCTACGGCGTGGAGATCGCCGACGACAAGGTCCTGGAAAGCACGCAGCGCGGCATCAGCGTGATCCAGCACGACATGGAGCAGGGCCTCGGCCTGTTCGCGGACGACGCGTTCGACGTGGTCCTGTGCCTGTCGTCGCTGCAGATGATGCAGCACGTGGAGGCGCGCCTGCGCGACATCGTCCGCGTCGGCAAGGAAGCGATCGTGTCGTTCCCGAACTTCGCCTACTGGCCGCACCGCGCCGCGCTGCTGAAAGGGCGCATGCCGGTGTCGCGCACCCTGCCTTACCAGTGGTTCGACACGCCGAACCTGCGCTACGCGACCATCTACGACTTCAAGGACCTGGCCGAGAAATGCGGCCTGGAAGTGCTGGAATACGTCGCGCTGGCCGAGGGCAAGCCGGTGTCGTTCCTGCCGAATTTGCGCGGCAGCCTGGCGGTATTCCGCCTGCGCAAGCGCGATCTCGTGAGCAAGGTCTGACGTTTCCCCGCCTGCGTCGCTGCCCGGGTAGGCGTATCGTGTTGTACTTACGAGCGCGACTTGGGCATCATGTGTCCAGAACCCAGCAGGAGAACACCATGAATCGACTCTTCAAGCACGGCGCGGCCGTGCTGCTCGCCCTGAGCGTCGCCACGCCCGGCGCGTACGCCGCGCGCGCGCAGGACGACCGCCCGAACCAGGACCAGGTCGTGCAGGACGGCATCGCCGTCAAGCCGCTCAAGCGCAATTCGATCGGCGGCGTGTGGCGCGACATCGCCGCACCCGAGGACGCCATCAACCAGCAGTCGGCCCAGCAATACCTGGCGCTGATGAGCAAGGCGAAGCAGGAAGGCGCGCTCGTGCCGGAATCCGACCCGCGCGTGCAGCGCCTGCGCGCCATCGCGAAACGCATCATCCCGAATACGGCGCGCTGGAACCCCGATGCCCAGCAGTGGAAGTGGCAGGTCAACCTGCTGCAGTCCGGCGAGGTGAACGCGTTCTGCATGCCGGGCGGGCGCATCGCGTTCTACACGGGCATCATCGACAAGCTGCGCCTCACGGACGACGAGATCGCGGCCGTGATGGGCCACGAGATCGCGCACGCGCTGCGCGAGCACGGGCGCGACCGCCAGAGCAAGGCGGCGGCGACGGGCCTCGCGAGCCAGCTGGGCGGCGCCGCGCTGTCGGCCTGGCTCGGCGTGGACGTGCGCGGCGCGACCAACGCGGCCGGCCAGCTCCTCGTGCTGAAATTCTCGCGCGACGAGGAACGCGAAGCCGACCTCGTGGGCCTCGACATCGCCGCGCGCTCCGGCTACGACCCGCGCGCGGGCATCGCGCTGTGGAACAAGATGGCGGCGCTGAACCAGAGCGGCGCGCCGATCGAGCTGCTGTCCACGCACCCGGGCGGCAGCGATCGCATCGAGCAGATCGACAGCCACATGAACGTGCTGCTGCCGCTGTATGCGCGCAGCAAGGGCACGTCCGTCGACCGGTTGCCGCCTTACCGCTCCAACGTCGCGCAACGCTGATAAATAAGGGATCGATGGTTCGTTTCGTCAGGAAGGGCCACCAGGCCGCGGCCAACGCCATCGTGCCGCTGCCGGTGCGGGACGGCGTGGCGCCCAGCTATCTGTGGATCACGGCAACCCGGACCGGCGGCATGCTGGCCTTCCTCGAGGAGCGTTTTCCCGCCATCGCCGGCCCGTCCTGGGCCGAACGCCTCGCGCGCGGCGACGTCGTCGATGCGCACGGTACGCCGTTGCAGGCCGACAGCCACGTACGCCAGGGCATGCGCATCTGGTACTACCGCGAGCTGGAACACGAGACGCCGATTCCGTTCGAGGAGGGCATCATCTTCCAGGACGAGCACCTGCTCGTCGTCGACAAGCCGCATTTCCTGCCGATGATCCCGACGGGGCGCTTCCTGCGCGAGACCCTGCTCGTGCGGCTGAAACAGAAGTTCGACCTGCCGCACCTGACGCCGATCCACCGCCTCGACCGCGAGACGGCCGGCGTCGTCATCTTCTCGCACAACCTCGCCACGCGCGGCACGTACCAGTCGATGTTCCAGAAGCGCAGCATCCGCAAGGTGTACGAGGCGCTGGCGCCCGTGCTGCACGGGCGCGACTTCCCGTTCACCTACCGCAGCCGCATGGTCGACGGCGACAAGTTCTTCGTGATGCGCGAAGAAGAGGGCGAGCCGAATTCCGAGACGTTCGTCGAGCTGCTGGAAACGCGCGGCGACGTGGCGCGCTACCGCCTGCATCCGCACACGGGCCGCAAGCACCAGCTGCGCCTGCACATGGCGTCGCTGGGCGTGCCGATCCTGAACGACGCCTTCTATCCCGTCGCGCTGCCGTGCAAGGGCGACGATTTCTCCGCGCCGCTGCAACTGCTGGCGCGGTCCATCGCGTTCGACGATCCGCTCACGGGAGAAGCACGCCGCTTCGACAGCCGCCGCGCGCTGGCGTGGCCGGCTTGAAACCGTCGCCCCCGTGAAGGCAGGGGCCCAGGTTCGTCAAGCTGCGGCGACGCAAGCAAGACTTGGAGGGATGACGCAGAGCGGCATCCCGCCTTCGCGGGAACGACTTTGGGTCGAGACGTCAGGCCGTCAGTCCGACGCCGAAGGTGTCGCTGCCGATGATGGCGACGTTGCCCGCCACGTCCTCGATCGCGTTACCGTTCACCGTGAGGTGGTAGGCGCCGTTCAGCGTGCCCAGGTTGAGCTCCAGCGTGCGCGTGTCGGTCGCGATGTCCCAGTTGGTCAGCACGTCCCACGCATGGTGCGAGCGCCCCACGTTGCCGCTGTCGAGCACGTCGATCGTGCCGTTCTGCGCGAACACGATCTTTTCGCTGAACGTCAGGCTGTGCCAGTTCGCCCCCGCCTTGCTGGTCGACTGGGTCGATGCCACCGTCGGTGCCGTCGTGTCGATCGTGACCGACAACGGCGCGGATGCGGCGCCCTGGTTGCCGGCCGCATCTTCCTGGACCACGGTGAACGTGTGCACGCCGTCCGTGAGCGGCCCGCCGCCGCCGAGCGTGACCGTCCAGCTCCGGTTATTGCCGACGTCGGCCCCGCCCACCAGGGACGCGCCGTCGTAGACCAGGATCCGGCCGCCGCTTTCGGCCGCCGTGCCGGTCAGCGTGGGCATCGTGTCGTTCGTGATGCCGTCGGAGGACGAGACGCCCGTGTCGCTCGCCGCCGCCAGCACCGGCTGTCCCGGGGCGTCCGGTTCGATGGCGTCGACCGTGAACGTGAACGGGACCGACAGGTCGCGCGGCGTCACGTTGCCCCCGGTATCCTGCAGTTCCAGCGTGATCGTGTGCTGGCCGTTCGCGAGGTCCCACAGGGGCGAGAAATGCCATACGCCGTTGTCGCCGGCGGTGGTGGAACCCAGGATCGTGCCGCCGTCCCACACGGTCACCTCGGTGCCGGCGGCCACGGTGCCCGTCAGTGCCGGCGCGGTGAAGCTCGTGATGGTGTCGCTGGAGGACAGGCCGTTGTCGGCGCCCGGCACGAACGTCGCCCCCGCGGCGGTCGAGCCGGCGACGGTGACCGTCAGCGGCTGCGACGGTGCGCTCGCATTGTGCGCGGCGTCGTACTGGACGGCCTTGACCGTGTAGGTGCCGTTGGTGCCCAGCAGGACGTCGTCGATGCTCCACTTGCCGCCGCCGTCGGCCCAGCCGCTGCCGACCAGGCGGTCGCCCACGTACAGTTCGATCTGGGCCCAGCCATCGGCGCCGCTGCCCGTGAAGGTGGGCGCCACGACGCTCGTGACGTTGTCGCCGGCGGTGCCGGTATCGGATGCGGCGGCGAGCGTCGGCGCGGACGGGGCGTCCGGGGCGTGCGTGTCGATCCGGATCGTGCCGCCGTAGCCGTCCGAGTCCCCGAGGTAGCCGTACGTGATGTGCGCGAGGTCGAGCACGTTGCCGGCGCCGTCCGCGAAATGGTCCGTCAGGTCGCCCCTGGTGGCGAAGTCCAGGCCGGACACGTCGTTGTCGCCGGCGGCCACCGTGTACTCGAACAGCGCGCTGCGATGGTCGTCGCTCAGGCCCTTGAAGTGGGCCTCGGCGCCGTTGTTGAGTTCGAGGCCGGGGGCGCCGCGTACGTCGACCGGTTCGCTGAACGTCACGCGGATCCCGATGGTTGCGCCGACGCCGTAGTCGCCGCCGCCGACGTCGGCGCGCAGGTTCGTCGCGCGCGGCGCCGTCACGTCGACGTAGGTGCCGGCCGTGTGGAAGACGATGCTGTGCTCCGCGACCTGGTTGCCGGCCAGGTCGGTCAGCGCGTAGGGCAGGTAGAGGGAATAGTCGTTGCCCGAGCCGAGGTGCAGCTCGTCGGCCGTGAGCGTGATGGTCTTGTGGTCGGCCGAGAAGTTCGCTTCCGTCAGGGGGATGTAGCTGCTGGCGCCGTCGAAGTCGTACAGCTGCAGGCCGTCGTAGCTGCTTTCCCCGCTCGTCCAGTACACGGGTTTGTCGAACGTGAGGACGAGATTGCCCGCGACGTCGAACGCCGTGCTGCCGTCGGGCGAACCGGTGACGTGCGGATTCGTCGTGTCGATCGTGATCTGCTTCGACACCGTGGCGCTGGCGTGGCCGGCATCGTCGACGATGCTCGCGGTGTACGTGTGCACGCCCGGGGTCAGGTACGCCTCGCTCGCGTAATACCAGTACGTGCTGCCGCCTTCCGCCGAGTACACGTGCAGGCCGTACGGGTCCACTTCCTGCTCGTCGATCATCACCTTCAGCTGCTGGTTGTCGGCCAGGGTGCCGATGAAATAGCCGTAGGCGTATTCGCCGCCGCTGTTCGTGATGCCATCGTCGGCATACGGACCTTCGTCGCTGACGAAGAGTCCGGAGATGTAGGCCGCCACCGTCGTGTCGTACGTGTAGTTGCCGGAGCTGGCCGTGCCGTTGCCCGCGTTGCCGAGCGTGTCGTGCACTTTCGTCAGGTCGACGCCGACGGTGTTGGTGTTGTCGACGATGCCCGCGTCGGCCGCGGACAGGGTCGCGTACCACGTCCGGTAGTCGTCCGAGTGGTGCAGGTTCGTGAGCGCGGCGTGCGGCGCGTCGAGGGCCGAGGCGTCGAGCGCCGTCACCGCCGCCGAGAAGCGCACCGTGAGACCGACGCTGCCGCCGCTGACCAGCGCGCCGCCGTCCAGGGAGACGGTGGCGGTGAGCGCATCCGTGTTCACGCTGTAGTGCGACAGCGACGCCGCGCTGCCGCTGCCCGCGTTGCCGGCCGCGTCGTGCACCTGGGTCAGGTCCACGCGCAGCTGGTTGCCCGTGCTGCTGCCGGCGCCGGCCTCGGCGTTCAGGGTGCCGGTCCACGTCTTGCCGCCGTCCGCCGTCGCCAGGCCGCTCGCGGTCGCGTGCGGGGCCTGCAGCGCGGCGGCGGTCAGGCCGCTCACGCTTTCCGAGAACGTGATCGAAAAGCCGATGCCGTGCGACGGGCCGATCGTCGTGTCGTCGAACAGGATGTCCGCCACGACGGGCGGCTTGCTGTCGATCGCGTACGCGGCCGTGCTGGCCGCGAAGCCGCCGCCCCGGTTGCCGTGGGCGTCGACGACCTGGGCCAGGTCGAGCACGACGTGCAGGCCGCCCGTGTCCACGCCGGGTTGGGCCGTCAGCGTCGCCATCCACGTCTTGCCGCCGTCGGCCGTGTGCACGCCGCTCACGGTGGCGCCGGGCGCGCTGATCGCGGTTGCCGGCAGCGTGCTCACGCTTTCGGCGAACGCGAAGGTCACGTCCATCGTGCCGCCCGCGTTCAGCGTACCGGCGGCAAGCAGGATCGTCGCGCCCGCGGGGCCGATCGTGTCGACCGCGTACGGGGCGCTCCACGCGCTGCCGGTGCCGGGATGGCCGTTCGCGTCCAGCACCTTGGTCATGTCCACGCCGACGACGTTGCCGGTCCAGTCGCCGCTGCCGCTGGCCGACAGCAGCGCGGTCCAGGTCTTGCCGTCCGCGCTGCCCACCAGATTCGAGACGCTCGCGTGCGGCGCCGAGATCGCGGCCAGCGGCAGGTTCGGCACGGTCTGCGTGAACGTGAACGTGGCCTGGATCGCGTGGGTCGCGTCGAGGCTCGCCCCGTCGAGGGCGATGGCGAGCGTGTTGGCGATGCCCGCGACCGCATAGCCCTCCGACTGGGCGCTGCCGCTGCCCGCGTTGCCGGCCAGGTCGTGCACCTTGGCCAGGTCGACGGACAGCACGTTGCCGCTGCTGGGCGCCAGGTCGTTGCTGGCCAGCGTGCCGGTCCACGTCAGGCCGCCGTCCGCCGTGTGCAGGCCGCTGACGGCCGCGTGCGGGGCGGTGATGGCGCCCGCGCCCAGGTCGGCCACGGCTTCGCTGAAGCGGATGGTCAGCGTGGCGCCGTGGGTGGCGTCCAGCTTCGTGTTGTCGAGCGCGATGCTGGTCACGGTCGGCGCCACCGTGTCGACGTCGTAGGCGGTCGAGACGGCGCTGGCGCGGCCGGCGTTGCCGAGCGCATCGTGCACCTTCGTGAGGTCGAGGGTGACCGTATTGCCCGCCGCGGTGAGGCCGCCCTGCGGCGTGAGCGTGGCCGTCCACGTCGATCCGTCGCTCGAATGCTGCAGGTTCGCGAGCGTCGCGTTGGGTGTTTGCAGCGCGCCCGCCGTCAGGTCCGTCACGGCTTCGCTGAACCGGATCGTCAGGGTGGCGCCGCCGCCGCCGTGCAGCACGGTCCTGTCCAGCGCCAGCGTAGCGGTCGGGCCCTGCGTGTCGACGGCGTAGTTGCCGGAGGTCGCCTTGTCGCTGCCCGCGTTGCCGAGCGCGTCGTGCACCTGCGCGAGGTCGAGGGTGACGGTATTGACCGCATCCTCGATGCCGCTCGCCGGCGTCAGCGTGGCCGTCCACGTCAGCCCGTCGCCCGAATGCTGCAGGTTCGTGAGCGTCGCGTTCGGGGCCTGCAGCGCGGCCGCGGTCAGGTCCGTCACCGCTTCGCTGAACCGGATCGTCAGCGTGGCGCTGCTCCCGCCGTGCAGGGTCGTGCTGTCCAGCGCCAGCGTGGCGGTCGGGCCTTCCGTGTCGACGGCGTAGGCCGCGCCGGTGAAGGTGCCGCTGCCCGCGTTGCCGGCCAGGTCCTTCACCCGGGCCAGGTCGACGGAGACGGTATTGTCGGTCCAGGTGCCGCTGCCGTCCGCGGTCAGGGTCGCGGTCCAGGTCTTGCTGCCGTCGCTAGTCGCGAGGCCGGTCACGTGCGCGTGCGGCGCGCCGATCGCGGCGAGCGGCAGGTCCTGCACGGCTTCGTCGAACGTGAACGTGGCGTGGATGCTGTTGCCGCCGGCGAGCGTGGCGCCGTCCAGCGCGATGGCGACGGCGCCGGGGCCGTGCGTGTCGATGGCGTAGTTGCCGGAGGCCGTGCTGCCGCTGCCGGCATTGCCCGCGACATCGTGCACCTTCGCGAGATCGAGGATGACGGCATTGGTCGCGTCGGTGACGCCGCCCTGCGGGGTGAGCGTGGCCGTCCACGTCAGGTAGTCGCCGGAGTGCTGCAGGTTGGCGAGCGCCGCATTGGGCGCCTGCAGCGCGGCCGCCGTCAGGTCTTTCACGGCCTCGCTGAAATGCAGCGTCAGGCCCAGGGTGCCGCCCGTGTGCACGGCCGTTCCGTCCAGTGCCAGGGTGGCGGTCGGCCCCTGCGTGTCGACGGTGTAGGCCGGGCTCGCGCTCGTGCCCTTGCCCGCGTTGCCGGCGAGGTCGGCCACCTTGCCCAGGTCGACGCTGACGGCATTGCCGGTCCAGGTGCCGGTGCCGTCCGCGGAGAGCGTCGCGGTCCAGGTCTTGCCGCCGTCGCTGCTGGCGAGATCGGACACCGTCGCATGCGGTGCCGTGATCGCGTCCGGCGCCAGGTTCTGCACGCGTTCCGCGAACGTGAACGTCGCATGGACGGGCTTGCCGGCGGCGAGCGTGGCGCTGTCGAGGGCGATGGCGACGGCGTTCGGTCCCTGCGTATCGACCGTGTAGGCCGCCGACACCGCGCTGCCGCTGCCCGCGTTGCCGGCCAGGTCCTTCACCTGGCCCAGGTCGACGGCGAGGACGTTGCCGCCCGCGCTGGTGGCCGCGGTGCCGCTCAGCGTGGCGGTCCAGGTCGTGCCGCCGTCCGTCGTGTGCAGGTTCGAGACGGTCGCGTGGCCTGCGTTCAGCGCGGCGGACGTGAGGCCCGTGACGGCTTCGGAAAACGTGATGGTCGCGACGGCATCGTGGCCGCCGCCGAGCAGGGCGTTGTCCAGCGTGACGGTAGCCGTGGGGGCCTGCGTGTCGACCGTGTAGCTGGCGAGGTTGCTCGTGCCGCTGCCGTGGTTGCCGGCCGCGTCGAGCACCTTGGTCATGTCCAGGCTCAGGACGTTGCCGAGTGCCGTGGTGGCGTCTTTCGGCGCGGCCAGAAGCACTGTCCACGTGAGACCGCCGTCGCTCCTGGTCAGGCTGGTGATCTCCGCGTGCTGCGCGCTCAACGCATCCGCCGGCAGGTCGTCGACGGCTTCGGAGAACGTCAACGTGACGACGATGCTGCCCCCCGCTTTCAGGACGCTGCTGTCGGTGTCGATCTTGAGTAACTGCGGGCCGAGCGTGTCCGGGGCGTCCGGCGTGACGATCGGCACCTGCGAAGTCGAGCGTACGCCGCCGAATGCCACATGCGCTGTCGACTGCAGCGCATCCGCGCCCATGACCAGGCTGTAGGTGTGGTCGGGCAGCAGGCCGGCCACGTCCAGCTTGACCTGGGTGCCCTCGATGACGAGGCTGGATGCCGATATCGTGTGCGTGTCGGTCGCGCCGACCACCCGCAGCGTTGGCTCGCCCGTTACGCGGTCGATCACGGTCTGTATGGCACCGTCCGTGATGATGACCGACCCGCTCCCAGCCGCCATGTCGGTGCTGAAATCCAGGGTAATACTCGTGTGGCCCGGCGTGAAGATCGGCGTAGGGGGCGCCAGTAACTTCGGCACGAAGGAAAGAGGGGTCTGGGTGGGCATGATCGTTCGCGGACAGTGTTTGACGTCGTGGAAAAAGATTCCACAAGGAAAACTTAGTGAACGATCATATCAACAAACCCACTGCCGAAGTGGGTAAGTTGATGTTTTTACGACATATATGAGCGGATTTCCCCCTTGCCGGGGGGAATTATCAGAGGTGGTAATCGATGATCAACGGCGCATGGTCCGAAAACCGTTCGTCCTTGTAGATGGAGACGGTGTGCGCCTTGGCGGCGATGCCCGGCGTGGCGACGTGGTAATCGATGCGCCACCCGACGTTCTTCGCCCACGCCTGGCCGCGGTTGCTCCACCACGTATATTGCTCGGGACGCTGGTCGATGCCGCGGTGCACGTCCACGAGGCCCAGTTCGTCGAAGATCCGGGTCATCCAGGCGCGTTCTTCCGGCAGGAAGCCGGAATTCTTCTTATTGCCCTTCCAGTTCTTGAGGTCGATTTCCTTGTGCGCGATGTTCCAGTCGCCGCAGATCACGATTTCGCGGCCCTCGGCCTTGAGCGCCTGCAGGTGTGGCAGGAACACTTCCATGAAGCGGAACTTGGCTTCCTGGCGCTCCGGCGACGACGAGCCGGACGGGCAGTAGACGGAAATGACGGTCAGGTTGCCCACGTCGGCGCGGGTGTAGCGGCCTTCGTTGTCGAATTCGACGCAGCCGAAGCCCGTCCTGACGGCATCCGGCTTCGTGCGGCTGTAGACGCCCGTGCCCGAGTAACCCTTTTTCTCGGCATAATGGAAATGGCCGTGGTAGCCGTGCGGCGCGAGGAATTCCTCGGTCATGTCGGCCTGCTGGGCTTTCAGCTCCTGGACGCAGATGAAATCGGCGTCCTGGCTGGCCATCCAGTTGAAGAAACCCTTCTTGTGGGCGGAACGGATGCCGTTCAGGTTGGCGGAGATAATTCGTGGCATGGATCTGGACAAAAGTGCGGTGGGCCAAGGGCGATAGTGTAGCTCGTTTTGACTTCCATCAACACATCCATGGCGGATAAACAAACGTTAAATGTCCGGTCCGGTATGTTAAACTGGTCCATTGTGCCCGGGGTCCGGGCACTTTCACCCCGCACAAGGAGTTGACGTGCTGATCAGATCGGATGATCTGCTGTCGGGGAAATACGGCAGGAGTGGACATTTCGTACGGTTCTACGACGAGGGCGACGTCATGCTGGACGAAGTCGCGACGTTCCTCGCGCAGGCCGTGCCTATGGGCGGCAAGGGCATCGTGATCGCCATGCCGGACCACATCGACGTGCTGCGCCGGCGCCTCGGTCCGGCGGCGGCCGTGCGGGTCGCGTGGATGGACGCCGACGCCGTGCTCGCGCAGTTCATGGTCGACGGGTGGCCCGACCCGGCGCGTTTCGAGGCCGCGGTGGGCAGCGCGGTGGCCGCGGCCTGCGCCGGCGGCACGACCGTCCATGCGTTCGGCGAAATGGTGGCGCTCCTGTGCGCGCGCGGCCGCCACGATGCGGCGCTGCGGCTCGAGGAACTCTGGAACGACCTGGCCCGGCGCCTGGTCTTTTCGCTGTTCTGCGCCTATCCCTGGGATGCGTTCCCCACGCCCGAGCTGGCGCAGGCGTTCCGCCGCGTCTGCGCCGAGCACGATCATGCCTGCGCCGACACGGCGCTGGCCCTGCCGGCCGAGGGCGACGCCGACATCGGCCGCATCCGGCTCGAGCAGGAGGTGCGGGCGCTGCGCGCGGAGGTGCGCCGGTACAAGGACAATGAACGGGTGCTGCGCCGGAGCGAGCGCGAACTCGCGGACTTCGTCGAGAACGCGGTCGAAGGCCTGCACCGCGTCGGCGCCGACGGCACCATCCTGTGGGCCAACCGCGCGGAGCTGCAGATGCTCGGCTACGGCTGGGAGGAATACGTCGGCCACAACATCGCCGAGTTCCACGTCGACCGCCCGGTCATCGACGACATCGTCACCCGCCTCGCGTGCGGCGACACGCTGTACGACTATCCGGCCCGGCTGCGCTGCAAGGACGGCTCGATCCGGCATGTGCTGATCCACTCGAACGGCAGCTTCGAGGACGGCCAGCTGCGCTACACGCGCTGCTTCACGCGCGACGCGACCGAGAGGCGCGAGCGCGACATCGCGCTCAAGCAGCGCGACCGCATGCTGCTCGACGCCCCGGTGGCGGCGGCCCTGCTGATGGGGCCGGACTTCGTGTTCCGCCTGGCCAACCGCTGCTACCGCGACCTGGTGGGCCGCGACGGCATCGAAGGGCTGCCGCTGCTGCGCGCCTTTCCCGAACTGCGCGGCGGCGAGATCCACCACCTGCTCGAACACGTCCACGCCACCGGCCGCGCGGCCCGCGTGGAAGAGTTGCACGTGCACGGGCGCTATCTCAAGTTCAGCGTCGAGCCGCTGGCGGTGGAAGAAGGGGAGGAGCGCGGCATGATCGTGGTGGCCGTCGACGTCACCGAGCACGTGCGCACCCGCCAGGAAATCGAGCACGCCCACGCCGAACGCGCCGAACTGCTGGCCGAACTGACGGCCGCCAGCCGCGCCAAGGACGAATTCCTCGCCATGCTCGGCCACGAGCTGCGCAATCCGCTGTCGCCGATCGTCAGCGCGCTGAAACTGATCCGCATGCGCGGCGAGACCGGCTTCGCGCGCGAGCGCGAGATCATCGAACGCCAGGTGCAGCACCTGGTGCGGCTGGTGGACGACCTGCTGGACATTTCGCGCGTCACCCGCGGCAAGGTGGAGCTGCAGTGCGAACGGGTCGACCTCGCGCAGCCCCTGGGCAAGGCCATCGAGATGGCCCGGCCGCTGCTGGAACAGCGCCGCCACCGGCTCGACGTCGACATCGAACCGGACCTGGCCTGGGAGGGCGATCCGATGCGCCTGGCCCAGGTGGTGTCGAACCTGCTGACGAACGCGGCGCGCTACACGCCGCCCGGCGGCAAGGTCGTGCTGCGCGCGCATGGCGTGGACGGCGAACGGGTGCGCCTCGCGGTCAGCGACACCGGCATCGGCATGAGCCCGGAACTGCGCGCCCAGGTGTTCGATCTGTTCTTCCAGGGGAAGCGCGCCATCGACCGCGCCGAGGGCGGCCTGGGCATCGGGCTCGCGCTCGTCAGGAACATCGTCGGACAGCATGGCGGCCAGGTGGAAGCGCACAGCGCCGGGCCGGGCAAAGGTAGCGAGTTCGTCGCGCTGCTGCCCCGGCGTACCCCGGCCGCCTGCGCCGTGCCGGACGTGGCGCCGGCTGCGAACGCGGCGGCGGCCGTCCGGCGCCGGATCATGGTCGTGGACGACAACGTCGACGGCGCCGACACGCTCGCGCGCCTGCTGGCCGCGCACGGCCATGACGTGCGGGTCTTCCACGAACCGGTGGCTGCCCTGACCGCCGTGCCGGACTTCCTGCCCGACCTGGCCGTGCTGGACATCGGGCTGCCGGTCCTCGACGGCTACGAGGTGGCGCGCCGCCTGCGCGCGCTGTTGCACGACCACCCTTGCCGCCTCGTCGCCCTGACCGGCTACGGCCTGCCGGCCGACCGCGAGCAAAGTGCCCGGGCGGGGTTCGACGCGCACCTCGTCAAACCGGTCAATCCCGATGTCGTCGTGCGGCTGGCTGCGGGCACCGACTGAACGTCTGACGTTTTGATTTATGTCAATACAGCGGCGACCTGAACGGCCGCCGCCGTCTTGACCGCCCTTGACATGGATAGAATGACATCTTTCATCCATCAGAAACCCCCATGCTGATCAAGACCGATGACCTGTTGTCCGGCAAACACGGCAAGACGGGGCATTTCGTGCGTTTCTACGACGACAGCGACATGCTGCTCGACGAGGTCGCCTCCTTCATCGAGCGGGCCTTGCGGACGCGGGGACGGGCCATCGTCATCGCCACCGGCGCGCACACCGATGCGCTGCGCCGGCGCCTGGACGAACTGGCGCGGGCGGAAGGGCGCTCCGCGCCGCCGTCGCGCGACGTCACGTGGTTCGACGCCGAAACGACCCTGGCGCGCCTGATGGTCGACGGCTGGCCCGACCGCGCCCGTTTCGAGTACGAGGTCGGTCGCGTGGTCGCCGAAGCCTGTGCCGGCGGCGCGCCCGTCCACGCGTTCGGCGAGATGGTGGCGCTGCTGTGCGCGCGCGGCCGCTACGACGCGGCCCTGCACCTGGAGCGGCTGTGGAACGAGCTGGCGCGCAAGCTCGATTTCTCGCTGTTCTGCGCTTATCCCTGGACCCTGTTTCCGTCGCCCGACGCGGCGCACGTGTTCCGCCAGGTCTGCGCGGGGCACGACCACGCTTGCGCCGACGTGGCGGCGCCGCTGCCGTCCGGGCAACCCGTCGACATCAACCTGGTCCGGCTCGAGCAGAAAGTGCATGCGCTGCACGCGGAGGCGGCGCGGCGGCGCCAGGCGGAGCGCGACCTGCTGCGGCGCGAACGCGAGTTCGCCGACATGGTCGAGAACGCGGCCGAAGGACTGCACCAGGTCGGCGCCGACGGCACGATCCTGTGGGCCAACAAGGCCGAGCTGCAAATGCTCGGCTACCGCTGGGAAGAATACGTCGGGCACAACGCCGCCCGGTTCCACGCCGATCCGGCCGTCGCCGCCGACATGCTGGCGCGGCTGGCGGCCGGCGAAACGGTGCTGGACCAGCCGGCGCGCCTGCGCTGCAAGGACGGTTCGATCCGGCACGTGCTCATCCGCTCGAACGCCTGTTTCGAGGACGGCCGCCTGCGCTACACCCGCTGCTTCGTGCGCGACACGACCGAACATGTGCGCATCCAGGCCGAACTGGAGGACGTCCGCCGCGCCGAGGACGCATTCCTCGCCATGGTCGGCCGGGCGCTGCGGGCGCCGCGCACGGAACGGCGCCTGCGCCGTCTCGCGCGGGTGGTGGAATACCGGCTTCGCGGGCGGGGGCGGGGCGGATTACAATACCGGTTTTCACAGTTCGAGGGTCGTGTCGTGGACAATCTGCGCCAACAGTTCATTGCGTTTTCAGTCGAAGCCGAAGTCTTGAAGTTCGGCCAGTTCATCACCAAGGCGGGCCGCCAGTCGCCGTACTTCTTCAACGCGGGCCTGTTCCACGACGGCGCCACGCTCGGCAAGCTGGCCGATTTCTACGCCCAGACCCTGCTCGATTCCGGCCTCGAATTCGACATGCTGTTCGGCCCGGCCTATAAAGGCATCACGCTCGCCTCCGCGACCGCCGTGGCGCTGGCCGCGAAAGGCCGCAACACGTCGTTCGCCTACAACCGCAAGGAAGCCAAGGACCACGGCGAAGGCGGCACGATCGTCGGCGCCAAATTGGCGGGCAAGGTCGTCATCATCGACGACGTGATCTCGGCCGGCACCTCGGTGCGCGAATCGGTGGCGATGATCCGTGCCGCCGGCGCCGAACCGGCCGCCGTGCTGATCGCGCTCGACCGCATGGAACGGGGCGGCAAGGACGGCGTGCTGTCGCCGCTGTCGGCCGTGCAGGAAGTCAGCCAGGCCTACGGCATCCCCGTGATCCCGATCGCCAGCCTGGCCGACCTGTTCGGCTACCTGGAAGCCGATCCGTCGCTGGCCCGGCACAAGGACGCCGTGGCGGCGTACCGCCAGCAATACGGCGTGGCCTGAACCCGCGGACTGTGATGTAATGGCGGCAACTATTTGGGAGCTGCCATGAACAATGTCGCGCGCGGTTTTCTGACTGCCATTCTCTCGTTGGCGCTCGCGGGCTTCGGCCTGTGCGGCGCCGCTGGCACTTTCGGCGGGCTGGCCGGCCTGTCCTCGCCCGGGCCCGAGAACTTCTCGTCGGTCGCGCTCGTCTTCGGCCTGATCGGGCTCGGCATCGCCTTCGTGTGCGGCTGGATTGTCGTCAGGTTGTGGCGCAAGCGTCCGCCCGGCGGCGCATGAACGGTCCCGCGCTTTCCGCCGCGACCGCGCAACCGGTCCATCTCGTATTCGAATGGCTGGCCCTCGCCGGCGGCGTGCAACTGTACCGCTGGCAGCGCCGGCGCGCCCGTCAACCCGCGCTGCTGCAGCCGGGCTCCTTCGCCGTCGTCGTCGGCTGCATCCTCGGCGCCGCCATCGGCAACAAGCTCGTGTTCTGGATCGAGATGCCGCACCTGTGGCAGGGCACCGTGCCGGACTGGCGCCTGATCGCGTCGGGCCAGTCGATCGTGGGCGGGCTGCTGGGCGGCCTGCTCGGCGTGGAGATCGCCAAGAAGCTCACGGGCATCCGCCGCTCGACGGGCGACCAGTTCATCCTGCCTCTCGTCGCCGGTACGGTCGTCGGCCGCATCGGCTGCTTCCTCGCGGGCCTGCATGACGGCACGTACGGCGTGCCGACCGCGCTGCCGTGGGGTGTCGACTTCGGCGACGGCATCGCGCGCCATCCCACGCAGGTCTACGACATGCTGTTCGTGCTGGGTGTGGGCGGCTTGCTGTGGCGCTGGCGCGCGCCGCTCGCGCGCAGTCCGGGGCTCGCGTTCAAGCTGTATCTCGCGTCCTACCTGGCCTGGCGCCTCGTCGTGGATGGCGTCAAGCCGGTGCCGTATGCGTATGCGTTCGGGCTGTCGGGCATCCAGTGGGTGTGCATCGCGGCACTGGTGTGCTACCTGCCGTTCGTGTTCCTCCAGTCACGGGAGCTTGCCCGTACATGACTCTTTTCGCTGATTCCCGCGCACGTGGCGGGATGCTGATTTTGGCTCTCGCTTTCATCGGCGGCACCGGCTGCGTCGCGATCGATGCGGTCAACAAGAACCGCGATGAGCGTCAGCAGCGCGACGCCGAAGCAGCCCGCCAGCGCCGCATCGCCGAGCTGGCGGGCGCTGCCGCGGCGGGCAACCCGGCAGCGCGCACCTCGCTCGCGTATACCCTGGTGTCGACGCGGGACCGGAAACAGGCGGACGTGCCGCGTGCGCTGGATCTGCTGGAGCAGGCGAGCGCGCAGGACTACGCCCCGGCCCAGGCGCTGTTGGGCGAGATGTTGGGCGGTATGAGGTCGTGGGGCGGCTACGAACCTTTCGGCGCCAACCCACGGGATCGAGCGCGCGGCATCGTCCTGCTGCAGTGTGCCGCCACCAAAATTTGCGTGGTCCAGCCCGGACCGGACATGTTTCGCGTCGAGCCCGCGCTGCGGGCCGCGCAGCTGCTGGCCCGTGCCGGCCGCGCCGACGAGTCCCGGCTCTGGCGGGCGCGCAACATCCTGCATTGCGGCGGCGGAGACGTGAACTATCTGTCGTGGGAGGCGAAAGCAGATCGCGCTTCCCCCGTGGAGCGCATCGATGCGCTGGCGCTGCTGACGTTGACCGGCAACGCCGCGGCCGTCGCAGGCGCCAAAGCCATGCTTCCTGCAGATATGGTCGCCGCCGCCGACCGCCTGGCCGACGACCTGCGCCGCCAGGTCGCGGCGTCCGAACGCGACTATCCCGCGCCGCCGCGCAAGGAGCTCCCATGACCCGCAAGACCCGCCCCTATCTGTTCTACGACACGACGACGTCCGTCTGCTCGACCTGCCTGCATCCGGTCGAAGCGAAGATCGTGTTCAAGGACGACAAGGTCTACATGGACAAATGGTGCGGCGCGCACGGCCTTGAACGCGTGCTCGTCAGCGACGACGTCGCATATTACCGCCTGTGCCGCGAAGTCTTCGTCAAGCACCCCGAGATGCCGCAGCAGTTCAACACGAAGATGGAGTACGGCTGCCCGTACGACTGCGGCCTGTGCCCGGACCACATGCAGCACTCGTGCCTGTCCGTCGTCGAGATCACGGACAACTGCAACCTGAACTGCCCCGTGTGCTATGCGGAGAGCGGCACGCACCGCGAACGCCATCGTCCGCTGGAAGAGGTCATCCGCATGCTCGACGCCGTCGTCGCCAACGAAGGCGAGGCGGACGTGATGCAGCTGTCCGGCGGCGAGCCCACCCTGCATCCGCAGTTCTGGGCCATCCTCGACGCCGCGAAAGCGCGCCCCATCAGGCACGTGATGATCAACACGAACGGCATCGTGCTCGCGCAGGACAAGGCATTCGTGCGGCGCCTCGCGACCTATGCGCCCGGCGTCGAGGTCTACCTGCAATTCGATTCGCTGCGCGCCGAGGTGCATCGCGAATTGCGCGGCGCCGACCTCACGCGCATCCGCCGCCAGGCGCTCGACAACCTCAACGAAGCCGGCCTGTCGACGACGCTCGTCGTCACGCTCAAGAAGGGCCTGAACGACGGCGAGATCGGAGACATCATCGACTTCGCGCTGCAACAGCCCTGCGTGCGCGGCGTGACCTTGCAGCCGATCCAGGATGCCGGCCGCGTCGAAGACTACGATCCGCGCCTGCACCGCCTGACGGTGTCGGAGATCCGCCGCCGCATCGCCGAGCAAAGCGGCTTGTTCACGCTGGAGGACGTGGTGCCCGTGCCGTGCAATCCGGACACGCTGGCGATGGCCTACGCGATCAAGACGGAAGAGGGCACCGTGCCGCTGACGCGCTGGCTGGATCCGCAGACGCTCGTCGAAGGCAGCGGCAACACGATCGTGTTCGAACGCGACCCCGCGCTGCACGGCGCCGTGAAGGACCGCATCTTTGAACTGTTCTCGACGAACCACTCGCCGGAATCGCAGGCCAACTGCCTGTCGGAGCTGATGTGCTGCCTGCCGCTCGTCAGGGCGCCATCCGCGCTCCGCTACGACAACGTGTTCCGCGTGCTGATCGTGCAGTTCATGGACGCGTATTCGCTGGACGTGCGCGCGCTGAAGAAATCGTGCATCCACTTCGCGCTGCCGGACGGCCGCCTCGTCCCGTTCGAAAGCTACAACCTGCTGTACCGCGACGGCCGCCGGCTCGAAGCGATCCGCGCCGGCATCGCGTCGGACTTCGCGCGCCGGCGCGGGGCGGCCACGATACCGCTGGTACCCGTGACCGATTGAATCAGGCGACCGCGGGCTCGACGACGTACTGCGCCACCTGGGCCGCCAGCGCCTTGCGATAGGCGGGACGGGCCGTGCACCGGTCGCGCCAGGCCGTCAGGCGGGCGAAGCGCTCGACATAACCCATGCCGTCGAGCAGGCGCACGACGGTCGTCATGAGGATGTCGGCCGCGCCGAATTCGCCGGCGAGATACGTGCGGCCTTCCAGCCAGTCGTCCACCTGGCCCAGGCGCTTGAGCGCGATCTCTTCGAGCACGGGGCGCTGCGCCTCGGCCCAAGGCTGGTCCATGGAAAACGCGACGAGGTTGGCGAGGTTGCCCACGTAGGGCTCGACCGAATTCAGCGCGGCGAACATCCACATCGTGGCCTGCGCACGCGCGGCCGGATCGCGCGGCAGCAGGACGGGATGGCGCTCGCCCAGGTGCAGCAGGATCGCCCCGGTTTCGAACAGCGCCAGGTCGCCGTCGTGCAGCACGGGCACCTGGGCGAACGGCTGCTCGCGGCGGTAGGCGGGCGATTCCTTGTCCTCGAAGCCGATCAGGCGCAGGTCGTAGGACTGGCCCGCTTCCTCGAGGGCCCAGCGCACGCGCAGGTCGCGCACGTGGCCCACGGCAAACGAGGGAACCGAACGGAAGGTGGTCAGCGTGTACATGTGTCGTCTCCTTGTGGTGAATGGAAACCAGAATACGCGGCCACATAATATGTTCAAGAACATAATGTGAATACGCGCATAATGCCGTTCTCGAAAGGAGACGCGAATGCCCTACAGTAGCGAACACAAGGCCCAGACCCGCGAACGCATCGTGCATGCGGCGCGCCGGCTGTTCAACCGCCATGGCTTCGAACAGGTGTCGATCGACCGCGTGATGTCCGAGGCAGGCCTCACGCGCGGCGGCTTTTATCATCACTTCGACAGCAAGGACGATCTGTACGCGGCGGCCGTCGCCAGCTTCAGCACGTGCAACCCGTTCAAGCCCGATTTCAAGGACTCGCCGCCGCCCGCGCCGCGCGAACTGGCGCGCATGCTGGTCGACATCTACCTGAGCGACGAAGTGTTCGATAACATCGAGGCGCATTGTCCGTTGTATGCATTGCCGGGCGACGTCGCGCGCGCGGGGCTGTCGCCGCAGAAGGCGTACACGCAGCTGATCCGCAATCTCGTGCACGTGTACGCGGGCGCGCTCGCGCACGAAGCGGACGGCGAGCAGCGCGCGCAGGCCATCGTCGCGCTGTGCGTGGGCGGGATGGTGCTGGCGCGGACGACGGACGATGCGGCGCTGCGCCGCTCGCTGCGGGCGGCCGCAAGGACGCAGGCCCTGGCCCTGCTGGAAGCGATGTAAACGCCGCGTATAAATTGGGGCGTCTCCCCGTTGTCATGACAATTGGTGAGTTTTTCGTGGCGTAAACACCCTAGACTGCTTGGCACCGGGTGGCGGGTGCTACCTGGTCACAATAACCAGGGAGTCCACATGGCCACGCAGCCGCTCTTCGACATCGGAAACGTCATTCTCGCGCCTTCGCCCACCTTCGCACGGCTGAAGGAGAAGCCTCGCCCTTTCATCCCGCTGCTCGTCCTGATCCTGCTGACGCTGGCCGTCAGCTGCTGGTACGTCTCGTCGCTCGATTTCGCCTGGTTCCGCGAGCACATGCTGGCGGCGCAGGGGCCCATGAAGCCGGAAGCGCGGGCCGCGATGGCGCAGTTCCTGACGCCGAAGACGATGATGTGGAGTTCCGGCGCCGGCGCCGTCCTGGGCACGCCGCTCATCTGCGCCATCGTGGCGCTGTACTACCTGTTGGCGGGCAAGGTGATGGGCACCGGCATCGGCTACGGCAAGTGGTTCGGCTTCGCCGTCTGGACCAGCATCCCGCGCCTGCTGACGGTGCCCCTGTCGGCGCTGCAGATCCTGACGTCGGGCGGCCGCCTGGCGCCGGAAGACATGAACATGGTGTCGCTCAACTACCTGCTGCTGCACGTGCCCATGTCCAGCCCCTGGTTCGGCTTCGCCACCAATCTCGACCTCTCGTCCGTGTGGTCCATCGCGCTGGCCGTGCTTGGCCTGAAGGCGTGGACGGGACGCTCGACCGCCGCCTGCGTGACGGTCGCCGTATTGCCGTACGCGGTCGTCTACGGCATCTGGGCCGCGAAGATCGCCTTCCTCGGATAAGCGCATGAAGAAGAAACTGATAGGCGCGGCCGTCGTCGCGGCGTTCTTCATCGTCCCCGTGGCGGTGAAGTTCGCGGGCAAGCAGACGCGCCGCGAGGCCGAGCTGGCGACTGTGCAGAAGCTCGCCATCCACCCGGCCATCCTCGCGACCGGCAACCTCGTGTTCCGCCAGGAGGTGCAGCTGTCGGCGGAGGTCATCGGCAAGGTGGCCGGCGTGCTGGTGAAGGAGGGCGACCACGTCGAGCGCGGGACGATCCTGCTGCGGCTCGATCCGACCGTGTACCTGGCCGAGGTGGCGCAGCAGGAGGCGAACCGCCGCAACGCCGCCATCGCGATCGAGCGCGCCCAGATCAACCTCGCGAACCAGCAGCGCAACCTGGACCGCACGGGCCAGCTGTACAAGGCGAAGTACATCGACATCTCCAAGTACGACGACGCCGTGCACCAGGTCGATCTCGCCAAGGTCGAGCTGCGCGCCAGCCGCGAGACGCTCGAGCAGGCCAGCGCGCTGCTGTCGCAGGCGCGCGAGCACCTGGCCAAGACGGAAGTGCGCGCGCCCATCGACGGCACCGTGACGGCCGTGCCGATCAAGATCGGCGAGACGGCCGTCGCCAGCGCCACCGGCATCGCGGGATCGTCGCTGATGACGATCGCCGACGTCGGTTCGATCATGGCCGAGGTGAACGTGGACGAGGCGGACATCGCGCGCGTGGGCGTCGGCCAGCAGGCCAAGGTGTTCCCGGCCGCGTTCCCCGACCAGCCCGTGACGGGCCGCGTGGAAAGCGTGGCGATGGCGCCGAAGACCGTCCTCGGCGCGCAGACGCAGGGCCGCAGCTACGTCGTCAAGCTGCGCCTCGACGACGCGAAGCTCGCGCTGCGCTCCGGCATGACGTGCCGCGTCGAGATCGTGGTCGGCAACGGCGCGGCGCGCGCCGCGGTGCCGATCCAGGCCGTGCTGAGCGAGGAAATCCCGGGTGCGAAGGACAAGGTGAAGAACACCAGCTACCTGTTCGTCGTGCAGGACGGGAAGGTCAAGAAGACGACGGTGGAACTGGGCCTGTCGGACGACGCCAACCAGGAAGTGACGAAGGGCGTGGTGGCGGGCCAGACGATCGCCGTGGGCCCCGCGCGCCTGCTGCGCGAGCTGCACGACGGCGATGCCGTGGTCGCGAAGAAGGCCGACGTGAAGGTCGCGGAAGGAGAGCATCCGTGATCCGGCTGGAAGGCGTGACGCGGCAGTACACGATGGGCGACCAGACCGTACATGCGCTGCAGGGCGTCGACCTGCACATCCGGGCCAATGAATTCGTCGCGTTCATCGGCGCGTCCGGCTCCGGCAAGTCGACCATGATGAACATCGTGGGTTGTCTCGATCGCCCCAGCGCCGGCGCGTACTGGCTCAACGGGCGCGAGGTCGCGACGATGTCCGGCGACGAGCTGGCGCGCGTGCGCAACCAGGAGATCGGCTTCATCTTCCAGAGCTTTCACCTGCTGCCGCGCGCGAGTGCGCTCGACAACGTGGCGCAGCCGCTGATCTACCGCGGCATCCCGTTGCGCGAACGCCTCGCGCTGGCCGAACAGGCCTTGCAGCGCGTGGGCCTCGGCGGACGGCTGCATCACCGGCCCAACGAATTGTCGGGCGGCCAGCGCCAGCGCGTCGCGATCGCCCGTGCGCTCGTGGGCAAACCTTCCATCCTGCTGGCCGACGAACCGACGGGGAACCTCGATTCCGCCACCAGCGAAGAGATCCTGGCCCTGATCCGCGAACTGCATGCGGGCGGGCAGACGGTCGTCATGGTGACGCACGAGCCCGAGATCGCGGCGCAGTGCCGGCGCGTCGTGCGGTTGCGCGACGGGCGCATCGTGTCGGACACGAGGAATGATGCGGAGAACGCGGCATGAACCTGTTCCTCGAAAGCCTGCGCTCGGCGCTGGCATCGATCCGCGCGCACCGGCTGCGCAGCTTCCTCACGTCGCTGGGCATTATCATCGGGGTGGCGTCGGTGATCACGGTGATCTCGCTGATCCAGGGCCTGTCGAAAAGCGTCACCGACCAGTTCGAAGGACTGGGCGGCAACGGCCTGACGGTCCGGCCGCACAACGAGTTCAAGGAGGTCATGCGCGGCAAGGTGAACTACCTGCGTTTCGACGACGTGGAGCAGCTGCGCCTGCGCGTGGACGGCATCCGCAACCTCAGCCCCGTGTTCACGCCCGGCTTTTCCGAGGTGCGCTTCACGGGCATGTCCGCGACGGCGCAGGTGTTCGCCACGACGGCCAGCTACCAGGAAGTGAATGGCCGCTACGCGCGGCTGGGGCGGTTCCTCAGCGAGTCCGACGACGCCGGCGCGCGCCGCGTGGCCGTCATCGGCGAGAAGCTGATCGAGGACCTGCACCTGCCGCCGAACCCGGTCGGGCAATTCGTCCTGTACGCGAACGAGTGGTTCAAGATCGTCGGCGTGATGGAAAAGCGGGGTGAGATCTTCGGTATGTCGCAGGACAACTACATGATCATCCCGTTCAAGACGGGGCAGAGCATCATCGGCAACAACACGCGTCCGCAGCTGCAGATCACGGTCGCCGTGCGCGACCTGGGCCGGCTGGACGCGACCCGCAGCCACATCCGCATGGTCATGCGCCAGGCGCACCGCCTCAAGCCCGAGGACACGGACGATTTCGAGATCGAATCGGCCGACCAGATCGCGAAATCGTTCGAAAAGCTGAGCGGCACCGTGACGCTCGTGATGGGCGGCGTCGTCGGCATCGCGCTGCTGGTGGGCGGCATCGGCATCATGAACATCATGCTGGTGTCGGTGAAGGAGCGCACGCGCGAGATCGGCATCTGTAAGGCGATCGGCGCGCGCAGCCGCGACATCCTGCTGCAGTTCCTGATCGAGGCCGTCACCCTGTCGCTGCTGGGCGGCCTGCTGGGCCTCGTGATCGGCTACGCGCTGGGCGTCGGCATTGCCGCGATGATCCCCGACTTCCCGCCGGCCGTCGTGCCGTGGTGGGCGGTGGCGCTGTCGGTGCTGTTCTCGGGCGGCGTGGGTGTCGTGTTCGGCGTCGTCCCGGCCAGCCAGGCTGCGCGCCTGGACCCGATCGACGCGCTCCGCTACGAATAAGAACCGGGGTCAGAGCCCTTTTTTTGGCAATATCCCGGCGAACATTGCCTAAAACCGGGCTCTGACCCCGGTTTTAGGCAATTGACAGGGATCAGGCCGCGAGCTTCTTCTTCAGCAGCTCGGTCACCTGCGCCGGATTCGCCTTGCCCTTCGACGCTTTCATGCATTGGCCGATCAGCGCGTTGATGGCGGCTTCCTTGCCGGCCTTGTACTGCTCGACCGACTTCGCATTGTTGGCCAGGACCTCGTCGACGATCGCTTCCAGCGCGCCCGTGTCGGAAATCTGCTTCAGGCCTTCGCGTTCGATGATCGTGTCGGCCAAGTGCTCGTCTTCCGACTGCGCTTCCCACATCAGGCTGAAGACCTTCTTGCCCGCGTTGTTCGAGATCGTGCCGTCG
This sequence comes from Massilia orientalis, assembly GCF_030411975.2. NCBI lineage: Bacteria > Pseudomonadati > Pseudomonadota > Betaproteobacteria > Burkholderiales > Oxalobacteraceae > Massilia > Massilia orientalis. The sequence goes on along the minus strand of NZ_JASNRB020000005.1, from coordinate 398,564 downwards.
GCGATGCGCTTCAGCAGCAGGGCCAGTTGCGATGCTTCGACCGGCGAGTTCTCGATGGCGACGTCGGCGCGGTTCAGCGCGGACGACACGTCGCCCATCAGCCAGTTCGCGGCCGCCTTGGCGCTTTCCTTGCCGGCCTTGGCGACGACGGCTTCGTAATACGTGGCCATCGCCTGCGACGACGTCAGGATCAGCGCGTCGTATTCCGGCAGGCCGTAGTCGCCGATGAAGCGTTCGCGCATCGCGGCCGGCAGTTCCGGCATGCTGGCCTTCACGCGGTCGATCCAGTCCTGCGAGATCGCCAGCGGCGGCAGGTCGGGGTCGGGGAAGTAGCGGTAATCCTGCGCGTCTTCCTTGGTGCGCATCTCGCGCGTTTCCTTGCGGTCCGGATCCCACAGGCGCGTGGCCTGCACCACCTTGCCGCCGTCCTCGATCAGCTCGATCTGGCGGCGCACTTCGTAGTGGATCGCTTCTTCCATGAAGCGGAAGGAGTTCAGGTTCTTGATCTCGCAGCGGGTGCCGAATTCCTTCTGGCCGACGGGGCGCACGGACACGTTGACGTCGCAGCGGAACGAACCTTCCTGCATGTTGCCGTCGCAGACGCCCAGCCACATCACCAGGCCGTGCAGCGCCTTCGCATAGGCGACGGCTTCGGCGGCGCTGCGGATTTCCGGCTCGGAGACGATCTCCAGCAGCGGCGTGCCGGCGCGGTTCAGGTCGATGCCGCTCATGCCGTGGTAGTCCTCGTGCAGCGACTTGCCGGCGTCTTCCTCGAGGTGGGCGCGGGTCAGGTTGACGGTCTTCGTCTCCAGCTTGCCGTCCTTTTCGAACGCGAACGTGAGGCTGCCGCCCTGCACGACCGGGTCTTCGAACTGGCTGATCTGGTAACCCTTCGGCAGGTCGGGATAAAAGTAGTTCTTGCGCGCGAAGACGGACTGCGGCGCGATCTTCGCACCGACCGCGAGGCCGAAGCAGATGGCGCGTTCGACCGCGCCCTTGTTCATCACGGGCAGCACGCCCGGCAGCGCCAGGTCGACAGGGCTCGCCTGCGTGTTCGGCTCGGCGCCGAACTTGATCGAGCTGCCGCTGAAGATTTTGGAGTTGGTCGTGAGCTGGACGTGGTTCTCAAGACCGATGACGACTTCCCATTGCATGGTGTTCTCTCTTGTATGTCAGTGCGTCAAACGCCTTCGGGCGCGCGGGTATGCCAATCCGTGGCTTGCTGGTACTGGTGGGCGATGTTCAGCAGCTTCGCCTCGGCGAAATAATTGCCGATGATTTGCAGGCCCACCGGGCGCTTCGCATTCCGCATTGCTCCCTCCTTGCCCTGGCCGAAACCGCAAGGGATCGACATGCCGGGCAGGCCGGCGAGGCTCGTCGACAGGGTGAAGATGTCGGCCAGGTAGTTGGCCACCGGGTCGTTCGCCTTGGAACCCAGGTCCCACGCGACGCTCGGGGCCACCGGGCCCATGATCACGTCGCATTTGTCGCGGAACGCGGCCTGGAAGTCGTCGGCGATCAGGCGGCGGATCTTCTGCGCCTGCACGTAGTAGGCGTCGTAGTAGCCGTGGCACAGCACGTACGTGCCGACCATGATGCGGCGCTGGACTTCCTTGCCGAAGCCTTGCGCACGCGTCTTCTTGTACATGTCCTGCAGGTCGGTGTATTCCGGGGCGCGGTAGCCGTAGCGCACGCCGTCGAAGCGCGACAGGTTGGACGACGCTTCCGCCGGCGCGATGATGTAGTACACGGGGATCGACAGCGACGTCTTCGGCAGCGAGATCTCGACCAGCGTCGCGCCCAGCTTCACGAATTCGTCCAGCGCGGCGCGCACGGCCTGTTCAACGTCCGTGGCGAGGCCTTCGCCGAAGTATTCCGCAGGCACGCCGATGCGCAGCCCGGTCAAGGGTGCGTTCAGGTCGCGCGTAAAGTCTTCGCGCGCATTGCCTTGCTCGGCCGTGAGGCAGGTCGAATCGCGCTCGTCGAAGCCGACCATCTCGTTCAGCAGCAGGGCGCAGTCTTCCGCCGTGCGGGCCATCGGGCCGCCCTGGTCGAGCGACGAGGCGAACGCGATCATGCCGAAGCGCGACACGCGGCCGTACGTCGGCTTGATGCCGGTGATGCCGCAGAATGCGGCCGGCTGGCGGATCGAGCCGCCGGTGTCGGTACCGGTCGCGGCCGGTGCGAGGCGCGCGGCGATCGCGGCGGCCGAGCCGCCCGACGAGCCGCCCGGCACGGCCAGCGCGTCCCACGGGTTTTTCACGGCGCCGAACGCCGAGTTCTCGTTCGACGAGCCCATCGCGAATTCGTCGCAGTTGAGCTTGCCCAGCGTGACCATGCCGGCGTCGGCGAATTTCGTGACGACGGTGGCGTCGAACGGGCTGACATAATTGCCCAGCATCTTGGACGCGGCAGTCGAGCGCCAGCCTTGCGTGACGAAGATATCCTTGTGGGCGATGGGAATGCCGGTCAGCGGGCCGGCGTTGCCCGCCGCGATGCGGGCGTCGGCCGCCTGCGCCTGCGCGAGCGACAGGTCCGGATTCACGTCCAGGAACGCGTTATGCTGGCTGGCGGCGATGCGGTCGAGGAAGTGCCGGGTCAGCTCCGTCGCCGAGACTTGTTTCGAGTGCAGGAGCGCGGACAGCTCCTTGATGGTTTTTTGATGCATCATGATGGTCGACGTTCGCTGCGGGTTATTCGGTGGCGATGACTTTCGGCACCAGGTACAGGCCGTCCTGGGTCTTCGGGGCCGGGGCCTGGTAATCGTCGCGGTGGTTTTCTTCCGTCACCACGTCCTCGCGCAGGCGCAAGGGCAGGGCGAGCACGCTGGCCAGCGGTTGCGACAACGGCGCAACACCCGTGGTGTCGACAGCCTGCAACTGGTCGGCCAGGGCGAAGATCCCGTTCAGCTCGTTCAAGGCGATTTCGGCATGGGCCTCGTCCATATCGAGCTGGGCCAGGTTGGCGATCCGTTTTACGTCTGAAAGTGTCAGGGACATGGCAAAAGGCGCGGTTCGGCACCGCGTTCAAAGATGAGTGTGTAGATAATGAAATTTGGACAACGGCGCGCTAAAGCTGATAAAAGCTTTCTAATACCGTCGATCTCACAGGCTGATATGGGCACGAAACCACCCGTTTTTCAGCGTTTAATCGGTAAATTATAAGGTAGAATGGCGGGCTAATGCGTTCTCCGGGCGAAACCTGCCCCGCATCCACGCATGAAAAGCCCGCGAGGCGCTCGGCAGTCGCGGCGAGGATTCCCCGATTAATGTTAGGCGCACCCTATTGCGCATATCAGGACACACATGTTTGGTTTTTTACGTAGCTATTTCTCGAACGACCTGGCCATCGACCTGGGTACCGCCAACACGCTGATCTACGTGCGCGGCCTGGGCATCGTGCTGGACGAGCCTTCGGTCGTCGCGATCCGCCAGGAAGGCGGTCCCAACGGCAAGAAGACGATCCAGGCGGTCGGCAAGGAAGCCAAGCAAATGCTCGGCAAGGTTCCCGGCAACATCGAAGCGATCCGTCCGATGAAGGATGGCGTGATCGCCGACTTCACCGTCACCGAGCAGATGCTCAAGCAGTTCATCCGCATGGTGCACGATTCGAAGTTCTTCCGTCCGTCGCCGCGCATCATCATCTGCGTGCCGTGCGGTTCGACCCAGGTCGAGCGCCGCGCGATCCGCGAATCGGCGCTGGGCGCCGGTGCGTCGCAGGTCTACCTGATCGAAGAGCCGATGGCGGCCGCGATCGGCGCGGGCCTGCCGGTGTCCGAGGCGACCGGCTCGATGGTCGTCGACATCGGCGGCGGCACGACGGAAGTCGGCATCATCTCGCTGGGCGGCATGGTCTATAAAGGTTCCGTGCGCGTGGGCGGCGACAAGTTCGACGAAGCCATCGTCAACTACATCCGCCGCAACTACGGCATGCTGATCGGCGAACAGACCGCCGAGTCGATCAAGAAAGCAATAGGTTCGGCCTTCCCGGGCTCCGAAGTCAAGGAGATGGAAGTCAAGGGCCGCAATTTGTCGGAAGGCATCCCGCGTTCGTTCACGATCTCGTCCAACGAAATCCTGGAAGCGCTGACCGATCCATTGAACAACATCGTCTCGGCCGTCAAGAACGCCCTCGAGCAGACCCCGCCGGAACTGGGCGCGGACATCGCCGAGAAGGGCATGATGCTGACCGGCGGCGGCGCACTGCTGCGCGACCTGGACCGCCTGCTGATGGAAGAGACCGGCCTGCCGGTGCTGGTGGCCGAGGATCCGCTGACGTGCGTCGTGCGCGGTTCGGGCATGGCGCTCGAGCGCATGGACAAGCTGGGCTCGATCTTCTCGTACGAGTAACCCGGCCGTGGCTGCGCGGACAGGGCGTGTGACCGTTCCGGCGATCCGGGGGCGGCACGCGCCGTCCGCGTTTGTTGGTGCCCGTCTGACGCGTACCCGCGCCGGGCGTCTGGATTGACGCGGGCGCCGCAGGCCCCGCATTATTGGAAGTCATGGAATACAGTCCTCCGCCGCTGTTCAAGCAAGGCGCCCCCGCAAGGGTCAAGGTGACCGTGTTCGCTCTCCTGTCGATCGCGCTGCTTGTGGTCGACGCCCGCCTGCACGCGCTCACCGCCGTGCGCCAGGTGGCGGCAACGGTCCTGTACCCGTTCCAGATGGCTGCCCTCGCGCCGCGCGACGCGCTGGTCAATATGGGGACGTATTTTTCCTCGATCTCCGCGCTGCAGAAGGAAGTGCGCGACCTGAAGAGCCAGCAGGTCGCGATGGCCCAGGCCATGCAGCAGGCGCAGCTCCAGATGGCCGAGAACGCGCAACTGCGCCGCCTGATGGACGCGCGCGAGCACCTGCCCGTACGCTCCCAGATGAGCGAGATCCTGTACGACGCGCGCGACCCGTCCACGCGCCGCGTGGTGCTCGACCGCGGCACCCGCAGCGGCGTCAAGCTCGGCCTGCCCGTGATCGACAACGCCGGCGTCGTCGGCCAGGTCACGCGCGTGTTCCCGTTCACGTCCGAAGTCACGCTCCTCACCGACAAGGAACAGGCGATCCCCGTGCAGGTGCTGCGCAACGGCCTGCGCAGCGTGGCCTACGGCCGCGGCCAGTCGGGCCTGCTCGACCTGCGCTTCGTCGCGCCGAATGCCGACATCCAGGTCGGCGACGTGCTCGTGACGTCCGGCCTGGACGGCGTCTACCCGGCCGGTCTCGCGGTCGCGAAAGTCATCCAGGTCGAGAACGTGGCGCAGGGCGCCTTCGGCCGCGTCGTGTGCCAGCCGCTGGCCGGCATCGACCGCCACCGCCAGCTGCTGATCGTGATGTCCGACCAGCCGCTGCCGCCGCGCCCGGCCGCGGAAGCGCCGAAGGCCAACGCCAACACCACGTCCCGCAAGAATCTGCCGCGCATGGAACCCGTGCCGCCGCTGCCGCTGCCGCCGCAACCGCTGGCGCCTGCCGTCGCGCCGCCCGCGGCCGCCGGTACCGCCGCCGGTGCGCGTCCGGCCGCGGCGCCCGCGAACCAGAACCCCGCGCCCGCGCGTGCGAATCCCGCGGCCGCCGGTACCGCCACCGGTGCGCGTCCGGCCGCGGCGCCTGCGAACCAGAACCCCGCATCCGCGCGTGCGAATCCCGCTGCTGCCGCGCGCAGCCCGGCTGCGACCGCACCGGCGGCCACCCGGGCGCCGGCCACCGCCGCGCCGACCGCCGGAGCGCCGGCCGCCGGAGCGCCGGCCGCAGCCAACCCCGCGGCCCGGCCGAAGGAGGGCACCTGATGCCGACGACGAACCGTCCGCACTACATCCTGCTGCCGGTCAGCCCGCTGTTCATCGCGTTCAGCCTGGTCTGCGCGTTCATGCTCAACCTGCTGCCGTGGGGCCGCTGGGTCGGCGCGCCGGACTTCGTCGCGCTGGTGCTCGTGTTCTGGGGCATCCACCAGCCGCGCAAGGTCGGCATCGGCATCGCGTTCTGCATGGGCCTCCTGATGGACGTGCACGACGCCACGCTGCTGGGCGAGAACGCCCTCGCGTACACCTTGCTGTCGTACCTGGCGATCATGATCCACCGCCGCGTGCTGTGGTTCCCGCTCGTCACGCAGGCGATGCACGTGTTCCCGCTGCTGCTGCTCACGCAGGCGATCCAGGTGATGGTGCGCTTCTTTGTCACGGGCCGATTCCCCGGCGCGCTCGTGTTCATCGAAAGCGTGATCGCCGTCGCGCTGTGGCCCGTGATCACGTGGCTGCTGCTGGCGCCGCAGCGCCGCGCGGTCGACAAGGACCATACGCGTCCGATCTGAAGCATTTATTCATCGCCTCCCCGAATGACCGAGATTAAAGACAGCGATCGCGAGATCCACCTGTTCCGCATGCGCCTGACGGCGATGGTGCTGTTCGTCTTCATCTGCTTCGGCCTGCTCGTCGCACGCTTCGTCTGGCTGCAGGTCGTCAAGCACAGCCAGTACATGGCGCAGGCCGAGGACAACCGCATCGCACTGGTCCCGATCGTGCCGAACCGCGGCCTGATCGTCGACCGCAACGGCGTCGTCCTGGCCAGCAACTATTCCGCCTACACGCTCGAGATCACGCCGTCGAAGCTGGAAGCGAACCTCGATTCCGTCATCGACGAACTCGCGAAGCTCGTCGCGATCGAACCGAAAGACCGGAAACGCTTTAAACGATTGATGGAAGAGTCGAAGAATTTTTCCAGCGTCCCGATCCGCACCCGCCTGACCGACGACGAGGTGGCGCGCTTCACCGCGCAGCGCTTCCGCTTCCCCGGCGTCGAAGTGCAGGCGCGCCTGTTCCGCCAGTATCCGCTGGGCGAAGTCGCTTCGCACGTGCTGGGCTACATCGGCCGCATCAACCAGGCCGAGGCCAAGGTCATCGACGCCAGCGACGATGCCGCCAACTACAACGGCACGGACCATATCGGCAAGGAAGGCCTGGAAAAGAGCTACGAGCGCCAGCTGCACGGCCAGACGGGCTACGAGGAAGTGGAGCGTTCGGCCGGCGGCCGTGCGATCCGCACCCTGTCGCGCACGCCGCCGACGCCGGGCAACAACCTGATCCTGTCGATCGACATCGAGCTGCAGAAGGTCGTCGAGCAGGCGTTCGGCGACTACCGCGGTGCGCTGGTCGCCATCGAGCCGGCGACGGGCGATGTGCTCGCGTACGTGTCGCGGCCCGGCTTCGACCCGAACCTGTTCGTCGACGGCATCGACACCCAGAGCTGGACGGAGCTGAACACGTCGCTCGACAAGCCGCTGATGAACCGTCCGCTGTCGGGCACGTACCCGCCCGGCTCCACGTTCAAGCCGTACATGGCGCTGGCCGCGCTGGAGCTGGGCCTGCGCCGCCCCGAGTACGGCATCAACGACCCCGGTTTCTTCATGCTGGGCGGGCACCGCTTCAACGACGACAAGCGCGGCGGCCACGGCTACATCGACATGTACCGGTCGATCGTGATGTCGTGCGACACCTACTACTACCAGCTCGGCAACGAGATGGGCATCGACCGCCTGCACGACTTCATGCAGCCGTTCGGCTTCGGCGAAAAGACCGGCATCGACCTCGAACACGAGAAGACGGGCGTGCTGCCGTCGCAGCAATGGAAGCGCGAGCGCTTCAAGCGCAACCGCGCGGCGCAGAAGTGGGTCGGCGGCGACACGATCTCGATCTCGATCGGCAACGGCTTCAACAGCTATACGCCGCTGCAGATGGCGCACGCGGTGGCGACGCTCGCCAACGACGGCGTCATCATGCGCCCGCACCTCGTCAAGCTGCTCGAGGACGGCGGCAACCATGCGCGCACGCCGACGGTGGCGAAGGAATCCGGCCGCATCCCGCTCAAGCAGCAGAACATCGACGTCGTCAAGCGCGCCATGGTCGGCGTGACGGCCGACCAGAGCGGCACCGCCTTCATCCCGTTCCGCAACGTGCAGTACACCGTGGCCGGCAAGACGGGTACCGCGCAAGTCGTGGGCCTGAAGGGCCAGAAGTACAATGCCGCCGCGACCCCGGAACGCCTGCGCGACAACGCGCTGTTCATCGCCTACGCGCCGGCCGACCATCCGCGCATCGCGATCGCGCTGGTCGTGGAGAACGCCGGCTTCGGCGCGGCGGTGGCGGCACCGATCGCACGCAAGGCACTCGATTACTACCTGCTCGGCAAGCGTCCGGGCGACGCGGACAAGCCGGCGCCGAAACCCGTCGACCCGGTCCCGGCCGACGAAGACCAGGTGGCGCCCACGGCCGGCGCCGAATTCAGGCCGGGCGGCGAGACCCCCGGCAACAAGGACTGAACCATGGCGCATTTTCCCGAACGCCGCTCGCTCAGCCGGCGCCTCAAACCGTATTTCACCGTCTTCGATCCGGCGCTGTCGCTGATCCTGTTCCTGCTGCTGTGCACGGGCCTCGTCACGCTGTCCTCTGCCGGCCACGACTTCCCCGGCCGCCTGGAAGGCCAGATCCGCAACATCATCGCCGCCTTCGTGTTCATGTGGGCGGCCGCCATCGTCCCCCCGCAGACCCTGCTGCGGCTCGCCGTGCCGATCTATACGTTCGGCGTCGCGCTGCTGCTCGCGGTGGCGACCGTCGGCATCATCAAGAAGGGCGCGCGGCGCTGGCTGCACGTGGGCGTGGACATCCAGCCCTCCGAAATCATGAAGATCGCCACGCCGCTGATGCTGGCCTGGTATTTCCAGACCCGGGCGGGCATCCTCAACTGGAAGTCATTCGCGGTGGCGGCCCTGCTGCTCCTGATACCCTTCGGCCTCATCGCCAAGCAGCCCGACCTCGGCACGGCGCTGCTCGTGGGCGGCTCCGGCTTCTTCGTGATCTTCCTGGCCGGCCTGTCGTGGAAGGCGCTCGGCGCGCTGTTCGCGGCCGGCTGCGCGGGCCTGCCGGTGGCGTGGTCGATGATGCACGACTACCAGCGCGAACGCGTGATGACGCTGATCGATCCCACGTCCGATCCGCTCGGCAAGGGCTTCCACATCATCCAGTCGACCATCGCGATCGGCTCGGGCGGCGTGACCGGCAAAGGCTATATGAAAGGGACACAGGCGTATCTGGAATTCATTCCGGAACGTACCACCGACTTCATTTTTTCGGTATATTCCGAAGAGTTTGGTCTGGTCGGCAATCTCGTGTTGCTGTTCCTGTACCTGCTGCTGATCGGGCGCGCGATGATGATCGCGGCCAATGCACCGAACCTGTTCACGCGCCTGTTGGGCGGATCGGTCGCAATGATGTTTTTTGTGTATGCCTTTGTCAACATGGGCATGGTCAGCGGCATCCTGCCCGTGGTCGGAGTTCCGCTTCCTTTCATGAGCTATGGCGGAACCGCGCTGATTACTTTGGGCCTCTGCAGTGGTATATTGATGAGTATTCAACGACACCGCAAACTGGTGCAGACCTGATATGCAAGAGAACGCGAAGGCCGTTCCGAGGTCGCTCCCAGCGGTCATTGCGATGTTGGCAATGATGGCGGGGTGCAGTACCACGGACCAGAACGGCGAACACAAAAGCCTGATCCCCCTGCCGTGGAAGCACAAGGTCACCCGCGTGGATCCGAAGCTTCCGAATTTGCCGCCGGCCGGTTCCGGCCGCGGCGGCTACTACCAGGACGACGGCCCCGGCGCGAATCCGCCGCCGGGCCTGCTGGACACCCCCGACGCCGTCGTCAAGTACGAGCCCTACGCCAAGTTCGCCAACAAGCCGTACGCCGTGTTCGGCCAGACATACACGCCGCTCATCAACGACGAACCGTTCAGCCAGCGCGGCGTGGCCAGCTGGTATGGCGTCAAGTTCCACGGCCAGCGCACGTCGTCGGGCGAAGCCTACGACATGTACAAGATGACGGCCGCGCACCCGACCCTGCCGATTCCCTCGTACGCGCGCGTCACGAGCCTGGAGAGCGGCAAGTCCGTCGTCGTGCGCATCAACGACCGCGGACCGTTCCACTCCGACCGCGTGATCGACGTCTCGTACACGGCCGCCCTCAAGCTGGGGCTGCTGGGGAAGGGCAGCCACCAGGTCCAGGTCGAGCGCCTGTTCCCGGGCGACGTGATGCAGCTCGCGTCCGCGCGCCGCGCCGCCGCCTCCGAGGCGCAGGCCCTGCCGGCACCGCCCGCCATCGCCGCCCTCATGCTGGAAGACCGTGTCGACATGGACAGCGCCGCCGTCGCGCGCGCACAGGCGCCCGTCGCCTCGACATCCGCTTCGGCCGCCGCCGACAAGGCTGTGTTGGCGCCGGGTTTCTATCTGCAACTGGGCGCTTACGGACGCGACGGCAAGGCCGAGGAACTGGGCGAAAAGCTCAAGCAGGCCGGCGTCGACCTGGCGGTCGAAGTCGTCCGTTCAGGCAGCGTCAACCGCCTGTACGGCGGCCCCTTCGAATCCCGCGCACTCGCGCAGGAAGCAGCGCGTGCGTTGCCGGCCGGACTCGGCCTGAAACCCATCGTCGTACGGCGCTGAGCGGCCGGGCAGGCCTGCGCGTCTACTGCCCAGCTTCCATAGACATCAGACGTCTGATCAATGTTCATGGCAGTTCTTCCCGTAATCCCGACAATTTCCCATGTCACATGCTGTATTTTCGTGCGGGAATGTCCTAAAACGATGCGTTCTGCATGTTTTATCATCAGATGTCAGACATCTACAACGTTTTTGAATTTGCTATACGCTACCATTTTTTGCGCAAGAAATTTTCCATTCTTCCAAACATAAAAAGGGACTTCGTCGAAAACAGCCTGATAAATGCAAGGTTACCGTCGATGTTTGCGCATAACATTTATGTTTGCGGGATTGACACCGTTAACATTGTGCTCCTACACTGATTTTGCCAGCCATAAAGACGACCCGTCGGGACGTCCCAGGCATAGAAAAACACAGGAGACAGCAATGATCGAGAAGTCCATACAACGGCGCCGCCAGCGCCGGCAAGTCGTGCTTGGCCTGAGCGTGCTCGCAGGCCTTATCCAGCAAGCATATGCGCAAGATACCGCAGCGCCGGCCCAGCCCGCGCCGGTCGTCCAGGCCGATACCAACGTCGTCAAGGTGACCGGCTACCGCGCCAGTCTGCTTTCGTCGGCGAAGGATAAGAAGGAGTCCGTCGGTTTCCAGGACACTATCAGCGCCGAAGACATCGGTAAATTCCCCGACAAGAATATCGCTGAATCGCTGAGCCGTGTGCCGGGCGTGCAAATCGCCCGCGACGTGACGGGCGAGGGCATGAACATCCAGATCCGCGGCCTGGGGTCGAGCTTTACCAAGATCCTGCTGAACAATGCGCAGATCGCCGTGGCGTCGTCCGGCCCGATCGACGGCGCGAGCACCAATCGCGAAGTCGACCTCGACCTGCTGCCGACCGACCTGTTCACCAAGCTGACCGTCAGCAAGAGCCCGACGGCCGGCCTGATCGAAGGCGGCGCCGCCGGCGTCGTCAACATGCGCAGCGCGCGCCCGTTCGACAACCCGGGCACCCACGTGTCGTACAGCGGCACGGCGCAGAAACAGCAGATCGCCGACGGCGTCGGCGGCCGCGGCTCCATCGTGGCCAGCAAGACCTGGGGCGACACGTTCGGTATCCTGGCCGGCATCGCCGTCAACCGCCAGAAGTCGCGCACGACCGGTTACGAGACCGTCGGCCTGACGAACCCGAACCTGACGGCAGCCCAGAGCTCCTCGCCGACCCGCAACAGCACCGGCGGCGGCAACTGGACGATCCCGTCCACCGTTCCGGCCGGCGCCGGCGCCGGCCTTGCGGCGGGCACGCCGATCGACCAGGCGTTCCTGCTCGCGCACAACCCGGGCCTGACGATCGACCAGATCGACAACGCCCTCGTGCCGCGCCTGGGCCGCTTCATGGATTACTTCGGCACGCGCGACAAGGGCTCGGCCATCCTCAGCGCCGAATGGCGTCCGCTGGAAAACCTGCACTTCTACGTCGACACGCTGTACAGCAAGAAGGACGACGACATGCAGCGCATCGCCTACACCTGGGCGGTCCGCAACAATGCAGCGATCCCGCTGAACATGCAGGTCGACAAGAGCGACTGCACCACGGGTTGCACGGTCACGTCGGGCACGTACGCCAACTCGACCTACTTCATCGAATTCGGCCCGCGCCGCGACCGTACCGACCTGAAGGGCATCAACCCGGGCATGGAGTGGAAGATCACCCCGACCCTGAAACTGGAAGCCCAGGCCAACGCCACCAAGTCGACGTTCTCGCACGAAGCGCCGACCATCATGCCGATCACGGCAGCGGGCAGCGGCCTCGTCACCACGTTCCAGAACAACGGCGGCGTGCCGAGCATTTCGTTCAACAAGGACGTCAACGACCCGGCGAACTTCGTCTGGGCCGGCGGCCGCGTCAACATCCAGAACGAGCTGCGCGAAACGAGCACGAAAGGCTTCCACACCGACCTGACCTGGGGCGATGCCAAGCTGAACGTCAAGGCCGGTCTCGCCTACGACGACATCGACCGCCGCATCCGCGGCCAGGACAACTCGGCCGCCTGGCAGGCCGCCGTCTGCGGCAACAACCCGAGCGTCTTCATCCAGGGGCCGAATGGCGCGCCGCCGTGCGACGGCGCCAGCACGCCGGGCGCCAGCGCTAGCGCCCTGTACCCGGGCTACGGCACCGGCTACACGGCCGGCCAGACGGCACCGCTCACCTACCAGGGTTCGCTGATTCCGCTGAACAAGCTGGCCTCCTACCTGGTGCAGGGCCCGCACGACCGCCTCGTCGTCGACTGGGACCGCTTCCGCAAGGATTCGAACTACGACGCGTACAACTCGAGCGCGCCGGATTCCACGAGCTCGTCGACGGGCGCCAGCTCGGGCTATGTGCGTGAGCGTACCACCGGCTTCTACACCGAGCTCAACGGCGAAACCAAGCTGTTCAGCTTCCCGGTCCGCTACAACGCCGGCGTACGCTATGTCCGCACCAAGCAGGAAGTGGGCTCCCTGAACTCGTTCAGCGATCCGCGCAACGCCAGCCTGACGCTGAACGGTTCGAAGTACCCGAACCAGACCGAGTGGGTCTACCAGGACACGACCTACAACAACACGCTGCCGTCGGCCACCGCGGCCATCACGCTGCGCAGCGACATCGTGGCCCGCATCGCGGCGTCGAAGACGATGACCCGTGCGAATCCGAACTCGCTGCGTCCGGGCATCAACTTCAGCGGCACGTCGGCCGACGTCGGCACGATCGGCAGCCCGGAACTGAAGCCCTACCTGTCGAACAACATCGACCTGGGCATCGACTGGTACACCGGCCGCGAAGGCTATGTGAGCCTGACCGTGTTCCAGAAGAAGGTGAAGGGGTTCACCGTCATCGACAACCTGACGATGCCGTTCTCCGCCCTGGCCGCCTACGGCATCACGTACAACAACCTGATCCCGACGCAGCAGGTGGCGATCAACTCGCGCGGCGGTCCGGACGTGGCCACCGTCGTGATGAGCCAGGAACGCAACGCCGGCGGCATCCTGACCGTGCGCGGCCTCGAGATCGGCTGGGTCCAGCCGCTCGACAAGCTGCTGCCAATCAAGGGCTTCGGCTTCAGCGAGACCGCGACCCTGATCAACCAGAGCGCGAGCGGCGAGGGCACCAACGGCTTCGTGGCGCTGAACGTGCCGAAGAAGAGCAACAACTTCGGCTTCTACTACGAGAACCACGGCTACATGGCGCGCATCTCGCACCAGTACCAGCAGGGCAGCCAGAGCGCCAACGCGAACCAGAGCGGCGTGACGCTGGCGGCACTGTACGGCCGCTCGTACAAGCAGGCCGACTTCTCGTCCAGCGTGGACCTGGAAGAAGTGCTGAACCGCGACAACTGGCCGACGATCACGTTCGACATCGTCAACCTGAACAAGGCCAAGCGCGAAGGCTACTTCCAGTTCCCGAACGCACAGTTCACGTCGTTCGATCCGGGCCGCACCTTCCAGCTGGGCGTGCGCGGCAAGTTCTGATCGCTTAGCAGTACCTTTTACGTCCCCTGTCCCCGCTTTCGACCGGCATGCAACGCGCCGGTTGCGAGCGGGGCTTTTTCTTTTGCGGTAGCTCACACCGCTTCCGTTTTCCCCCGGGGATCCGGAACTGCCGGCCTGGCGTCCCTGTCGAACCGCATATCGACGCAACGACGCGACAGGAGGCTGGGATGGGGGCACGACTCGTGGAGCTGGTCACGCGCTTCGGCGGCCGGCTGGAAGGCGACCCGGACATCGAAGTGGCGCGCATCGCCCCGCTGGACCGCGCGGGCGCCACGGACATCAGCTTTCTCAGTAACAGCCGGCTGCGCGCCGTGGCCGCGCACAGCCGCGCGGCGGCCCTGATCCTGGCGCCGCTCGACGAGCCTGAAGTCGCGGCCACGTACGCGGGCGCGCGCATCGTCACGAACAACCCGTACGCGTATTTCGCGCGCACGGCGCAATACCTGTGCGCGCCCGGACATACGCCCGCGCCGGGCATCCACCCGACAGCCGCCGTGCACCCGGGGGCACGCGTGGACCCGACCGCCTTCCTCGGTCCGCACGTCACGGTCGAGGAGGGCGCGGCCATCGGGCCCGGCGCCGTGATCGACGCGGGCTGCTACATCGGCCGCGACGCCAGCGTGGGCGAGCGCACGCATTTTTTCGCCAACGTGACCTTCCATGCGCGCTGCGTCATCGGCGCGCGCGGCATCGTCCACTCCGGCGCCGTGATCGGGGGCGACGGCTTCGGCTTCGCGGTGGACGGCGGCGTCTACATCAAGATCCCGCAGACGGGCCGCGTCGTCATCGGCGACGACGTCGACATCGGCTCGAACACGGCGGTCGACCGCGGCGCGCTGGACGACACGGTGATCGAGGACGGGGTAAAACTCGACAACCTGATCCAGATCGGCCACAACTGCCGCATCGGCGCGCACACGGCGATGGCCGGCTGCGTGGGCGTGGCGGGCAGCGCCAACATCGGCCGGCACTGCACGTTCGGCGGCGCCGCGATGATCAACGGCCATATCGACATCGTCGACAACGTCCACGTCACGGCCGGTACGCTGGTGCCGAACTCGATCACGGCACCGGGGCGCTACACGGGGTTTTATCCGATGGCGCCGAATGCGGAGTGGGAACGCAACGCGGCGCTGCTGCGCAACCTGTCGGCGATGCGGGAGAAAATCAAGGTGCTCGAGCGGGCGGTAAAGGTGCTGGGTGGCGAGCAGACGGGACAGTCATCCCGCGATGCGTCCGCGCTTACCCGCAGCTCTTGACGTCCGCCCCGTCATAACGTTCGGCAAAGCCTTCGATGCGCTTGCGGGTCGCCGCATCGAGTCCGCGCACGCGGTAGACGTAGTGCGTCGTCTGCGGCCCGCGCGGCGCGATGCGCGCCGAGTGGACGCCCTGCTTGCCCAGTTGCGCGAGCATCGCCTGGGCGCCGTTCTCGGTCTTGAACACGCCCAGCGAGATCGCGTACTTTAAAGGAGAGTCGCCCTGCAAGACGTAAAAATTGGTCACGCCCAGGTTGCGTAGTTCGGCGGCCTTGCGGTCGGCCGCTTCCTTGCTGCCTTGCGTCGGGATGTGCACGAGCCAGCTGCTGACGTCCTGGGCCTGGATGGTCTGGCGCGACTGGCGGTCGCCGAGGTCCAGCGCGGCGAGGCGCGCTTCGAAGCGGCGGGCGTCGGTGGAATTGAACGGGCCGATTTCCGTGCACGCATAGGCAGGGGCCGGAGCGGGGGCCGACGGCGCGCTGGCAGGTGCAGGCGCGCTTGCCGCAGCGCTTGCCGACGCGGTGACGTCCGCCGCATCGCCACCCGCCGGCGGGGCGGCAGCCTTCGCGGCGGCCTCGGCCTGGTCGCGCGTCAGCAGGGTCATCCTGGCCGTGTTGAACTGGCGCTTCAGGCGTGCCGGTTCGTGCTCGTTGCTCCTGGCGGTGCCGAGCAGGCCTTGGGCATACGCGAACAGGGCGGCGTTCAGGAATAGCAGGGACCAGAAGGCGAGTCGTAGCACGAGCATGTCCTCAAGCGGGAGCAGAGTCGGAAGCAAGGAAGGGTGCGGCCGCATGCAGGCCCACCAGCACAATATTATCCAGCATCCAGTGCGGGACGGACAGGAGAGGGGCCACGCTGGCCGCCGCGCCGCCGGAGACGATGCACAGGTCGGCCGGCAGGGCCGCGCAGGCGCGTTCGATCGCGCCCGCCTGCGCGGCCAGGCAGCCGGACAGGATGGCGTCGCTCGTGTGGTCCGCAAAGGTCGCCGGCGTCGCGCCCGGCACCACCTGCGGCAACTGGGCCGTGCCGCGCGCCAGCGCGCCCAGCATCAGGCCCAGGCCCGGGAGGATCATCCCGCCGAGGAAGTCGCCGGCGGCGCTGACGGCATCCACCGTCGTCGCCGTGCCGCACGTGGCCACGACGAGGTTCTTGCCGGGGGCGACGCAGCGTGCGCCGAGGGCGGCGGCGAAGCGGTCGCTGCCCAGTTGCGTGGGATTGCGGTAGCGGTTGCGCAGGCCTTTCAATTCCGCGCGCGACGTGAACCATGTGGGCGGCGCCGGCAGCAGCGGGGCGAGCAGGGCCGTCAGCTGGGCCTCCATCGCGTGGCCCGCCACGTTCGAGACGATCGCGCGCGCAAGCCCCTGGCCCGCCCACGCGGCCTGCAGGCGCTCCAGTTCCGCATGCGGCACGGCGCCGTGCGCGGTCCAGTCGCCCGGCGCGGCGTCAGGGGCCGCGATGGCCCATTTGATCCTTGTGTTACCAGCATCGACGAGCAGCAGCATTTGACCTCCCGGACATCAATCCTTCGTGCGCAGCGATACGTCGCCGGCCACGATCGTCACACGACCGGCCGCGGTGTCGAGCAGCAGCCGCCCCGTGTCGTCCACGCCGGCAGCGAGGCCCTCGTGCTGCACCTCGCCGCGGTCGAGCAGGACGACCGGCCGGCCCTGCCACGCGTGCAGCGTGTTCCAGCGCGCGACGAAGGCGGCGAACCCGTCGCGCGCGAACAGCGCCAGCGCCTCGGCCAGGCCGTCGAGCAGCGTGGCCATCAGCTCGTCGCGGCCCATGCGCGCGAGCCACGGCATCGCGGCGGCGCTGCGGCCGATCCTGTCTTCGAGTGCGTCCGGCATCACGAGGTTCACGCCGATGCCGACGATGGTCCACGCGGCGCCGTCCGCCGCCACCTGCGTCTCGACGAGGATGCCGGCCAGCTTGTCGCCGTCCTTGAGCACGTCGTTCGGCCATTTCAGCTGCACGCTCTGGCCGAGTCGGCCGAGCGTTTCCGCCAGCGCGACACCGATCGCGAGCGGCAGGCCGGCCAGGCCGCGCAGCCCGCCGGCGAAGCGCCAGGCCAGCGAGAACGTCAGCGAGTGACCCGGTTCGGACAGCCAGCTGCGTCCCGCGCGACCGCGTCCCGCCGTCTGGTGTTCGGCGACGAGCAGCACGGGTGCCGTCAACCGGGGCGCGCGCGCCAGCAGGTCGGCATTCGTCGATCCCGTCTCCTCCACCACTTCGACGGCGACGCCGGCGCGCGACAGCGCCATGATGCGGTCGGCGTTCATGGCGCCACCTTGCCGGATTTGGTCGGCGCGTGCGCGAACAGCGCGTCGAACAGGACGTTGGGCAGCAGGCGCAGGACCTTGGCGACGACGCCCATCGGCCACGGGATCACGCGGTAGCTCGTGCCGACGTCGATGGCGCGGGCGGCCGCGGCCGCGAAGCGGTCCACGGGCATCAGGAAGGGCATGGGAAAACGGTTCTGGCGGGTCATCGGTGTGTCGATGTAGCCGGGCGCGATGGTCACGACCCGGATACCGTGGGGTTGCAATTCGAGGCGGAGCGATTCCGCATAGGTGTGCACGGCGGACTTCGACGCGCAGTAGGCGCCGGCGCCCTTCATGCCGCGGATGCCGGCCACGCTGCCGATGGCGACGAGGCGGCGCGGGCCGCGGTCGTTGACTTCCCTGCGTTTCATCGTTTCGACGAACGGCGCGAACGTGGCGACGGTGGCCGTCACGTTGATGGCGAAGATCTCGGCGAACCGGGACAAATCGTCGGGCCGTTCGGTCAGCGTCCCGGCCGAGACCCCGGCGCTGGCGATGACGATGTCGGCGCCGCCTTCACGCGCGATGAAGTCGGCGGCGGCCGCAGCCAGTGCCGCATGGTCCGTCACGTCGACGGCGTAGATGTGGTGAGCGGCGGAGAAGGGCAGCGCGTGCAGGGCATCCGCGCGGCGGCCCAGCAGGCCGAGGATGGCGCCGCGCGCCGCATACTCGCGCGCCAGGGCGGCGCCGATGCCGCTGGACGCGCCCGTGATGAATACGCGCAGCCGGCGGCGCCGCGCCGCGGTCATTTCCTGTCCGCTTTCGCTTTCGCGACGAGGAAGTCCATCACTTGCAGGGCCGTCTGCTGTTGCTGCGCTTCCGTCGTGCCCTCGGGCGCGCCGGCGCCCGCGTGCGACGGCGACGTGACAAAGCGGCCGTCGACGACGACGAGCGGCCAGCGGTCCACGCCGTACGAATCCATCATCGCGCCAGCGCGGCGCAGCTTCGCCTGGATGCCGAACGAGCGGTACGTGTCGACGAATTTCGCGCGGTCGATACCGTTCTGCGCCACCCAGTCGAACACCTGCTCGTCGCTGGACAGGCGCAGGTGCTGCTGGTGCATGGCGTCGAACACCTTCTGGTGGTACTGGTTCAGCAGGCCCATCGCGTCGAGCGTGTAGAACAGGCGCTGCTGCGGCAGCACGCTGGCGCCGCCCTGGATGTGGACGCGCTTGAACACGATGTTGTCGCCCTGCTTTTTGACCCACGCTTCGAGCGCGGGCTCGAATGCGTAGCAGTGCGGGCAGTAGTAGGCGAAGAACTCGATGACTTCGACCTTGTTGCCCGCGTCGGTCGGCTGCACGGAAGGCAGCACGAGGTATTGCGCGCCCGCCTGCGGATCGGCGGCCGATGCGGACAGCGTGGCGGATCCGGCCGCGAGGCCGAGGAGGGCGGTGCAGAACAGACGGCGCGTCAGAGACATCGCGACCCCTTATCGTTGGTTACGCACGATGGCGACGTCGACGCCGCTGTCGAGCAGCTTGGCACGCGCCTTGTTCATTGCTTCGACCTGGTTGTACGGGCCGAGGCGCACGCGGTGCAGCACACCGCTGTCGCTCGTGCGGTCGCTGATCGCGGCTTCGAAGCCGAGCAGCGCGAGCTTGGCGCGGGTCGCTTCCGCATCCGACAGGTCGCGGAACGCGCCCGCCTGCAGATAGTAGATGTACTCGCCGCCGGCGGCGGCAGCGGCAGGGACGGCGGCCGGTGCCGCGGGGGCCGCCGACGCGACGCGCGTCTCCGGCTTCGGCTCGACCCTGGCCGGTGCCGGTGCCGGCTCCTTCATCGCGGCGATCGCCTGGCCCAGCGGATCGGCGTCGGCCGGCCTGGTGCTCGGTGCCGGTGCGGCATCGCTGCCGCCGGAACGCGCGGCCGCCTTGTCCGTGATCTCCTTGTTGGCCACGCGCGCGGCGTCGCGGTTGGCGTACATCGGCTTGTTCGGGTCCTGGGCCTGGCCCGGCGCGGGATCGGCCGGGCGGCCCGCCTTGACCGTCTTGTCGGTGAACGGCGAGGCGCCCTTGGTGATCGTCAGCGCGACCGCGACCGCGATGCCCAGACCGACGATCAGGCCGATGATAAGGCCAGTGAGCGTGCTGCCCCGCTGGCGCGTGAAGGAGGATTGCGAGCGATTACGGAAAGCGGTCATGTAGTACGGTGTGGTTAAAACGCTTACATTTTCTCCGGCGCCGAAACGCCGATCAGGGCCAGGCCGTTGCGCAGCACCTGGCGGATGGCGGCCGCCAGCGCGAGGCGCGCGAGCTTGGTCGGCTCGTCGTCGTCGAGCAGCCACTTGTGCGCGAAGTAGTAGCTGTGCAGTTCGCCGGCCAGGTCGCGCAGGTAGAACGCGACCTGGTGCGGGCCCAGCTCGACGAGCGCGCGCTGCAGCATCTCCGGGTACGCGGACAGCTTGGCCAGCAGGCCGGATTCGTGCGCATTCGTCAGCGGAGAGAGATCGACGTCGGCCAGTTGCGCCACGTCGCCGCCCCAGTTCGCGAGGGCCGAGCAGATGCGCGCGTGGGCGTACTGCACGTAGTAGACGGGGTTCTCGTCGTTGGTGGCGAGGGCGACGTCGACGTCGAACACGAATTCCGTGTCGGCCTTGCGCGAGATGAGGAAGAAGCGCACGGCGTCGCGGCCGCGGGTCACGTCGCCGTTGCCCGACCATTCGATCAGGTCGCGCACCGTCACGTACGAACCGGCGCGCTTGGAGATCTTGACCTCCTCGCCGTTCTTCATGACGGTGACCATCTTGTGCAGCACGTAGTCGGGATAGCCCTGCGGGATGCCGATGTTCACGGCCTGCAGGCCGGCGCGCACGCGGGCGATGGTGCCGTGGTGGTCGCTGCCCTGGATGTTGATGGCCTGGTCGAAGCCGCGCTTGAATTTCTGGATGTGGTACGCCACGTCCGGCACGAAATACGTGTAGGTGCCGTCGGACTTGCGCATCACGCGGTCCTTGTCGTCGCCGTAGTCCGTCGTCTTGAGCCACAGCGCGCCGTCCTGTTCGTAGGTCACGCCGGCGTCGACCAGGGCCTGCACGGCCGCTTCGACCTTGCCGTCGGTGTACAGCGAGGATTCGAGATAGTAATTGTCGAACCTGACCCCGAACGCTTGCAGGTCCTGGTCCTGCTCGTTGCGCAGGTAGGTGACGGCGAAACGGCGGATCGATTCGATGTCGTTCGTGTCACCGCTGGCGGTGGCCGGCTGGCCGTCGCTCGCCGCCACGGTCTTCTTCGCGAGGAAGTCGTCGGCGATGTCCTGGATGTAGTCGCCGTTGTAGGCCGATTCCGGCCATTCGATGTCGCCCGGACGGAAGCCGCGGGCGCGCGCCTGGACCGAATTGGCCAGCGTCAGGATCTGCACGCCGGCGTCGTTGTAATAGAACTCGCGCGTGACCTGGTGGCCCTGCGATGCGAACAGCGACGACAGCGCGTCACCCAGTGCCGCCTGGCGGCCGTGGCCCACGTGCAGGGGCCCGGTCGGGTTGGCCGACACGAATTCGATGATCACGTGGTGGCCGTCGCCCGAGTCGCCGCGGCCGAAGGCGTCGCCCTGCTGCAGGACGGTCTTCACGACCGACTGCTTGGCGCTTGCCGCCACGCGCAGGTTGATGAAGCCCGGGCCGGCCACGTCGGCCGATTCCACGAGACCCGCTGCCTTCGGATCGGCCAGCAGCGCGGCGACGAGGCGGGTGGCCAGTTCGCGCGGGTTCGTTTTCAGCGGCTTGGCCAGCTGCATGGCGATGTTGCAGGCGATGTCGCCGTGCGACGGATCGCGCGGGCGCTCCAGGACGACGTTAGGGCTGAGGTCGCTGCCGGCGACAATGGGAGCCAATGCGGCCTGGAACAGGGCAACGATCTCTTGTTTTTGTTGGGCTAACATGAACTGTGGTCGAAAATGTAATGGTCGGTGCAGCGTTGGTCGGTGCGGCGCGGTGGCGATGCCACTGGCAGGCTAAGCGATCATTATACTGGTTTGCCGCAACGCGCAAACCATCCGGGGCACGGGCACAAGCCTCGCTTAAGCCTGCGCAACGCGTAACCGTTACAATGAGCGTCTTTATGCATTGATCGATTTGCCATGACCGAAAAGCGCCCGACGCTCACTCTCAAACCCAAGGCCGGCGGCCGCAACGGCGGCAAGAAGGCCGGCCCGGCCCGGCCGGGTGGCGCATCCGGCAAAGGGCAGACCGCCCCGCGCGGCCCCGGCGGCACGCCGCCGCGCGGCACGCAACAGGTCGAGCCGGCCCCGCGCGACGCCGGCTACGCGCCGTCCCGCCCCAAGGACGAGGGCGCGCGCCTGCGTCACAGCCATGAGGTCAAGGCCCACGTCCAGCTCGATTACAGTCCCGACCTGCGCACGGATTCCCTCGCGTTCGCCCTGCTGGGCGCGGCGAGCAGCCTCGCGCGCGTGCGCGCCGGCACGGCGCTCCCCCAGGCGCTGGCCGAGGTGTTCCAGGCGTATGACGCCCCGCCGCAGGCGCGCGGCGCCATCCAGGACATCGCCTACCGCGCCATGCGCCAGCTGGGGCGCAGCGAGATCCTGCTTGGCCTGATGACGAGCAAGGCGCCCGAGCCCGCCATGCTGGCCGGCCTGCTGGAATGTGCGCTGGCGCTGCTCGACCCGCCCGAAGGCAGCGAGCCGCCTTATGAAGCCTTCACGGTCGTCGACCAGGCCGTCTTCGCCAGCTCCGCCCACCCGGATTTCGCGCACGCGAGGGCGATGGTGAACGCCGTGCTGCGCCGCTTCCTGCGCGAGCGCGAGAAGCTGCTCGGCGCCGCGCTGCGCGACCAGGTCGCCCAGTGGAATTACCCGCAATGGTGGATCGACTCGGTGCGTACGGCGTACCCGGACGACTGGCAGGCGATCCTCCAGGCGGGCAACCGCCAGCCGCCGCTGACCCTGCGCGTCAACCGCCGCAGGACGGACGTCGACACGTATCTGAAGACGCTGGCTGCGGCCGGCATGCGCGCGGAGCAGGTGGGGCCGAGCGCCGTGCGCCTGGCGCAGGCCGTGAACGTGGCGCAGATCCCCGGGTTTGCCGACGGCCTCGTGTCCGTGCAGGATGCCGGTGCCCAGCTGGCCGCGCCGCTGCTCGACGTGCACGACGGCATGCGCGTGCTGGACGCCTGCGCGGCGCCGGGCGGCAAGAGCGGACACATCCTGGAGTCGGCCGACGTCGACCTGACGGCGCTGGATGCCGACGCGCGCCGCCTCGTGCGCGTGGACCAGAACCTGCAGCGCCTGGGGCTGTCCGCGACCGTCAAGGCGGGGGCGGCGGAAGCGGTGGATTGGTGGGATGGTCGTCAATACGATCGTATCCTCGCCGACGTGCCGTGCACGGCGTCCGGCATCGTCCGCCGCCACCCGGATATTCGCTGGTTACGACGCAAGAGTGACACCCACCAACTTGCAACACTTTCCGGCAAAATACTCGACAATCTTTGGCAGATGCTGCGGCCCGATGGTAAATTGCTGTTCGTGACATGTTCGCTCTGGCCGCAGGAATCGGAAGCGCAGGCCGCCGCCTTCGCGGCGCGCCACGGTGCGGTCCGTCTCGACGCGCCGGGCCAACTGCTTCCTCGAAGTGGCGCCGGGCAGGATCATGACGGTCTGTTCTACGCCCTGTTCCAGAAGGCCGGAGCGTGAGTAATCCCGACAACGCTTTTTAAGGCTCTGGCCCTAGTGACTGTACGATTTTTCCGCCTCCTCGCCTGCCAGTTCTTGCTGGCATTCGCATGCGCAACGGCGCAGGCGGCCGACGGGATCGAAATCACCCGCGCCAGTATCGAGGCTTCCGACGACGGCTACCGGCTGTCCGCCGCCTATTCGTTCGACCTGACCCCCGGCCTCGAGCAGGCCATCCAGCACGGCGTGCCGCTGTCCTTCACCACCGAGATCGAGCTGACGCGGCCGCGCTGGTGGTGGACCGACGACCACGCCGTGTCCTCGCGCCGTACGGTCAAGCTGAACTACGACGTGCTGTTCCGGGTCTATCACGTATCCGTCCCCGGCAGCATCCAGCAGAATTTCGACACGCTCGACGAGGCGCTGCTCGCGATTCGCCGGCCGACCCGCTGGCTGATCGCCAAGCCGGGGTCGCTGAAGCCGGGCGAGACCTACAACGTTACCGTGCGCATGTTCATGGACCGCGAATACCTGTTGAAACCGCTCCAGGTCGACGCCCTGAACAATTCCGACTGGCGCCTGGCCTCGCACAAGAAGACCTTCACCTACCGTGCGGAGTAAGCCGTGATCCGGGCCTTGCGCTATGCCCTCGTGATCGGCAGCGCGATCGCGTCGATCCTCGTTTTCCTCCTCGCCTCCGCATCCAGCAACACGGGCTTCTTCGCCCGCAATTTCGCCTGGCTGTTCGGCCTGATCATCGTCGTCGCCGGCGCGCTGTTCGTGCTCGTGCTGGTCGCGTTCTGGCGCCTCTATTCGCGCTACAGGGCCGGCAAGTTCGGCTCGCGGCTGATGGTGCGCCTGATGGTGCTGTTCGGGGGGATCGGCATCCTGCCCGGGGTCGTCGTGTTCATGGTGTCGGTGCAGTTCGTTTCGCACTCGATCGAATCGTGGTTCGACGTCAAGATCGAGGCCGCGCTCGACTCCGGCCTGAACCTGTCCCGCGCCGCCCTCGACGAGGCGCTGGCCGACCTGAGCGCCAACGCGGGCACCGTTGCCGCCACGCTGGCGGGGCAGGGCGAACAGGATGCCCAGACGATCCTCATGCGTGCGCTCGACGACAGCGACGGCATGCAGAGCGCGCTGCTCTTGAATGCGGCCGGCAAGCCGGTCGCCAGCGCCACCGGGGACCGCCGTGCCGTCGAGTCCGCCGACCTGCCCACGCCGCAGATGCTCAAGCAGGCCAAGATGCCCGGCGGTTACGCCCGGCCCGAAGGCGGTATCGACGACGACTTCCGCGGGCCGCACGACGAGCCGCCCAGCGCCCTCGACGCCGCCACCGACCTGCGCCTGCGCGTGGTCGTGGCCGTGCCCGAGCCGCCCGGGATGGAAGCGCGCTACCTGCAATTGACGCAGTCCGTGCCCGTCAACCTGGCATCGAACGCCGCCGTGCTGCGCACCGCCTACCGCGAATACCAGGAACGCTTCGCGGCGCGCCGGGGCCTGAACAAGATGTACATCGGCGAACTCACGCTGACCCTGCTGCTCGCGATCTTTTCCGCCATCGGCGCCTCGTTCCTCATCGCCGGCAACCTGGCGCAGCCGCTGCTCGTGCTGGCCGAGGGCACGCGCGCCGTCGCGGAAGGCGACCTGTCGCCGCGCCCGATCGTCGAGACCAACGACGAACTGGGCACGCTCACGCAATCGTTCAATGCGATGACGGGCCAGCTGTTCGAAGCGCGCTCCGCCGTCGAACGCAACCGCGCCGCGCTGGAAAGCGCCAAGGCCCACCTGGAATCCGTGCTCGCCAACATGTCGGCCGGCGTGATCGTGATGGATGCCGATGGCGTCGTCGTCAACTCGAACGATGCCGTGCACCGCATCCTGGCGGTCGACGTCGCGTCGCTGGCCGGCCGTCCGCTCGACGCGATCGAGGGGCTGGAAGTGTTCGCGGGCGCCGTCACGCGCGCCTTCTCGGCGCAGAGCGCGCAATCGGCCGCGGGCCGCGGGCGCGGACGGGCGCACTGGCAGCAGCAGATCGAGATCCCGCGCCGCCCCGGCACCGACGACGACCATGACCTCACCCTGCTCGCACGCGGCTCGCGCCTGCCGGTGGGGGCGGGCAGCGGCTTCATCGTCGTGTTCGACGACATCTCCGACGTGATCTCGGCCCAGCGCTCGGTCGCCTGGGGCGAGGTCGCGCGCCGCCTCGCGCACGAGATCAAGAACCCGCTCACGCCGATCCAGCTGTCGGCCGAACGCCTGCAGATGAAGCTGGCCGACCGCGTCGACCCGGATGCGGCGGCACTCCTCAACAAGGCCACCGACACCATCGTGAGCCAGGTGGCCGCGATGAAGCGCATGGTCGACGACTTCCGCGACTACGCGCGCACGCCGCCGGCCGTGCTGCACCCGCTGGACCTGAACGACCTGATCGACGAGATCCTGAACCTGTACCTGTCCGAGGATGGCTCGGACGTGATCCACCCGTCGCTCGCCCCCGGCCTGCCGCGCGTGATGGGCGACGCGACCCAGTTGCGCCAGGTGATCCACAACCTGCTGCAGAACGCGCAGGACGCGCTGGCCGACCGCCCGCCGCAGGACGACCCGCCCCGTATCGACATCGTGACGGAGGCCATCCACTATGTCGGCGCCGACGGCGGCACGGGCACCGCGGTGCGCCTGGCGATCGTCGACAACGGGCCCGGCTTCGCGCCCAGGATCCTGTCGCGGGCGTTCGAACCGTACGTCACGTCGAAAGCGCGCGGCACCGGCCTGGGCCTGCCGATGGTCAAGAAGATCGTCGACGAACATGGCGGCCGGATCGACGTCGCCAACCGCGCCGACGGAAGTGGCGCTTCGGTATCGATTTTGCTGTTAAAGTTAGCGCCAGAGGCGAACTTGGCCGAAGCGTGAATCGCGCATAAAATCTTGGCTGGAACGGGCGCCTCGAAAAACCGTCGCGAGCGGCCGCAATGCGGTTCGAGAAGCGCAGCTGTACGAAAGTACAGCGAGCATCGCAGGACCGCAGTGCAACGCGCAGCAGGTTTTTCGACGTGCCCGGAGAGAGTCAGATCATAAAAGGCATAACAAGATGGCGAACATACTCGTAGTTGACGATGAAATGGGCATCCGCGAACTGCTCTCGGAAATCCTTGGCGACGAGGGACACGCGGTCCAGCTGGCGGAAAACGCGCAGCAGGCCCGCCAGGCGCGCCAGCAGGGCACCCCCGACCTGGTGCTGCTCGACATCTGGATGCCCGATACCGACGGCGTCACCCTGCTCAAGGAGTGGCAGCGCGACGGCCTGTTGACGATGCCGGTCATCATGATGTCCGGCCACGCGACCATCGACACCGCTGTGGAAGCGACCCGGATCGGCGCCCTGAATTTCCTGGAAAAGCCGATCGCCCTGCAAAAACTGTTGAAAGCGGTGCAGCAGGGCCTGCAGCGCGGCCAGGAAGTGGCGCGCGCCCCGGCGATCGCGCCGCGTCCGATGGCGACCGTCGCCTCCGTCTCCGCGCCCGCGCCGGAGCCGAGCGCCGTCGCGCAGCCGATGTATGCGCCGCAGCCGCAAGGCGGCTCGATGGGCGCGTCGATGGGCATGGTGCGTCCCGTCAGCAATGGCGAGGCGCACGCGCACGGCTACACGCTGTCGTTCGACCTGCCGCTGCGCGAGGCGCGCGACGCGTTCGAACGTATGTACTTCGAACACCACCTGGGCCGCGAAGGCGGCTCCATGACGCGCGTGGCCGAAAAGACGGGCCTGGAACGGACCCACCTGTACCGCAAGCTCAAGCAGCTCGGCGTCGAACCGGGCAAGCTGGGCAAGAAGAGTGCACAGTAATCCCGGCGGCCGGGACGATGCGCGCACCGTCCTGACGCTCGTCACCGGTCCGGGCGCCGCCGCGCGCGAAGCGGCCATCGCCGCCCACCTTTCCGATCTGCATGAAGACCGCCCGGCGCCCATCATGCAGGCCATCATCCTTGAAGGCCTCGCGTCCGGCATCTCCCCCCTCGACGACCTTCCTCCCGGGCAGACGCTTGCGCGGATCGCGCCCGGTTGCCTGTGCTGCACCGGCAATCTCGTTTTGCGTGTAACATTGAATCGACTGCTGCGCCAGCGACCCCGCCGTATCTTCATCGGTGTCGCGGACAGCGGGCATCTTGATCAGTTGCGATCGTGGCTCCAGTCCGAGCCATACGATCAGCTGTTACGGCTGACTTCCGACCTGAAGGCCTGAATCTTCCGCAGCGTGTTGATGGCATTCGTAACAAGTTGTAGAGGTTCTTGAATTCGGTTCGTCGTGGCCCCACCTCGTAGTTGAAGTGGAAAGAAAGTGGAAAGGCCAGCAAAGCGCCGTCCGCCGCCGGGCGGTCCTTGCACCCATCTGATCGAGTGAAGGAGTCATCATGAACATGATCTATAACAGCGAACAGTACAGCGTTGTCGAATTTGGCGTCGATCACAATCTCGAAGCCCTGCGCTTCGGCGGCTATGAGATCGTCGACAAGTCCGGCCGGCGCGAAGCGTTCATCGGCGGCAAACTGGCGCAAGCGTTCCGGCGTGATGTCAACAACCTGATCGCGAGCGAGCCGACCATGGAGGAAATCGACGATTTCCTGGGCTCGTACGATACCCTCATGAGCCAGCCCGTCGTCCTGCACTGAGTCTCCCCCCGGGCCGGACAGGACGTCCGGCACTGCTCTGCCGCACCTGCGTTACGCAGCCTCGTTCGGGCCGGCGACGCAGGGCACCAACCGCATTTCCAATCCCATTTTCCCCGTACGGCTTTGCGTTCGCGCATGGTAAGCTTGACCCATGTGTCAGCTACTCGCCATGAATTGCAATGTCCCGACGGACATCGTGTTTAGTTTCACCGGCTTCGCCCATCGCGGCGGACGCACGGACACGCACCACGACGGCTGGGGCATCGCGTTCTTCGAGGGATCCGGCGTGCGCCATTTCGTCGATCACCAGGCCGCCATCGCGTCGCCGATCGCGGAACTGATCAAGCATTACCCGATCAAGTCGCTGAACGTCATCGCCCACATCCGCAAGGCCACGCAAGGCCAGGTGGCGCTGGAAAACTGCCATCCGTTCGTGCGCGAGATGTGGGGCCGCTACTGGGTGTTCGCCCACAACGGCGACCTCAAGGGCTTCGAGCCCGTCCTCGACGGACCGTACCGCCCGGTGGGCAATACCGACAGCGAGCGGGCTTTCTGCTTCCTGCTGCAGCAATTGCGCGACCGCTTCGGCGACACGCCCCCCGCCATGCCCGTGCTGCGCGCCGCCATCGCCGACCTCGTCGCCATCATCGCGCGCCACGGCACGTTCAACATGATGCTGTCCGACGGCACGGCGCTGTTCGCGCACTGCTCGACGAAGCTGTGCTACGTCGTGCGCAAGTATCCGTTCACGGCCGCGTGCCTTGCCGACGAAGACCTGTCCGTCGATTTTTCCCAGGTGACGACGCCGAACGACCGCGTCGCCATCATCGTCACGACGCCGCTCACGACCAACGAGACGTGGACGGAATTCGCGCCGGGTGAATTGAAGGTATTCGTGGACGGCCTGCCGCAATCCTGACAAAGTTTTTTACAGGAAATCATTTTCACATAGTCACCGGGCGGCGGAATGCGTTAAAGTAGCTACGTTCCCTTGCTACAAGAGTCCATGATGACCGATACCGCCGCGAGCCTGGACCACGCGAACTACCCTCTGCGCGTGCGTGACTTCTACCTGGGGCGCCAGCCGGTGCTCGACCGCAACCAGGCCCTGTATGGCTATGAGCTGCTGTTCCGCAGCGCGCGCCAGGGCGAGGCCGACGAGACCGGCCTGTCCGCGACGGCCGCCGTGATCGCCCATGCGGCGCAACTGGGCCTCGCGCGCGCGATCGGAGACGCCACCTGCTTCCTGAACGTGGACGCCGAAGTCCTCGCGAGCGACATCTTCGCCTTCCTGCCGCGCGACCGGACGATCCTCGAGATCGTGTCCGACGTCGTGCCGGACGACGGCCTGCTGGCGCGCATGCGCGCGCTCGAGGGCCACGGCTTCCGCTTCGCGCTGGACGGCGTCGACGGCGACAGCCTGCGCCTGCAACGCCTGCTGCCGCTGGCCGCCTTCGTCAAGCTGGACCTGCGCAGCGTGCCGCCAAGCGCATTGCCGAACCTCGTGCGCCGCCTGCACGGCATGGAAAAGACGGTGGTCGCGGAAAAGGTCGAGACGCGCGACACCTACCAGGCCGCGATGAACCTCGGCTTCGACTACTTCCAGGGCTATTATTTCGCGCGTCCGTCCGTGCTGGGCGGCCGCAAGCTGTCGCCGTCGCAGCTGGCCGTCGTCGACCTGATGAATCTCGTGATGTCGGACGCGGACAATGCCGACATCGAAAAGGCCGTCAAGCGCGACGTGACGCTCGCGCTGAACCTGCTGCGCCTCGTGAACACGCCGGCCGTGGGCGCGACGCAGCGCATCGATTCCGTCAGCCAGGCCCTGCTCGTGCTGGGCCGGCGCCAGCTGCAGCGCTGGCTGCAGATCATGTTGTATGCGGAGCCGGCCACGCGCGGCCACAACCAGACGCCGTTGCTGATGCTGGCCACGACGCGCGGCCGCCTGATGGAGCTGCTGGCCCAGCGCCTGCGCCCCGGCCAGCGCGCCGTCGCGGACATCGCGTTCACGGTCGGCATCATGTCGCTGATGGACGTCCTGTTCGGCATCCCGATGACCGACATCGTCGAACAAATCCCCGTCAGCGACGAAGTGCGGCAAGCCCTCGTGGGCCGCGCCGGCTTCTTCGGCGAGCTGCTCAAGCTCGCCGAGAGCATCGAGCAGGCCGACGAGAACACGGAACTCGTGCTGCCCACCTTGAAGGAGCTGCAGATCTCGGGCGACGACATGATCGAGCTGGAGATGTCGGCATTCCAGTGGAGTGATTCCGTGGTTCGTTACGCCATCTGAACCGGCTTAATGCAGCCGCACCGTCGCCGCCGCGGCCTCGGCGCGGATGGGCATGGCGGCATCGTCGAACGACGGTGGGCCGAAGCGCCCGCGCGCGTCGCGGCTGAACCCATAGTTCTCGCTCGGGATGCCGATCAGGTTGCGGTCCAGCTCTCCGTTCGCGTTCTCGTCCTGGTAGGCCAGCACGGCCCACGTCCCCGGCGGCACACCTTCGATCGTCACGACCGTCTCGCCGTCGCGCGCGGGCACGCTGCCCGTGTACGCGCACTGCTTGAGGAAGCGCTCACGGTCGCACACGGCCACGTTGACGTTGCCCTTGCCGCCGACCGTGTCGGTGACGTGGACGGCTATCGTCGCGGCGCCGGCGATCGTGGGCAGGGAGAAGAGCAGGGCGAAGTTAAGAAAAATCGTGAAACGAAACGTCATGAGGACCTCATGGGAAGTATGTTAGGCTCGGCGCATCTTCAATGAGGTGCGCGCCATGCTGTGGAATACCGTCATCGTCGTACTGACCGTCATCGCGATGGAAGTGTTTGCTATCGTCGCCCACAAGTACGTGATGCACGGCTTCGGCTGGGGATGGCACCGCTCGCACCACGAACCCCGCACGGGGTGGTTCGAGAAGAACGACCTGTACGCCGTCGTGTTCGCGGGTGTCGCCATCGCGCTCATCCATGCGGGCACGCAAGGAAGGCATCCGCTCGAATGGATCGGCGCCGGCATGACGGCCTACGGTGCGCTGTACTTCATCGCGCACGACGGCCTCGTGCACCAGCGCTGGCCGTTCCGGTACGTGCCGCGCCAGGGCTATCTGAAGCGGCTCTATCAGGCGCACCGGATGCATCACGCGGTGGCGGGCAAGGAGGGCGCCGTGTCGTTCGGCTTCCTGTACGCGCCGCCCATTGCCGCCCTCAAGCGCCAACTGCATGCGTTGCACGGTGGCGCGCCGCGTGCCAGAGTCCAGTCGGACGAGCACCCGGCTTCCTGAACCGCGACGCGAGCGCGTCGACCCCGCCCAGCGCCAGCAGGCGCAGTTTCGTCGCGCGCGACGTGCCCGCGCGCGTGTCCCAGGCGCGCGCGCCGCGCCGCTTCACTTCGATGCCGATCTCGCGATACACCCGGCGCGCCGTCGCGATGGCCCAGGCCGACCGCAGCGGCAGCGCGGCGACGCCGTCCATGGCCGAATCGTAGTAGGGCTCCGCATGGTCGACGAGGCGCGCGGCCACGCGCGCGAGCGCCGCGCGGTGCCGCTCGTGCGCGACGTCGGCGGTGGGGATGCCGGCCTCGCGCAGCCACCCGGCGGGCACGTAGACGCGGCCGACGCGCGCATCCTCGACGATGTCGCGCGCGATGTTCGTCAGCTGGAACGCGAGACCGAGGTCGCACGCGCGGTCCAGTACCGCCGCGTCGCGCGCACCCATGATCGAGGCCATCATCAGCCCGACGACGCCGGCCACGTGGTAGCAATAGCGCAGGGTGTCGTCGATCGTCTCGTAGCGCGCATCGGCCGCATCCATCGCGAAGCCGGCCAGGTGGTCGAACGCGTGGTGCGGCGAGATCGCGTGGCGCAGCGCGACGTCCTGGAACGCCGCGAATGCCGGGGCGGATTGCGGTTCGCCCGCGTAGGCGCTGAGCGTCTGGTTGCGCAGGCGCTCGACCTGGGCCGCGGCGTCGGCCGGCGCAGTCGTGTTGTGGCCCAGCGCCTGGCCGTCGACGACGTCGTCGCAATGGCGGCACCACGCGTACAGCATCAGCACGCTGCGGCGGGTGTCCCTGTCGAACAGTTTCGCGGCCGCCGCGAAGCTCTTCGAGCCGACGCGGATGGTCTCCGTCGCGTGATCCAATAACGCTTCGCTCATGCCTGTGCCTCCAGCATCAGGCCGGCCGTCGCCTTCGCGGACCCGATCACGCCGGGCACGCCCGCACCCGGATGCGTGCCCGCGCCCACGAGGTACAGATTCGACAAATCGGCATCGCGGTTGTGCGGCCGGAACCACGCGCTTTGCGTGAGGATCGGTTCGAGCGAGAACGCGGAGCCGAGATGGGCGTTGAGTTCGTCGCGGAAGTCGAGCGGCGTGAAGATGCGGCTCGTGACGAGCTGGCTGCGCAGGCCCGGCATGTAGCGCTGCTCCAGATAGTCGAAGATGCGGTCGCGGTAGCGCGGTCCCTCGACCGTCCAGTCGATCGGCGCATTGCCCAGGTGCGGCACCGGTGCCAGCACGTAATGGCTGCCGCAGCCCGGCGGCGCCAGCGACGCGTCCGTGATGCAGGGCGCGTGCAGGTACAGCGAAAAGTCGTCGGCGAGGGCGTTGCCGCCGAAGATCTCCGTGATCAGCTCGCGGTAGCGCGGGCCGAAGCACACGGTATGGTGGCGCAGCTGGTCGTGGTGGTGGTCGAGGCCGAAGTACAGCACGAACAGCGAATTCGAAAAGCGCTTTTTACGGAGCGCATCGGCCTGCGCCGCGCCGCGCGGGTGTGCGCCGAGGAGATGCGCGTACGTGTGCACGACGTCCGCATTCGATGCGACGGCATCCGCCTTGAACAGGCGGCCGTCGTCCAGCCGCACGCCGGTCACGCGCGTGCCTTGCGTCTCGATCGCGGCGACGGGCGCATTGAGTTCGATGCGCCCGCCCAGATCCTCGAACAATTCGACGAGCCCGCGTACCAGCGCGCCGGTGCCGCCGCGCGGGAACCATACGCCCCACTGGCGTTCCAGCGCGTGGATCAGCGTATAGATCGACGACGTGGCGAACGGATTGCCGCCCACGAGCAGCGAGTGGAACGAGAATGCTTGTCGCAGTTGTTCGTCCTGGATGAAGCGGGACACGATGCCGTACACGCTGCGCCACGCCTGCAGGCGCGCGAGCTGCGGCCCGGCCGAGATCATGTCACGGAACGACAGGAACGGTACCGCGCCCAGTTTCAGGTAACCCTCCGCGAACACGGCCTGCGAATAGGCGAGGAAGCGCCGGTAGCCGGCGACGTCGGCGGGGTTGCGCGCGTGGATCTGGCGGTCCAGCGCCTCCTGGTCGTTCGCGTAATCGAAATGACTGCCGTCTTCCCAGCACAGGCGGTAGAACGGAGAGACGGGCAGGAGCTCCACGTAGTCGGCCATGCGCCGGCCGCCCGCCGTGAACAGTTCTTCGAGCGCGGACGGATCCGTGATGACGGTGGGGCCCGCGTCGAACACGAAGCCTTCGTCCTCGTACACGTAGGCGCGGCCGCCCGGCTTGTCGCGCTTTTCCAGCAAGGTGGTCTGCACGCCCTGCGCCTGCAGGCGGATGGCCAGTGCCAGGCCGCCAAAGCCGGCGCCCACGACGACGGCGGTGTTCGATGCGTTCATGCGGATGTCCCGATCTGGTGAGGGTGGATGCGGCGCGCCGCGTCCAGTGCCTGCAGCACGGGGACGGGCGGCTTGCCGGACAGGATGCGCGCCTTGTCAGGCAGGGTGGTGCGGCCCGCGTAGAAGCGGGCGATCAGGGGCGCGGGCAGGCGATAGAAGCGCTGCATCACGCGCCAGCGCGCGTCCGGGCTGCCGGCCAAAAACAGCATGCGGTTCAGCAGGCGATAAAAGCCTTGCCCGCGCCACGCGGCACGCGCGTCGGCGCGGATTGCACCGAACAGCGCGGGGGCGTCCATGACGGACAGTCCGGCGAGACGCCGTGCCAGCCGCAGCGCATGCGGCAGCGAGTAGCCCGTCGTGAAGTGGAACAGCCCGGCGCGCAGGCCGGCGCACGGCTGGCCGCGCAGGCGGTGCCAGTAGCGCTCGACGTCGCCCGCCAGCACGATCGGCAGCGCGCCGTGTTCTTCGCGCAGGACCTGCGTGATGCGCCAGCCGCGTTGCGATGCATAGGCAGCGATGTTGGCGCGCAGGCGGTCCGCGTCGCGCGCGGCGGCGTCGACGTAGTGCGTGTCCTCGATCAGCAGCCGGTCCGGCCCGAACGGCAGCACGTAGACGAAGCGGTAGCCGCCCTGCTGCGCGACACTGGCGTCCATGATGATGGGCGCCGCCAGCCCGTGCGGCGCCGCGAGGCGCACTTCCTGGCCGAGGAACGTCTGCCAGCCCAGCGCGAGGCCGGCATCCGGCAGCGGGCCGCGGCCGTCGATCACGGCGTGCGCGTGCAGGAACGTGCCGTCGTCCAGCTCCACGTGCGTCGGCGTCAGCGCCGCGATGCGCGCCTGCGTGCGCAGCGCGGGGCCCAGCGCGGCTTCGATGACGCGCGCGAAATCGTGCGACGCGATGCTGCAGTAGCCTCCGTCCAGCGTGCGCGCATGGTCCGGAAAGACCACGTCGTAGCGCGGCCAGCGTTGCGTGACCAGCGGCGCGATCCAGTCCAGTTCTTCCGCATCGAGGTCGCTCGCATGGAACGACCACGTGTGGTTGCCGCCGATGTGCGCGTCCTGCTCCAGCAGCAGGATCCGCAGGTCGGGGCGGTGCGTGCGCAGGCGCCACGCGATCAGCCCGTTGGCGAGGCCGCCGCCCGCGAGGATCAGGTCGTAGGCGCTCATGACAGCGCCGCTTCGACGATGTCGGCCGCGCGCGCGGTGCCGCCGGCCAGCGCCACGTTGGCGGCCAGCGGTTCCAGGCGCTGCGTGAACGTCGGGTCGTCCAGCAGGCGGACGAGGTGGCGCGCGAGCTGGCCGGCGCCGGTAAAACGGGCCGACGCCTGGATGCCCACGCCCGCATGGCGCATGCGCGCGGCGCCGCCAGGGTGGTCGAACGCGATGGGCAGCGCGAGCATCGGGGTCTTTGCGGCGACGGCGTCCATCACCGTGTTCCAGCCCGCGTGCGAGATGACGGCGTCCGCCCGCGCGAGCGCGGCTTGTTGCGGCGCGAAGTCCGTGACCCACGTCGCGCCGGCCTTCAGCAATGCCGTTTCGTGGCGCTTGCCGAGGCCCCCGCAATGGGCGAGCAGCAGCTGCACGCCGGCTTCGCGGCAGGCCTTCGCGATGCGCAGGAACAGGCCGAAGCGCCCGCCCTGCATCGTGCCCAGCGAGGCGAACACGAACGGACGATCGGCGGCGATGGCGGGCAGCGTGCGCGTATCCGGACGGTCCGCCACCGGCCGCAGCGGCCCCACGTGGTGGAAATGCGGCGGCAGCGCGCGGCGCGGGAATTCGAAGGCCTCCACCGTCTGGCTGATCTGCGCGCGCGGCGACAGGAACTCGTGCAGCATCCCGCGCACCGGCACGCCGAGGCGGCGCGCCTGCGCTTCGACGGCGCGCCGGTGCGGCCGCATCATCCAGTCGTACACGCGCGTGCTCTCTTCGACGATCTTCAACGACTTCGCATCGGTGCCGGGACCGAATGGCATGACGGGCAGCGGGATGCCGGGCTCGCGGTTCACCGGCAGCGCGCACGCGATGGAGATGAAGGGCAGGCCCAGCGCCTCCGCCACGAGGCCACCCGCCGCTTCCATCTGGTCGGCGAGGAGGGCGTCGATGCGGAGCCGCTCGACGGCGG
Source organism: Massilia orientalis (assembly GCF_030411975.2). NCBI lineage: Bacteria > Pseudomonadati > Pseudomonadota > Betaproteobacteria > Burkholderiales > Oxalobacteraceae > Massilia > Massilia orientalis. Next base: position 362,941 of record NZ_JASNRB020000005.1, on the reverse strand, counting down.
CCGGCAGCGTCTCGCACAGCATCGTCGTCGAGCGGGCCATGTCGCGGATCACGCGCGCGACGCCCAGCGGGCCGCCGGGATTCGCCGCAAGGCGCATGGACGCCGCCAGCGATCCCGGGGGATGCGTGGCCGTGCCGACGGCGTGGAAGCCGATGCGCGGGTCGCGCACGAACATGGCCGCGTCCGGCCGGTGGATGAACGTCACCTTGTGGCCGCGGTCGACGAGCGCGCCCGCCAGCGCACTCAGGGTCGTGAAGTGGCTGAGGAAGGCAGGCGCGACGACGCCGAAGTGGGCCACGTCAGTTGGGCGCGCCCGCCGCCACGCGGCCGAACAGGCCGTCGACGAAGCGGCGCGTGTCGGGACGGGGGCCGAGGGCGTCGGCCAGGTGGCGCTCGGCGTCGTGCAGGTGCAGCGCGAGGCGGCGCCGCGCCTCGTCCTGGCCGACGGCGTTGATGAGCGTTGCCTTGTGCGCATCCTTGCCGGTGTCCTTGCCGGTGACGGCGCTGTCGTTGCCCGCCACGTCGAGGAAGTCGTCGCGCAGCTGGAACGCGTGGCCGGCCGCGAGGGCGAAGGCGCGCAGCGACGCGGCGACGGTATCCTCGGCCTGGGCGACGATGGCGGCCATGTCGACGGCGACGCCCAGCAGCACGCCCGTCTTGAGTTCGTTGGTGACGGCGATGTCGTTTTCCGTGCCGCGGTTGCCGCGCAGGTCGAGGTACTGGCCCTGCACGAGGCCCTGCGTGCCGACCGTCTCGGCCAGCCGCGCAACGAGGCGGGCGCGCACGGCCGGCGGGACGTCCTGGGCGGCGGCGAGGATGCCGAATGCGCGGCTGAGCAGGGCGATGGCGGCGAGGATCGTCACGTCCTCGCCGAACTGCACGTGGACCGTGGGCCGGCCGCGGCGCAGCAGCGCATTGTCCATGCACGGCATGTCGTCCAGGATCAGCGAGGCGGCGTGCACCAGCTCGACGGCGCACGCGACGTCGACGAGCGCGGGCGATGTGCAACCGAGGTCGCGTGCGACGAGCATGACGAGGAGGGGGCGCATGCGCTTGCCGGCGCCGAGGGCGGCCGCGCGCATGGCTGCGTTTAGAAGGTCGGCATTCAGGAGGTCGGCGCGCGCGGCGTCAGGGTTCAGCCAGTGGCCGAGGCGGTGCTCGATCGCCTGGCGCAGCGTGTCGAGCTCGTTAGGCGGTTGTACCGGGAATCCGTCAAAAATGCCGACGTCCTCATGCCGCCTTGCTTGTATGGACATTCCCACCCCTCCCGCGCGCGCTGAATCGTCAGAATTGACGAATTCAGCCGATCATACCGGAACAACCTTGGCGAATCGCCAAGTGTTTCAAGCGTGCGCGGGACAAACCCGGTTCATTCATTCTTTCGGGGTCGGAGCATGGTGTTCCCGGGTGTGCTCCGACCCCGACTGATCAGAGATTCGGCGCGAGATAGCGTTCCAGCTCGTCCTTGGCCATGCCGCGGCGTTTGGCCATGTCCTCGAGCTGGTCCGGCCCGATCTTGCCGACCACGAAATACTTCGACTCCGGATGCGAGAAGTAGAAGCCCGACACGGCGGCCCCTGGATACATCGCGAACGACTCCGTCAGCTGCATCCCGATCTCGTCGGCCTGCAGGGTCTTGAACAGGTCCGCCTTGACGGTGTGCTCCGGGCACGCCGGATAGCCCGGCGCCGGACGGATGCCGACGTATTCTTCCTTGATCAGGGCCTCGTTCGACAGCTTCTCGTCCGCGACGTAACCCCACAGGTCCGTGCGGACGCGCTCGTGCATGTATTCGGCGAAGGCTTCGGCCAGGCGGTCGGCCAGGGCCTTGACCATGATCGACGAGTAATCGTCGCCCGCGGCCTCGAAGCGCTTCTCGATCTTCTCGGCGCCGATGCCCGCGGTCACGGCGAACATGCCGATGTAGTCGGCGATGCCGGACGATTTCGGCGCGATGAAGTCGGCCAGGCACTGGTTCGGGCGCTGCACGCCGTCGACGACGGGCTTGACGCCCTGCTGGCGCAGGCCGTAGTACGTGAAGGCGACTTCGCTGCGGGTGTCGTCCGTGTAGATCTCGATGTCGTCGTCGTTGACGCTGTTCGCGGGCAGCAGCGCGATGGCGCCGTTGGCGGTCAGCCAGCGCCCATCGATGATCTTCTTCAGCATCGCCTGGCCTTCCTCGAACACCTTCGCCGCCGCTTCGCCCACGACTTCATCGGTCAGGATCGCGGGATACGGGCCGGCCAGGTCCCAGGTCTGGAAGAACGGGCCCCAGTCGATGTAGCGGGCGAGGGTGCCGAGATCGACGTTCTTGAAGACGCGGCGGCCGATGAACTTCGGTTTCAAAGGCGAGAACGCCAGCTGCGCCTTGTTCGCGCGCGCCCGCTCCAGGCTCACCATCGGCAGCGCCTTCTTGTTCGCGTGCTGTTCGCGGATGCGCACGTAGTCTTCCGCGATCTCGGCGACGTAGCCGTCGCGCGTTTCCGCCGTCACGAGCGACTGGCCGACGGAGACGGAGCGCGACGCGTCCGGCACGTACACGACCGGGCCTTCGTAATGGGGTGCGATCTTGACCGCGGTGTGCGCGCGGCTCGTCGTTGCGCCGCCGATCAAGAGCGGAATGCGGCGGTCGCGGAACCACGGGTCGCGCTGCATCTCGCGCGCGACGTGGGCCATCTCTTCGAGCGACGGCGTGATCAGGCCGGACAGGCCGATGATGTCCGCGTTCTCCGCCTTCGCTTTCGCGAGGATCTCGGATGCGGGCACCATCACGCCCATGTTGACGATCTCGAAGTTATTACATTGCAGGACGACGGAGACGATGTTCTTGCCGATGTCGTGCACGTCGCCCTTCACCGTGGCGATCACCATCTTGCCCTTCGGTTTCGCGACGATGCCCGTGCGCGCTTCTTCCGCCGCCTTTTCTTCCTCGATGAACGGGATCAGGTGGGCCACGGCCTGCTTCATCACGCGCGCCGATTTCACGACCTGCGGCAGGAACATCTTGCCCTGGCCGAACAGGTCGCCGACGACGTTCATGCCGTCCATCAGCGGGCCTTCGATCACCTGGATCGGGCGGCCGCCTTCATTGGCGATCTGCTGGCGCGCTTCTTCCGTGTCCTCGACGATCCACTGCGTGATGCCGTGCACGAGCGCGTGCGCCAGGCGCTTGCCGACGGGCGCGTTGCGCCACTCGAGGTTCTGTTCCTGCTTCGCGCCGCCGGCCTTCAGGGTGCCGGCGAATTCGATCATGCGCTCGGTGGCGTCGGCGCGGCGGTTCAGCACCACGTCTTCCACGCGCTCGCGCAGTTCCGGATCGAGGTCGTCGTACACGCCGACCATGCCCGCGTTGACGATACCCATCGTCATGCCGGCCTTGATGGCGTGGTACAGGAACACGGTGTGGATCGCTTCACGGGCCGGGTCGTTGCCGCGGAACGAGAACGACACGTTGGAGACGCCGCCCGACACCTTCGCGTACGGCAGGTGCTCGCGGATCCAGCGCGTGGCGTTGATGAAGTCGACGGCGTAGTTGTCGTGCTCCTCGATGCCGGTGGCGATCGCGAAGATGTTCGGGTCGAAGATGATGTCTTCGGGCGGGAAGCCGACCTTCTGCACGAGGGTGTCGTAGGCGCGCTTGCAGATCTCGATCTTGCGCTCGAACGTGTCGGCCTGGCCCTTTTCGTCGAAGGCCATCACGATCACGGCGGCGCCGTAGCGGCGGCACAGCGAGGCCTGGCGCAGGAATTCCTCTTCGCCTTCCTTCATCGAGATCGAGTTGACGATGGCCTTGCCCTGCACGCACTTCAGGCCGGCCTCGATCACGGACCACTTCGACGAGTCGATCATGATCGGCACGCGCGAGATGTCCGGTTCGGACGCGATCAGGTTCAGGAAGCGCGTCATCGCGGCCTGCGAATCGAGCATCGCCTCGTCCATGTTGATGTCGATGACCTGGGCGCCGTTCTCGACCTGCTGGCGCGCGACGGACAGCGCCTCGTCGAACTGTTCGTTCAGGATCATGCGCGCGAACGCCTTCGAGCCCGTGACGTTGGTGCGCTCGCCGACGTTGACGAACAGCGAGGTGGCGTCGACGACGAACGGCTCCAGGCCGGACAGGCGCAGCGCGACGGGGATCTCGGGCACGGTGCGCGGCGGGCAGTCTTTCAGCAGCTCGCCAATGGCCTGGATGTGTTCCGGCGTGGTGCCGCAGCAGCCGCCGGCGATGTTGACGAAGCCGGCGTCGGCGAATTCGCGCAGCAGGGCCGAGGTGTCGGACGGCAGTTCGTCGAAGCCCGTGTCGCTCATCGGGTTGGGCAGGCCGGCGTTCGGGTAGATGCAGACGAACGTATCGGCGATTTGCGAGAGTTCTTCGGCGTACGGGCGCATCAGGGCGGCGCCGAGTGCGCAGTTCAGGCCGATCGTCAGCGGCTTCGCGTGGCGCACGGAATTCCAGAACGCGGACACGGTCTGGCCGGACAGGATGCGGCCCGACGCGTCGGTGACGGTGCCGGAGATCATCAGCGGCACGCGCGGCGTTTCCGGATGCTCGGTGAAGTACTGGTCGATGGCGAACAGCGCGGCCTTGCAGTTCAGCGTGTCGAAGATGGTCTCGACGAGCAGCAGGTCGACGCCGCCCTCGACGAGCGCATCGACCTGTTCGTAATACGCCGTCACGAGCTGGTCGAACGTCACGTTGCGGGCGGCCGGGTCGTTCACGTCCGGCGAAATGGAAGCCGTCTTCGGCGTCGGGCCGAGGGCGCCGGCGGCGTAGCGGGGCTTGTCCGGCGTCGAGTATTTCACGCAGGCGGCACGGGCGAGCTGCGCGGCTGCCACGTTCATCTCGCGTACGAGATGCGCCATGTGGTAGTCGTCCTGGGCGACGCCGGTGGCGCCGAACGTGTTCGTCTCGATGATGTCGGCGCCGGCGGCCAGGTAGCGTTCGTGGATTTCCTGGATGATCTGCGGCTGCGTCAGGTTCAGCAATTCGTTGTTGCCCTTGACGAACAGTTCACGTGCTCCGCTGTCGGCAGGAGCCGTGAAATCGATGAAGCGGCCGTTCGGGCCGCCGCGGTAGGCCTGCTCGTCGAGCTTGTATTGCTGGATGATCGTGCCCATCGCGCCGTCCAGTATCATGATGCGGCGGGCGAGCGCTTCGCGCAGCTGGGCTTCGACGGGGGACATGGCGTGGGCGGCGGTGTTCATCGTAGGGCTTTCCTGAGAGCGGCTGGATAAATATGAGGCGGGTCTGTGATTATACCGTTACTGGCCGAGTTTGTTCCCGATGCGGCCCAAGGGCCACGGTTCGCTCGAAATCGGACGCGAGTGTAAAGACGTTTGTAACGTATTGTTTCAACTGTCGTATTGTTACATTGGGATACAAATTGCCCCATATTAGCAATTTCCCGGATACATACAGAGGTGACAATAAATCCCATTGAGACCGCCGCTGGCGCGGTTTCATTGATCTGTATCAGTCCAATCAACGGAAAGTGCGGACCGTCGCTCCGCCGCCAAAATGGGAAGAATTGCAAATGAATAAAGAGTACGAGCCTGAGTGGGACCAGCCGGCAGTCCGCAACGAAGACAACACCCCGACCAAGGCCCACGCTGTCGCTGGCGTGAAACAAATCGTCACCATCCGCCTGGATGTGGACATGCTGGAATGGTTCAAGTCGGCTGGCCCCGGCTACCAGACCCGCATCAACCAGGTCCTGCGTGAATACATGGAAGCGAATCGCGTGCGTGCTCAAGGCGAGCAGCACTGATTCCTTTCGTGTCCTGATGGTCGGGGCACAGCGCCCCGCTGATTTGCAGACCTGATGCCGGAACGGCATGCCATCCGACAGAATGCAAAAAGGGCATCACCGGCGCGAACCGGTTGATGCCCTTCTTCATTATTGCTGCAGGTAGTTACACGAACGCGAGCCCGTCGAACGAAAAGCCTTTCAGGAACTCGCCTGCCGCCAGGCGCTTGCTACCCGGCTTTTGCAGTTCCGTCACACGGAGCGCGCCCGTGCCGCACGCGACGACGATCCCCTGCGCATCCGCCTGCAGCACCTGGCCCGGCTGGCCGTGACCGTCCGCCGGTTGGGCGTTCCAGATCTTGATCGTGGTCGCGCCCGCCTGGCCATGCGCACCCGGGAACGGGTTGAACGCACGCACCTTGCGCGCCAGCTCGACGGCAGGCAGCGTCCAGTCCAGCTTCGCTTCTTCCTTGCCGATCTTGGCCGCATAGGTCACGCCGTCTTCCGGCTGGGGTACGGCTTCCAGTTGTCCCTGCGCCATTTTTTGCAGAGCCTCGACGATCATGCGGCCACCGAGCGCAGCCAGCTTGTCGTGCAGGCTCCCGGTCGTGTCCGTGCCGCCGATGGCGATGCGCTCGATCAGCAGCATCGGGCCCGTGTCCAGGCCTTCTTCCATTTCCATGATCGTGACGCCCGTCTCGGCGTCGCCCGCTTCGATCGCGCGGTGGATCGGGGCGGCGCCGCGCCAGCGCGGCAGGATGGAGCCGTGGATATTGATACACGGCTTGATGTCCAGCGTGGAGCGAGGCAGGATCAGGCCGTAGGCCGCCACGACCATCACGTCGTACGCCGTCGCCAGCAGGCGCTCGTGCGCGGCCTTCGCCTCGGCCGCGCGCTGCGGATCCTTCGCATCCATGCGCAGCGACAGCGGCTGCAGCACCTCGATGCCATGCGCGACGGCGACCTGCTTCACGGCGGACGCCTGCAACTGCATGCCGCGGCCGGCCGGGCGGTCCGGCTGGGTCAGCACGAGCGGGACAATGAAACCCGCGTCGAGCAGGGCGCGCAGGGCGACGGCGGCGAATTCCGGCGTGCCGGCGAAGACGACCCGCATTTTCTCCCTGCTCATGCGCGGCGGGCGGACGAGCGCTGCATGTCGCGTTCTTCCTTCTGCAGCTTCGTCTTGATGCGGTTGCGCTTCAGCGGCGACAGGTATTCCACGAAAACCTTGCCCATCAAGTGGTCCAGCTCGTGCTGGATGCACACGGCCAGCAGGCCGTCGGCCTCGATCTCGAACGGCTTGTTGAACTGGTCGACGGCGCGCACTTTCACGCGCGAAGGACGCTCGACGCCGTCATAGATGCCCGGCACGGACAGGCAGCCTTCGTCATAGACCTGCTTGTCCGGGCTGGACCAGACGATTTCCGGGTTGACGAAGACCAGCAGGTTGTCCTTGGTCTCGGTCACGTCGATGACGACGATGCGCTCGTGCACGTCCACCTGCGTGGCGGCCAGGCCCACGCCCGGGGCGTCGTACATGGTCTCGGCCATGTCCGCCACCAGCGTGTGGAGGCGGTCGCCGAATTCGGTGACCGGCTTGGCAACCTTGTGCAGGCGCGGGTCGGGGTAGCGGAGAATGTTCAGTAAGGCCATGGCTGTGTATTCGAAATCAATCAGTAATCGGTATATTGGGCCGCGCGGGCATAAACGCAACACGCCGCCCCCGCTCCCGGGTGCGGTTTGTCTTGCTAGTTCAGGGATTTCTCGGCAGAATTTGATTCAGTAAGGCAACTATTGCGACCCTTCATGATCCGCTGCGCGGTCGAAGAGTCGTCTGGTTCCTGCGTTGTTGCCGGCCGAGGTGGCGTAGCACCCGTGTCGATACGGCACTTTACGGACTCTCCAATGAAAAATTTTAGCACAGGCGTTGCCCGGTCGCTCGCGATCCGCGCCGCCGCCGCGGCCCTTTTCGCCTCCTGCGCCGCCGTTTCCGCCCAGGCCGCCACGAACTGCGCCTTCCGCCCGAATGCCCCCGACCAGCACGTCGTCGTCAAGGGCGATACCTTGTGGGACATTTCCGGCGCCTTCCTCGAGCACCCGTGGTGCTGGCCCCAGGTGTGGGGCATGAACCGCGACGAGATCCGCAATCCGCACTGGATCTATCCGGGCCAGGTCGTCTATTTCGATCGCGCCCGCGGCCGCCTGACGCTGAACAAGCCGGGCAGCGACACGGATGCCGGCGAGCCGCCCCTCGTGCGTCTCGCTCCGCAATTGCGCACGGAAAATATCGGCCGGGACAATGCCGTGCCCGCGATTCCGGCCGGCGTGATCGAACCGTTCCTGACCCAGCCGCTCGTCGTCGAGGCGCAGGCACTGGCGAATGCCGCGCGCATCGTCGCCGCGCAGGAAGACCGGCTGTACCTGGGCGAGGGCGACCGCATCTATGTGCGCGGCGCGCTCGACGGCGCAACCAGTTTTCAGGTCTTCCGGCCGGGCAAGGAACTGGTCGATCCGGAGTCCGGCAAGGTCGTTGCCCACGAAGCGGCGTATGTCGGCACGGCCCGCCTCGTGAAGGAAGCGGGGCCGGGCACGGACGTCCACACGTTCGCGGTCACCCGCTCCGTGAAGGAAATGGGCGTCGGCGACCGTCTGTTGCCGACGCCGCCCACGCCCGTGCGCAACTATGTCCCGCACGCGCCCGCGCGGCCGGTGGCGGCGCGCGTGATGGCGCTCGCGTCCGAATCGAATTTCGCGTCGCAGAACCAGGTGGTGACTGTCAACCGGGGCACGCTTGACGGACTCGATGTCGGCGCCGTGCTGCAGCTTTATCATCTCGGGCAGACCGTGACGGACCCGGAAAGCAAAGGTTTCCTCGGGTTCGGCAAGGCGAAACTGAGGCTCCCGGACGAGCAATACGGCGACCTGTTCATCTTCCGGGTTTTCGACCACGTCTCTTACGGACTGGTCATGCAGGTGACGCAGCCGGTGCAGGTCGGCGACGTCGCACGATCACCGGAGTGAATCCACCGTGCAGGACACGGACCTTTCCGCAGCGCCTGCACGATCCTCTTCCCTGGCAGCCTGGCTCCGCCTGGAGCGCACCGCCGGCATCGGACCGCGCACGGCCGCCGCACTGCTGGACGCGTTCGGCAGCCCGGACGCCGTGTTCGCCGCCGACTATTCGGCGCTGGCCGCCCACGTGCACCCGGCCCAGGCGCACGCGCTACTGCAACCGCCGTCCGATGCCACCCGCAAACTGCTCGATGCCACGCTGGACTGGCTTGCGCTGCCCGGCCACCACGTCGTCGCGCTGGGCGAGCCCGGCTATCCCGACCTGCTGGCCCGGATCCCCGATCCGCCTTTGCTTCTTTATATTAGAGGACTGCCCCATGTGCTGGAGGGACCGTGCCTGGCCGTCGTCGGCAGCCGCAATGCCAGCGCGCAAGGCAGGGCGAATGCGCTGGCGTTCGCGGAAGCGTTATCCGGTGCCGGCCTGTGCATCGTGTCCGGTCTCGCGCTCGGCATCGACGCGGCCGCGCACGAGGGCGCGCTGCGCCGTTGCGGCGGGACGGTCGCCGTCGTCGGCACCGGAGCGGACCTCGCCTATCCCGCCCGCAACCGCGACCTGTGCGAGCGCATCGCGCTGGAAGGCTGCATCGTCAGCGAATATCCGATCGGCACGCCGCCCCTGCCGGGCAATTTCCCGAAGCGGAATAGGATCATCAGCGGCCTTGCGGCCGGCGTGCTCGTCGTGGAGGCGGCGGTGCGGTCCGGCTCGCTGATCACGGCGCGCCAGGCGGCCGAGCAGGGACGCGACGTGTTCGCGATTCCCGGCTCCATCCACGCCGCGCTGGCCAAGGGTTGCCACATGCTGATCCGCGAAGGCGCGAAGCTCGTCGACACGGCGCGGGACGTGCTGGAAGCGCTCGCGCTGTCGCCGCTGGTGGCGCAGCAAGCGGCCCGGCTACCCCCGCCAGATATGTCGTTAACAGATACCAAGATCGATAACAGTGCCGCCAGGCACTCCAGCATGCCGGCGGACGCCGCGCTGCTGGACGCCCTCGGCCACGACCCCGTCGAACCCGACATATTGCTGGCGCGCCTCGGCTGTAGCCCCGGAGAACTGGCCGCGCGCCTGCTCGTGCTGGAGTTGTCAGGGCGTCTCGAACGGCTGCCGGGAGGCCTCATCCAGAGGATATGGAAGGGATAATGAGCGGAAAATAGGGTGGCGAAGGCGATAAGGCCGATAAACAACGCTGATGTTTCCGCACGGCAGTGGAGCACGTGACGCACTTGTGCCGCACGGAGCTTAGCTGCTACAGTAGCGTCACCATGTTCGACATCCTAGTCTATCTTTACGAGACGTATTATCGTCCCGATGCCTGCCCCGAGCCGGCTGCCCTGGCACGCAAGCTGTCTGCCGTCGGTTTCGACGATGTCGAAATTTCCGAGGCATTGGACTGGCTGAATGGCCTGACGGAAATGGCCGGGACTACCAATCCGGCCCTCGAATCGAGCGGCACGCGCTTTTATATCGCCCAGGAAGTCGATACGCTCGGCAGTGCCGCCGTCGGCTTCATCCAGTTCCTGGAATTGGCCGGCCTGTTGACCGCGTCGCAGCGCGAGATCGTCATCGAACGCGCGCTGGCGCTGGACGAATCGCCTGTCACGCTGGGCAAGCTGAAGATCATCGTCCTGATGCTCCTGTGGAGCCAGGGCAAGGAGCCGGACGCGCTGATGTTCGACGACCTGTTCGGGTCGGACGAGGAAGATGCGGCGCCACGCCTGCTGCATTGATTTCAATAGGGATCGGTCAGGCATGAACGGGCTACAGCCTGATGCTAGTCAGTTAGGCTGACTAGCATTTTTATTTTGTAGCAAGCTTTTGGTGCCTTGACGAATTGTCGGGAAGAGCGAATTCGTCGTTCTGACTGCAGATAGGAATGCGCCTCGTCATGAAGCTAGGCGAGGCGCTTGGGACGAGCCCTACGAGACTGCATGGCAATCATACCCGGCAACTATGATAGTCAGCGCAATTAATTGAACATCAAATGCAGTAGTGGCACTTCACGTTTTGCAGACTATCCAAGCGGCCTCATGACGCAGCACATCGTAAGCGATGCGCATGCCCTTATTTCCTGTAGCACGAGTTACGATGTAACTAGACAATGCGTTTAAGCGAAGGCATGTACATCTGCAACATGGGTTGACAAGCCAACTATAGTTACATGCGAATCACCCCCAGGGATCGTGGTGTCAGAGGGGGAAGGCTTGATCGAATGTTCGGCAATAGGATATTGCCAATGCCCGCCGCCACCACCGCCACTGCTCCCCCCGCCAGCAGACCCTGAGCCTGAAACGCCTCCGGGCACTCCGCCTGGACCGCCAGAGTGTTCCCCACCACCGGCAGATGGCGCAGTAGTGCCGTTAAGACCGTGTTGGTCTTGAATCGCTTTAATAGTATTGGCAGGTAAAATGATATCGTGAAGTCCGGGGACTGCGGTGAATGCGCCCGTAAGATCAAGATCTGGAAGCTTCATGCAAGTCGCTAATGTCGAGAAGGCCGCATTACTGTTTTTGCCTCCGATATCTAGAAGATTGTAGCTCATCTGTTGCTGATTTATCGCATCGCCACACGCTTTTCCAGTATTCCAGATTTGCATCATCTGCTCTTGAGTGCCAGAGACGACAGACTTCATTATTGTGCTGCTGTCAATGATAGATCCGTAATCTGAACGCACTTGAAGTTGTCCCGATATATTTGTGACTTTCGGGATGCCATCTGAGCCAACTGCGAAACCATTAAGCTGGCCGACAATATTTCCGTTGTCGTCCATAAGGATAAAAAACTCGTGGGCTCCAACTGCGGCAACCGAATTTACTGCCTCAATAATTTGCATTCTCTCTCCATTTAGAAGTTGGTTTTTATGATTTTGCTTCTGACTTTCACAACATTTTTTTCTATGAAAGCTTCAATATGGACACTGGTCTTAAAACTTTCGGTCCTGTTCCGGTCAGTGATGACAGAAGTTGCACTGCCATCATATGTGCAAATAACTGTTCTTTCCTGGTCGCATTTAAAACCTAGCTTCTCCAAAGGTGGGCGCTTATCAGTTTGACTCAGTACTTGAGGAATATTGACCATATTGCTGATTGACTCATCAACCATAGACTCACCTAGAAAAAGTGAGAACCTAAGGCGTTTTCCTATCGGGCTTGTGCCAAGTCCTACATAATTATCGGAAGCTGCGGGGTCAATTGCACAGGCAGTTAGGACTAGTGGAAGAATATATTTAAGGTATTTTGCTTGAGTGTTGCCCAAGTTATATTTCATATTTGCTGAATTTAATCAATAGTCCTATGTTTGGAAATTATTGAATGTGAAATTATTCTAAATCTCCTTTGTATAGATAGCGGGTTATTCAAATTCAAAAAAATTTTACAGATCTTCATGATGCGGCTACTATACAACGTCAAATGTGTGAATTTTCTATCCAATTTTCACGACAACGAAATTTAATATTGTGTTGTGAACGTGCGTAATTACGCCTTTGACATCGATGGGTTGCATTATGGAAATTATTGCGTAATGTGGCCTTTACTTGCATATCTGCTTAATTTCTTGGGATTCCGGTTCGATCTCTCCACGTTGTGCCAGTGCGCGGCGCTTTGACATGCAGATAAAAGATGGGGGTCGCCCAAGAGCCTCAGGAATTGGCCGATTTGGTGCAGTATCGTGCCCAGATTGCGTTGGCCCATGCATATCGGTCAGTTCGGAGGCATTAATAATCGCATCAAGGTGACGAGACGGATGGTCAGCGGCTGCCGGGACAGCGCCTTCTTCCTGAAGGTCAAAGCCGCATTTCCCGGAAAGCCGTGAAGAACCTAATTAAAGGCTGTGTTCGCGTTGAGTACGTAGCCTGACCGTCTCGCCAAGCAGGGCCTCGGCGCAGAGCAGATGCGCGGGCGTCGTCAGGTAATGTGTTTCAAGGATGCGCTGCCTTCCCGAATAATGGATCAGGTAGAGCCTGTCAGATTTTCTGTGTGGCATGAGGTCATGAGATGATACCGATAAGGATTCACGATGACCGAAGTAATGAGCCCTACCAAGAAGCCCAAGAAACCGAAAGCGCCCAAGCTGTTTCCGGATGAACTGATCGATCAACTGCTGGCCCAAGTTCAGAACAAGGACGCCGAGTCGGCTGAAAATCCGTGACGAAGGCACCGTCAAGAACAAGGCGGTGTACCTGGCGTTGGGCATCAAGGCCGACGGCAAGAAGGAAGTGCTGGGCCTTTGGATCGAACAGACCGAAGGCGCCAAGTTCTGGCTCAAGGTTTTTAACGAGCTGAAGAATCGTGGTTTGGACGATGTGCTGATTGCTGTCGTGGATGGCCTGCGCGGCTTCCCGGAGGCGATCGAAGCCGTTTATCCTCAGGCCCAGATCCAGAACTGCATCGTGCACCTGATCCGCAATTCGCTCAGCCTGGCCAGTTGGAAGGATCGCAAGTCTCTGGCTGCCGCGCTTAAGCCGGTCTATCAAGCTGTTACAGCAGACGCGGCCGCAGCGGCCCTGCAGGAATTTGCGCAAGGCGAGTGGGGCCAGAAGTTCCCGACGGTGACAGCCATGTGGCAGCGTCAATGGGAACAGATGATTCCTTTCTTTGCCTACCCACCAGCCGTACGAAAAATCATCTATACGACCAATGCCATCGAACGCATGCACATGCAACTTCGGAAGATCGTCAAAAATCGCGGGCACTTTCCGACCGACGAGGCAGCCAGCAAGCTGCTCTACCTGGCCTTGCACAACATCGAGAAAGACTGGAAGATGCCACCCATCACGTGGAAGCAGGCGGCAAACCAATTCGCCGTCTTGTTTGGCGAACGGTTCACGAATGCACTGTACTGAGATTTTTTAAACCGACCTCAGCACACAAAATTCCTGACACCTCCATCAGGTAACGACTCGCACCCCGCGAAGCCGTATCAGCCAGCTTTTGAAGCGGCTGTGTCAGGCTTTTATATCCTGAACTTGATGAGCAGCACGTCGGCCGGCAGCACCGGCTTGAGGCGTGCAATTGCACCACCGTCATCTGTCCCGGCCCTGTGAGGAAGTCGAGCGTGCTGCCGCTGTGGTCGCGCGCGATGAGCAGGTAGTCATGCTCCCTGTTGATTCCCCGCTTCTTCGCCACGCCACTACGTTTCCCCGGCCGGCGCACCAGCTTGTGCGAGTCCTTTTGCGATTCCAGCCTGTACATCTCAACCGCCTCGACGATTGCCGCCAGCGTCCGCGACCGGTCACGTATGGCGCTGGGCAAGAAGCGATGATGCCAACGAAAACTGGTCATGCATGTACCCCGACCACGTGCGCGGCGTCGCGGACTGTACGCGATTCGAGCACGCGTTGCAGGTAAGGTAACCAACGCTCTTTCTTGCGCAACCTTGCCAGCGGCGTCCATATAGCGCGTTATGACTTCAGCCGCAATCGAGACAGCGGAAGCGCTGCAGGCTGCTCGCCTAACCGCAGCGATGTCTCTTCGCGCAGCCCCAGTGCGGACACGGCCGTCCTGCCGCCGCCTGCTCGATCAACGCAGCGCACGCGGCCGGATGGGCGATGCTCCCGGACCCGGTCGGCTGCGGACAAGGCAACCGCCGACAGCATGACGAACAGTTCGTCGAACGTCTAGCTGCGCATCGCCACTCCTCATGAGTTAAGTCGATGATGCGTGGGGCCTCTACAGCGAACGGCAGTTCACATAACTAGTGCGAACATAGCCTTTCGTTCCTGTCGGCAGCACGTCTATGCCTGAAAAGAACGCCGAATATCAGTTACGCGTTGCGCTGCCGCACGCGATACTCACTATACTTTTGTACAGATCACTTCTCGTGCAACATCGCGGCCGCTCGTGCTGGTTTCTCGAGGTCCCTTATGTCACTAGCATCACCAGTATCAGGCAAAGGACCGGTTTTCTTGCGTCAAAGCAATATCAAGCGTATTTTGTGGAGCAGGCTAGCCGGGTTGGCGCAAGGCGCACGCGGGCACAGTCTACTTGCGGAGTGCGCGGCAACCCGCTTATCATTGGCCGCTAACTGTCAACTGTTACCAATAAGCCAACAATAAGACAACAAGCGGCCTGCTTACCGAGCCGTCCATGCTTGCGGCTCATGTATGATGCGCGAGCCAGCCAAGAACAAGTACGAGAAACCTATATATGACCAAAGCCCTCATCATTGCCGAAAAACCCTCCGTGGCGAACGACATCGCCAAGGCGCTCGGCGGCTTTACCAAGCACGATGAGTATTTCGAATCCGACGAATACGTCCTGTCGTCCGCCGTCGGCCACCTGCTCGAGATCGCGGTGCCCGAGGAATACGACGTCAAGCGCGGCAAATGGAGTTTTACGCACCTGCCGATGATTCCGCCGTACTTCGCGCTGAATCCCATCGCGAAGACCGAGTCGCGCCTCAAAGTGCTGAACAAGCTGATCAAGCGCAAGGATGTCGACACCCTGATCAACGCATGCGACGCGGGCCGCGAAGGTGAACTGATCTTCCGCCTGATCGCCCAGAACGCCAAGGCCAAGCAGACTGTCAAGCGCCTGTGGCTGCAGTCGATGACGCCGACCGCGATCCGCGACGGCTTCGCCCACCTGCGCAGCGACAAGGAAATGCTGCCGCTCGCCGATGCCGCACGTTGCCGCTCGGAAGCGGACTGGCTGATCGGCATCAACGGCACCCGTGCGATGACCGCGTTTAACTCGAAAGAGGGCGGCTTCTACCTGACGACCGTGGGCCGCGTGCAGACGCCGACGCTGTCGATCGTCGTCGAGCGCGAAGAGAAGATCAAGAAATTCGTTCCGCGCGATTACTGGGAAGTGCGCGCGGAATTCCGCGCCGGGGCCGGCATGTACGAGGGCCGCTGGCTCGACACGAAGTTCAAGAAGGACGACGCCGACCCGGAAAAACGCGCCGAGCGCCTGTGGTCTAAGGTCGACGCGGAAGCGATCGTCGCCGCTTGCATGGGCAAGCAAGGTAACGTCACCGAGGAATCGAAACCGACGACGTCGATGGCGCCCGCGCTGTTCGACCTGACGTCGCTGCAGCGCGAGGCCAACGGCCGCTTTGGCTTCTCGGCCAAGAACACGCTGGGCCTGGCCCAGGCGCTGTACGAAAAGCACAAGGTGCTGACCTATCCCCGTACCGATGCGCGCGCGCTGCCGGAAGACTACCTGGACACCGTCAAGTCGACCTTGGAAGTGTTGAAAGGCAATTCGAACTACCACCAGTTCGCCAAGCAGATCCTGGACAAGGGCTGGGTCAAGCCGAACAAGCGCATCTTCGACAACAGCAAGATCTCGGACCACTTCGCGATCATCCCGACCGGCGTCGTGCCGAAGAACCTGTCCGAGCCGGAACAGAAACTGTACGACCTCGTCACCCGCCGCTTCATGGCCGTGTTCTTCCCGGCCGCGGAATTCCTCGTCACGACCCGCTACACGGAAGTGGAAGGGCACCAGTTCAAGACCGAAGGCAAGGTCATGACGAACCCCGGCTGGCTGGCCGTGTACGGCAAGGACACGACGGGCGACGACAAGGACGGCGCCAGCCTCGTGCCGGTGGCGAAGGGCGAGAAGGTGCTCACCGAAAAGGTTAACGCCAACGGCCTCGTCACCAAACCGCCCGCGCGCTACAACGAAGCAACGCTGCTGTCGGCGATGGAAGGTGCCGGCAAGCTGGTCGATTCCGACGAACTGCGCGACGCGATGGCCGGCAAGGGCCTCGGCACGCCGGCCACGCGCGCGGCGATCATCGAAGGCCTGCTGACGGAAAAATACCTGCTGCGCGAAGGGCGCGAGCTGATCCCGACGGCCAAGGCGTTCCAGCTGATGACCCTGCTGCGCGGCCTGGGCGTGAACGAATTGACGGCGCCGGAACTGACGGGCGAGTGGGAACACAAGCTGTCGCAGATGGAAAAGGGCCAGATTTCGCGCGAAGAATTCATGCGCGAGATCGCCGAGATGACCGAGATCATCGTCAAGCGCGCCAAGGAATACAACAACGACACGATCCCGGGCGAGTACGCGACGTTGCGCACGCCGTGCCCGAACTGCGGCGGCGTCGTCAAGGAAAACTACCGCCGCTTCGCGTGCACCAAGTGCGATTTCTCGATGAGCAAGGTGCCGGGCGGCCGCCAGTTCGAGATCGAGGAAGTCGAGGAGTTGCTGGCCAACCGCACGATCGGCCCGCTGCAGGGCTTCCGCTCGAAGATGGGCCGCCCGTTCGCCGCGATCCTGCGCATCGTGCGCGACGAGGACATCCACA
The DNA here is from genome assembly GCF_030411975.2 of Massilia orientalis. Lineage (NCBI taxonomy): Bacteria > Pseudomonadati > Pseudomonadota > Betaproteobacteria > Burkholderiales > Oxalobacteraceae > Massilia > Massilia orientalis. Next base: position 345,871 of record NZ_JASNRB020000005.1, on the reverse strand, counting down.
ACTACAAGCTGGAGTTCGACTTCGGCCAGGACCAGGACGAAGGCGAGGACGGCGAGGGCGTCGACTTCACCGGCCAGACCCCGCTCGGCCCGTGCCCGAAATGCACCGGCAACGTCTACGAGATGGGCCTCGCGTACGTCTGCGAGCACACGGTGGCCAAGCCGAAGACCTGCGACTTCCGCAGCAGCCGCATCATCCTCCAGCAGGAAATCCTGCCGGAGCAGATGGCCAAGCTGCTGAACGACGGCAAGACCGATCTGCTGCCGGGCTTCGTGTCGCAGCGTACCCGCCGTTCGTTCAAGGCCTTCCTCGTGCGTGGCAAGGACGGCAAGATCAGCTTCGAGTTCGAGGAGCGCAAGGCCAAGCCGGGCGCGAAGGCGAAGGACGAGGGTGACGGTGCCGACAGCGGCGCGGAGGCGGCGGCCGCCAAACCGGCCGCGCGCAAGGCTGCGGCAAAGCCGGCGGCCAAGGCTGCTGCGACCAAGGCCCCGGCCAAGACGGCCGCGGCCCGCAAGGCACCGGCGAAGCGCGCGACGGCGTCCAAGAAGGCGGTCGCGGGCGAATAAACACATCACGTCGTCCCCGCGAAGGCGGGGACCCATGCTGACGTACAGAATTCGAAGCATCTGCTTTATTGCGCATGCATCGAGTTCCGGAACTCAGTATGGATTCCCGCCTTCGCGGGAATGACGATAAAAAAACCGCGACCCATCCGGCATCGCGGTTTTTTTATCTTCAGCGCCGGCGTTATTCGCGCCAGTCGTCCTGCAGTGCGCGGATGGCCGCTTCGCCGTTGCGGATCGCCTTCACGCGGCGCACGATCTCGTTGCGCCAGGCTTCGTCGGCATCCTGGTCGCCGTCGTCGCTGTCCACCATCAGCAGCCGTAACAGCTCGTGCCTGTCCTGGGCGGACAATTGCTGGATCTGGGCGGCCAGTTCGGCGACGATAGGCATGAAGGTCTCCTAGCAGGATATTGTGACCAGATCATAACGTGAAGTTCAGTGCATGTCGACAGGCTGCATGTTGTCTGTCGGTTTCCTGTCAATCAGCTTGTTGTCGGGGTCGATACCGGCCCGTGCGGGGCGGCCGGCGACCACCAGGACGACCCGCTGGTCGGCCTGCGTCACGAGCCTGCGCTCGCGCGCGAGCGGGTTGCCCGCCTCGTCATCCACGCCGAATTCGATGTAGTCGCGCAGCTGTTGCGGCTGTTCCTCGCCCTGGTCGCCGGCGCGCACCTTGCCCGCGGTGGCGCGGATCTCGACCTCGTATTTGCCGTCCGGGCGGCGATGCGCCGTCGCGCCGTCGACGTGGTTTTCGTACAGGACAATGGATTCGAACAGGTCGTCGATCAGGTAGGCCTTGTCCGGTGGCGTGACGCCGCGCAGGCGCTCGACGAGCGTCGCGACGGTCGGATACGGCGGCCCCTTGTACGCATACTCCAGCAGCAGGCCGTGCAGCACGCCGTTGACGGCATCCTCGCCGACCAGGTCCTGCAGCAGATACATCGCGAGGCTGCCCTTGTGGTAGTGGATGTAGCTCTGGTTCTCGTTCTGCGCGAGCGGCAGCTCCTTCTTGTTCTCGCGCGCGCGGCCCATCAGGTATTCCTCGAGGTCGTAGCGCAGGAAGCGCCGCATCTTGCCGGAGCCCAGCGTGTTCTTCATCGACATCAGCGCCGTGTATTCGGCCAGGCTTTCCGACAGCACGGTCGCGCCGCGCATGTCGGCGCCGACGATCTGGTGCGCCCACCACTGGTGGCCCACCTCATGCGCGCTGACGTAGTACGGGTAGTCGATATCCTTGCGCGAGTCCGGATCGACCTTGGCGATGAAGCCGACGCTTTCCGAGAACGGGATCGTGCCCGGCGCCGCCTGCGCGTACGACGCGTAGCGGGGGAATTCCGCGATGCGCAGTTCGCGGTTCTGGTAGGGGCTGAAGTGCTTCGTGCCGTATTCCAGGGCCGCCTTGGCGCCGCGGATCATGCGGTCGACATTGAATTCGTGGCCGGGGTGGTAGTAGACGTCGATCGTCACGTCCTGCCAGCGGTCGTGGCGCACTTCGTAGCGGGCCGACTGGAACGTATAAAAATTCAGGACGGGTTTGTCGGCCTTGTAATGGAACCAGCGCCGGCCGCCGCTCATCCATTCCTGCTCCAGCATGCCCGGCGCGACCACGGTCTGGTCCGGGCTCGTGCTGACGACGGCGTCGAAGCGGATCCAGTCGGCGTCGTTGGCGATGTAGCTGTTCGCGCGCGCCGCTTCGTTCTCGTGCGCGGCCATGCGTTCGCGCGGCGCGAGGCCGTGGCGCTTGCGGTCGCGGTCGTCCTCCAGCTCGACCGTGCGCTGGTAGCCCACGTGCGGCAGCACCTCATTGCTGAAGAAGGTGCCGTTGCCGACGACGGCCGTGTCGCGGCCCAGGCCCAGCACGCCGCCCGGCGCGTCCAGCAGGTCGAATTCCAGCGCCGTGCGCGCGCCCGGCTGCAGGGGAGACGCCAGCAGGTAGTGATAAAAGCCGTGCTGCGGATCGGCGCGCAGCAGCCGCGCCGCCTGCGCGAAGCGCGGACGGAAGTCGGGGCCGGGCTTCTGGAACAGGATGACGTCGCGGATCGGAGAAGCCGTCCGGTTTTCCAGTTGATAGAAGCCGTGGACCTTCAGCATGCGGGTATCGGGATGGATGTCGACCTGCAGGCCGACGTCGGTGATGCGCGGCTGCGGCAATTTGGCGAAACGCTTGTAGCGCAGCTCGTAGTCGGCGCGCACCTGTTCCTTGTGCCACGCCGTCTGGTAGGTGCCGAGGTGGACGAGGTTGTACCACAGCAGGCCGCCGCTGGCCGCGAACACGAGGATGCCGGCCGCGAAGCCGGCGAGCACGCCCGGCGTCAGGCGCCGGCGGGCCAGCTGCAGGCGTTCGGCGAAGCTGTCGCTCACGCCGCGCGGCCACAGCACGAGCGCGGCGGTGAACAGGATGATCGCCGCGCCGCCCCAGTAGATTTGCAGGGTGCGCTGCAGCGGCAGGTAGTGGCCGAAGCCGTTCATCGCGGAATAGGTGATGTCCGGCAGCGCGCCGTACACGAGCATCGGGTGGTCGAGGCCGAAGCCGCCGAGGAACAGCGTGATGACGTAATACGTGACCAGCGCGAAGTACGCGAGGTATTTATGGTTCAGGATGGCCTGCGCGGCGATCGCCAGCACGGCCAGCAGCACGTAGCGGGGCAGCAGGATGCCGAACAGCGTCGCCAGGTACAGGCCCGGTTCCAGGGTCAGGTAGCCGTGCGCCAGCTGGATGCCCATCCCGCACACCATCGCGGCCAGCAGCAGCAGGACCTGCAGGCCGACGAGGGCGATGGTCTTGGCGGCCAGCGGCAGCCAGCTCGGGACGGGCAGCGCGTCCATCATCTGCGCCATGCGCGCCTCGCGCTCGCGCCACACCATCTCGCCCGCATAGAACGTCGTGACGATGAGGACGAACAGCGCGAACACGTCGCGTATGAGTTCCAGCACCATGTAGGTGACCGGGTACGTTTTCGTGCCGTAGATCGCGCCCAGGTCCAGCGAGCTGACGATGAGGGTCAGCATGCCGGCCAGGACGATCACGGCGAAGTAGACGTTCTTGACGGCCTCGCGCAGATTCATCCAGCTCGACCTGGCCAGCAGCACGGCGAGGTTGCGCGCGGCGAAATCGGGCGGCTCGTGCAGGTCGGCCATGCCGGCCGGCGCTTGCGGCGCGCTTTCCGGTTCGGGCCGCGCCTGGCCGCGCCGGCCGGCCGGCGTGGACACGAAGCTGAAGCGCCAGTAGCCGAGCAGCAGGACGACGAGCGAGAACAGCGACCAGATGGCGCGATTGAGCAGATAGACGCCTGCAAACGGGACCTGCAGCGTGTTGCGCTCCGTGAGGTTCCAGTACTCGGTGAGGCGGATCAGCGCCGTCGTGCCGAACGGATCGATCAGCGCGGCGAGCGTCTTGTAATCGAGGTCGCGCGCCAGCGACGGCGCGACGATGTACCCGATCAGCATGACGACGCTGGCGACGTACACGGGCAGCATGCGCCGCGTGAGCGCCGCGAGCACGAAGAAGATGGCGCCGAAGATGAACAGGTTCGGCAGCAGGGTGAGGAAGTAGGGCAGCAGGTAGCCCGCGACGGAATACGGCCCCAGGCGGGCGGGATCGATGCCGGGCAGCGCGGCCCCCAGCAGGGTGCCGAACAGGATGGCCGAGAACACGACGGCGAGCGTCGCCAGCGCGCCGAGGAAGCGTCCGAACACGTACGCGTACTTCGGGATCGGGGCGCTGAAGAAGAAGTGGTGCATCTCGTATTCGAAGTCCTGCTGCACCGAGCGGCCCATCATCGCGGCGACGACGATGACGCCGAGGGAGCCGAGGAACGCCGCACTCAGCGCGATCTGGCGCGGCGCGTTGATCAGCACGCGGCCGCCGAACGAGACGAAGGCTTCCTTGAAGACGCCGCCCGCGGCGGCCATCCACAGCAGGGCCAGCGCGAAAAAGGCAAGGAAATACACCCAGGTCGACAGCAGCTTCAGGCGCTGCCGGGCCTCGAAGCCGGCGATGGCGAGGAGCGCACCCATGAATCAGCAGTTCCCGGCCATGTCGTTGTGGCGGCCGGCGATGGTGGCGAAGTAGACGTCTTCCAGGGTCGGGTGGATCGGCTCGAAGTCGTCGCCGGGATAGCGGTCCGCGTACACGTGGATCAGGGTGCGGCCCGACAGCAGGCGCGTGGAGATGACGGTGTGGCGCTTCTGGAACGCGGGCAGGTCGGCCTTGCCGACGACCCGCGCCCAGATCTTGCCCTCGATGCCTTCGATGAGGCGCACCGGCTCGCCGCACAGCAGCACGTGGCCCTTGTTGATGATCGCCATGTTGGCGCACAGGTCGGCCACGTCGGACACGATGTGCGTGGACAGGATCACGGTCTTGTCCTCGCCGATGTCGGACAGCAGGTTGTGGAAGCGCACCCGTTCCTGCGGGTCGAGGCCGGCCGTCGGCTCGTCGACGATGATCAGTTGCGGGTCGCCGAGCAGCGCCTGGGCGATGCCGAAGCGCTGGCGCATGCCGCCGGAGAAGGTGCCCATCTTCTGGTTGCGCACCTCGAACAGATTGGTCTGCTGCAGCAGCGCGTCGACGACTTCGCGCCGGCGGTGGCGCTGCGCCAAGCCTTTCAGTTGCGCGAAATGGTCGAGCAGTTCGTAGGCAGTCACTTTCGGGTACACGCCGAAATCCTGCGGCAGATAGCCCAGCAGGCGGCGCACTTCATCCTTTTCGTCCAGTACGTCGATGTCGTCCAGGAAGACGGAGCCGCTGTCGCATTCCTGCAGGGTGGCGAGGATCCGCATCAGGGTCGACTTGCCGGCGCCGTTGGGGCCGAGCAGGCCGAACATCCCCGGCGGGATGCTCAGCGAGACCCTGTCCAGCGCGACCACGCCATTGGCATAGGTCTTGGACAAGTTGCGGATTTGTAATTCCATGGAGACTCCATTGCTCGTGACAATGCACGTATTTCATGACTGTTGCATTGTATTAAAAAGGAGCCGACCCGGCAGCGGCGGTGCGACACACGGCATTTTCACAAGTCCAGAGTGCAGAAAAGCGGGAGCAGGATGCAGGCCAGCATACAGCGTGGAACGACTCATGTCTATTCTGGCAACATTGCCGGTGATATCCTGGCCCGGCAAGAAGATGCATAATGGCCTTATGGATACTCTCATCAACAAGGACAACATCCTGGCCGTTATGCGCCAGGGCCGCACCCGTGCCGAGTCGACGGACTGGTTCCGTGTCGCCGTCGGCCTTTACTACCTGGCCAACCTGATGACGAAGGAAACCATCGATTTCAAGACCGTGGACCGCGAGTTCAACCGGTTCATCTACCACACGATCGGCGGCGGGCACACGATCACGAGCGTCCTGCAATTCATGAGCGGCAAGGACGTGTTGCCGGTCGTGCAATCCGAGCGCTTCATGACCGCGTTCACGAGCACGTGCACCGACGTGCCGCCGGATTCGATTCCGTTCCTGCTGGAGCTGAACCTGGGCGTCGCGAAAAACATCTCGAAGCTGGAGGTGGAAGGGCCCGTGCACGACTGGCTGGAGGCGCAGAAGCGTGCCCGAGAGACACGTGAGGAAGGGACGGCGGGCGAGGGCATATAATTCGGGTTATCGAACAACAAGCTGGAAGAAGGTCCCTCATGACAACCCGCACCATCAACCCTCTTGACCACCTGATCGTCGGCTTCGACAAGGCCTTGCGCGTCGTGGGCGGCGTGGCGAAGGCCGCACGGCCGAATCCGGGCGTTTCTGCCCCGGACTGCGAATTGAATACCCAGGAACAGCGTCACAGCGCCGGCCTGATGCGCGTGAACCACGTGGGCGAAGTGTGCGCCCAGGCGCTGTACGATGCCCAGGGCCGCCGTGCGTCGACGCAGGCCATGCGCACGCAGTTCGCCAAATCCGGACGCGAGGAAGAAGACCACCTGGCCTGGACGGCCGAACGCCTGGCCGAACTGGGTTCGCAGCCGAGCCTGTTGAATCCGCTGTGGTATGCCGGCGCCTATGCGCTGGGGACAGTCGCGTCGCGCCTGGGCGACGCCGTCAGCCTCGGCTTCGTCGTGGAGACGGAGCGCCAGGTCGAGGCGCACCTGAACAGCCACCTCGACCAGTTGCCGCCGCAGGACGCGAAGTCGCGCGCGATCGTCACGCAGATGCGCGACGACGAGATCGAACACGGTGCGAAGGCGCAGGAAATGGGCGCGGCCGAGATGCCGTTGCCGGTCAAGGCCGCGATGCGCGCCATGGCCAAGGTGATGACCACGACGGCGTACTACATCTGAGCCCGAGGCTCAGCCTTCGACGATCTCGAACGAGTGCGTGATCTCGGCCGTCTTGGCCAGCATGATCGACGCCGAGCAGTATTTGTCGTGCGACAGGTTGACCGCGCGTTCGACGGTCGCCTCCTTGAGGTTGCGGCCCGTGACGGTGAAGTGGAAGTGGATCTTCGTGAACACCTTCGGATCCGTCTCGGCGCGCTCGGCCTTCAGCGTGACGTCGCAACCGCGCACGTCTTCCCGGCTGCGCTTGAGGATCAGCACGACGTCGTAGGCGGTGCAGCCGCCGGTACCCAGCAGCACCATTTCCATCGGGCGCGGTGCCAGGTTGTGGCCGCCGCCCTCGGGGGCGCCATCCATGTTCACCAGGTGGCCGGAGCCGGTTTCGGCCCGGAAGCTCATCCCGGAGGGTCCGTTCCAGCTGACTTTGACTTCCATCGATTTCTCCGCTTTGTTGACAGGTAAAGACGTTCATTCTAAGCCAGCGCGACGCACCGTGCCGATAACGCCTCAGACGGCCAGCACGTAACGCTCGCTCTTCATGCGCCACGCGGCGAATGCGACGGCCGCCAACGCCGCGAGGGCGGAGCACAGGAACGTCAGCACGAACGGCAGGAAGCCGATGTCGCCGCCCTTCGCCGTCTCGCGGAGCAGGGTCTGGTTCGACAGCATCGGCACGAGGTACATCCACGACGCCGTTTTGAGTTCCAGCATCGACACGGCGAGCCCCGGCAGCATCGGCACCAGCATCACGATCGACAGCACGCTCTGCGCCTCCTTGAACGAGCGCGCGTTCATCGCCACCGCGATCTGCATGGCCGCCGCGAACAGCGACAGCGGCACGGACGCGAGGCAGACGAGCAGCAGCCGTCCCCAGCCCACGCGCCAGCTCATGCCGATTTCTTCCAGCGGCATCCACGACAGGATCGCATGCGCCAGCATCAGCTCCAGCGTGATGCCGATGACGGCCAGCGCCGCGGCCGCGAGCCACTTGCCGGCGACGAGTTCCCACGTGCGCACGGGTTGCGCCATCAGCACTTCGAGCGAGCGCCGTTCCCGTTCGCCCGCCGTGGAATCCACCGCCGCGGACAGGCCGCAGATGAACGCGGGGAAGAACAGGAAGCCGAGGATGCCGCCGATGACGCCGGCCGAACGCGCGGCCGTCGTGCCCGTGTCGTAGCGCTGCACCTGCACGGGCGACAGCGCGGCCGGCGACACGCCGTGCGCCAGCAGCCGGGCGCTGGCGATGTTGGCGCCGTAGGCGTTCAGCACGTCCTCGACGTCGCGCCGGCCATCCTGCTCCGTCGACGAGTCGAACCACAGCTCGATGCGCGCGGGCCGCATCGCGGCGTAGTCGCTCGCGTACTTGCCGGGCAGGCGCAGCACGGCCGCCGCCTTGTGGGCGCGCAGCAGGTCGCCGATCGCGGCTTCGTCCATGGGCGGCGTGTCGCGCACGGTGACGTTCTTCTGCTTCAGCTGGGCCATCAACGTGGGCGCCTGCGCGCCGCCGATCACGGCCAGCACGATGCCTTCGCGCTCGGGCTTCGTCGCGCGGTCGATCCACTGGTGCAGCAGGACGCCCAGCAGCACCGGGTACATCAGCGTGAACAGGGCGAGGAGGCCGAGCGAGCGCTTGTCGCGCAGCGATTCGCGGAACTCCTTTTTGAAGACGACGAGGAATTTCGAGGTCATGAGACGATCCCTTCGTCGGTGCCGACCAGGCGGACGAACGCGTCTTCCAGGTTGGCGATGCCGGTGCGGCGGCACAGGTCGTCCGGCGTGCCCTGGGCCACCGTATGGCCCTTGGCGATGACGATCACGTCGTCGCACAGATGACTCACCTCCTGCATCACGTGCGTGGCCATCACGACGCAGCATCCTTCCTTGCGCAGCGTGGACAGCGCATGGCGCACGGCGCGCGTGCTCATCACGTCCAGGCCGCGCGTGGGCTCGTCCAGCAGCAGGTGGCGCGGGCGGTGCAGCAGTGCGCGCGCGAGGGCCACCTTGATGCGCTGGCCCTGAGAAAATCCTTTGCTGCGGCGTTCCAGGATGTCGTCCATCGCGAGCATTTCCGAGACCTCGTCGATGCGCGCGGCGAGTGCGCGTCCGTCCATGCCGTTCAACTCGCCGAAATAGGTGAGGTATTCGCGCGTGGACAGGCGCTCGTACAGCCCGAACTGGTCGGTCAGGAAGCCGATGTTGGCGCGCACGGCGAGCGGGTCGCGTTCCGGGTCGATGCCGTCGATGGCGATGGTCCCGTGGTCGCGCTTGAGCATCCCGACGAGGGTGCGCAGCAGGGTCGTCTTGCCGGCGCCGTTGGGCCCCAGCAGCGCGGTGATGTGGCCGTCGCGCGCCGTGAAGCTGACGCCTCCCAGCGCCTGCACGGCGCCGAAGTGCTTGCGGACTTCTTGTGCTTCGATCATAAGGAGAGGCCTGTGTTCAGGGTTGCGGTCCGGCGCTGCCGAGCTGGAAGGTCGGGGCCGGGATCTCGTTCAGGCAGGCGCCGTCGACTTTCGCGTCGGGCCGGTCGAGGAAGGTGCGCAACAGGCGCGGGGCGCAGCCCAGTTGCGACACGCCGTGGCCGGCGTTCGGCGCCGTCAGCAGCTGCGCATGGTCCATGAAGCGGGCGGCGTCCTGGGCGCGGCGCGGCGGCGTGACCGGGTCCAGGGCGCCGGACAGCAGCAGCACGGGTGCGGCGATACGCGTGGGGGGCGTCTCCGGCACGGCCGGCACGTTCATGGCGCGGCACAGGCCGCGCAGGCGGTCGGCCAAGGTGCGCGTCAGCGGGCTCGCATCGCTCGCGGCCAGCGCGGGCGTAAAGCGCGGCATGTCCTCGGCGCAGACGACGGCCAGGTGCAGCAGCGTGGCCGGCGAGCCGTCGGGGGAAAAGTCGGCGGCCAGGTTGCGGCGCGCGACGAACGGCTGCCAGCGGCCCGCGCTGGCACTGTGCACGAGGAACGGCAGGCGGCGCGCGTCGGCCGGCGCGTACAGCATGTTGCGCACGGTGTCGAGCAGGCGCGCGCTCGTCATCGTGACGTCGACCTGGCGCGCCGTGCGCGGGTCGGGCAGGTTGAGTGTCAACGGCGCGGCATCGAGCTTGCCGACGAGGGCGTCGAATTCGCCGCGCAGGTTCGGATAGGCGCGGGCGCAGGCGGCATCCCTGGCGCACTGGGCAAACAACTGGTCGAGCGCGGCCTGGCTGTCGTGGCCCCCGGCCGGGATCACCTGGTCGGGCGCGGCGACGGCGTCGAGCAGCAGGGCGCGCGTGCCCGCGGGGTAGGCGCGCGCATACGCCTGCGCGAGGCGCGTCCCGTACGAGCCGCCCCACAGGTTGATCTTGTCATAGCCCAGCGCGCGGCGCACGGATTCGATGTCGCGCGCCGCGGCGGCCGTCGTGTACGCGGCGAACGGCGCCTTGCTGGCCGCGATGCAGCGGCGCAGGGCGGCGTCGGCATCGGCATCGCTCAGCTGCGCATCCGCGTCGGCGTCGGACGGGCATTCCAGCTTGCCGGACAGCCCCGTGCCGCGCTGGTCGACGAACACGATGTCGCGCGTGGCGCGTACGCGCTTGAAGGCGGTGGACAACAGGGGGAGCACGTCGCTGCCCGCTTCACCGGGACCGCCTGCCAGCACGAACAGCGGATCCGGCCGCGCACCCTGGCGCAGGGCGGGGGCGATCGTCACATGCAGGTCCAGGGTGGCCGGCTTGCCGGGTTCGAGCGGGACGGGCAAGGTCAGGCAGCGCAGGGCTTCCTCGACGCCGGGCAGGTGGCAGCTGCGCGTTTGCGCCGGCGTGGCGGGCGCAGCCTGTACCGCCGGCACCGCGGCCGCCAGCAGCGCGCCCAGGAGCAGGATGGATTTCAACAAATAGTCTCCTCTTCGATGCGGGTCATACTAATTTGACATCGATTTCGTGGTCAAATATTTCTTGCAAATAAGAGTTGCAAAATTGCATGATTCGGCGTGGAGGTCTTTGCGTTGGCTCCAGTCTGGTGCGGCTTGACTGTCGGGTGAGGAATCGGCTATAGTCGTGGGCTTTCCATTTGCTCGGGAAAAGACAATAAGGCAGAGTCCGCGATGTAGCATCGCCCGCGGAACCACCATTCGAGCATTAATTCCCTATACATAGGAAGTCAACATGAAAACTTTTTCCGCTAAGGGCCATGAAGTCCAGCGCGATTGGTACGTGATTGACGCGACGGACAAAGTCCTCGGACGTGTTGCCAGCGAAGTGGCACTCCGACTGCGCGGCAAGCACAAGCCGGAATTTACTCCGCACGTCGATACCGGTGATTTCATCGTCGTCGTCAACGCAGGCAAACTGCGCGTGACCGGCACCAAAGCCAACGACAAGAAGTACTACCGTCACTCGGGCTACCCGGGCGGTATCTACGAAACCAACTTCCTGAAAATGCAACAGCGTTTCCCGGGCCGCGCCCTGGAAAAAGCCGTCAAAGGCATGTTGCCGAAGGGCCCGCTGGGCTACGCAATGATCAAGAAGCTGAAAGTGTATGCGGAAGCTACGCACCCGCACGCTGCCCAGCAACCCAAAGCACTCGAAATCTAAGTAAGGAACTGACATGATCGGTAACTACAACTACGGCACTGGCCGTCGCAAGAGTGCAGTGGCCCGTGTGTTCATCAAAGCTGGCACCGGCCAGATCATCGTGAACGGCAAACCGGCCGCCGAATACTTCTCGCGCGAAACCGGCCTGATGGTCATCCGTCAACCGCTGGAACTGACCGGCAACGTCGAGCGTTTCGACATCAAGGTCAACGTGCATGGCGGCGGCGAGTCCGGCCAGGCAGGTGCAGTGCGCCACGGCATCACCCGTGCACTGATCGACTACGACGCAGGCCTGAAGGGCGACCTGGCACGTGCCGGTTTCGTCACCCGTGACGCCCGTGAAGTCGAGCGTAAGAAAGTTGGTCTGCGCAAAGCACGTCGCGCAAAGCAATTCTCGAAGCGTTAATCGGATCCGCAGCGCTTTTGCGCTGCTGCCGGACCGAAAAGCCGCCCGCTGCAAAGCCGGCGGCTTTTTTGTTTCCAAAAACCGGGGTCAGAGCCCGGTTTTTGGCAATGAACACTGGGTAATTGCCCAAAAATGGGCTCTGACCCCGAATTTGAGCCAATTCCATGTGGCAATGCAGCACGTGATTGGGCACCCTGCTAAAATTGTGGGTTCTTACGAGAACTTACCTATTTACCAAGGGGAAACAGACATGATCAAAGTTGGCATCGTTGGCGGCACCGGCTATACGGGCGTGGAATTGCTGCGCCTGCTCGCTGCCCACCCCGAGGCGCAGCTGACCGCCATCACTTCGCGCAAGGAAGACGGCCTGCCCGTCGCCGACATGTTTCCCTCGCTGCGCGGCCACGTCGACATCGCGTTCTCGAGCCCGGACAAGGCCGACCTGAAGCAGTGCGACGTCGTGTTCTTCGCGACCCCGCACGGCGTCGCCATGGCCCAGGCGCCCGAGTTGATCGCCGCCGGCGTGAAAGTGATCGACCTCGCGGCCGACTTCCGCCTGAAGGACCAGGCCACGTTCGAGAAGTGGTACAAGATCCCGCACAGCGCGCCGGACCTGCTGGAAGAGGCCGTGTATGGCCTGCCGGAACTGAACCGTGAAGATATCAGCAAGGCCCGCCTGATCGCCAACCCGGGCTGCTATCCGACCACGATGCAGCTGGGCTTTTATCCGCTGCTGAAGGCGGGCATCATCGACGCCGGCAACCTGATCGCCGATGCCAAGTCGGGCGTGTCCGGCGCCGGCCGCAAGGCCGAGATCGGCACGCTGTTCTCGGAAGCGAGCGACAACTTCAAGGCCTATGGCGTGCATGGCCACCGCCACACGCCGGAGACGTCGGCTCAGCTGCAGCGCTACACGGACCAGAAGGTCGGCCTGATCTTCACGCCGCATCTCGTACCGATGATCCGCGGCATGCATTCGACGCTGTACGCGCGCCTCACCCAGGACATCACGAACGACGCCCTGCAAGCCCTGTTCGAAGAGCAGTACAAGGACGCGGAATTCGTCGACGTCATGCCGTTCGGCTCGCACCCGGAAACCCGCTCGACGCGCGGTTCGAACATGCTGCGCATCGCGCTGCACCGTCCGGACAACGGCAACACCGTCGTCATCCTCGTCGTACAGGACAACCTGGTCAAGGGCGCGTCCGGCCAAGCCGTGCAGTGCATGAATCTGATGTTCGGCCTGCCGGAAAGTACCGGCCTGAAGCAGATCGCGCTGCTGCCGTAATCGCGTCTCCTGGCAAGCCTTGATCTGCAGACACAGATCAAGGCGACCTGTGTTGGCAACGGTACATTGACTGTTGGACAGAACCAACGCCAAGCACAGGGGACAATCATGTTCGGTCGTAACGCAAAAAGCGAAATCGATAGCCTGATCGGCATTTCCGCACGCATCGAAGGGGATCTCGTATTCACCGGCGGCCTGCGCATCGACGGCGAGGTGCACGGCAACGTGGTGGCCGCGGACGGCAACGACAGCGTGCTGATCGTCTCCGAACACGCGCGCATCGAAGGCGAGGTGCGCTGTTCCAACCTCGTCGTCAACGGGTATATCGCGGGCACGGTGTATTCGTCCGAACTCCTTGAATTGCAGCCGAAAGGCCGCATACATGGAGATGTTCATTACCGCCTGCTGGAAATGCACGGCGGCGCCCTCGTCACCGGCAAGCTGACCCATCACGCCGAGTCGGTGGCGGCCGCCGAACCCGTCTTCCACCTCGGCGTAGCGGCCGAAGGGGCTTCAGCATGACTGGCGCCAACGGTCTATAATGGACGAAATCCGAATCCAATCAGGAGTTTATCCATGAATGCAGTCGCCGAAGTGCAAAACGCACAAGACACGATCCCTACGCCCATCAATTTCACCGACAGCGCTGCCCAGAAGGTTGCTCAACTGATCGAGGAAGAAGGCAATCCCGACCTGAAACTCCGTGTGTTCGTGCAGGGCGGCGGTTGCTCGGGCTTCCAGTACGGCTTTACCTTCGACGAAATCGTGAACGAAGACGACACGACGATGGAAAAGAACGGCGTTCAGCTGTTGATCGACTCGATGAGCTACCAGTACCTGGTCGGCGCCGAGATCGACTACAAGGACGACCTCGAAGGCGCCCAGTTCGTCATCAAGAACCCGAACGCCCAGTCGACCTGCGGTTGCGGTTCCTCGTTCTCGATGTAATCGATAAAGCCTCCACATCGAAAGCCGCCTCGGCATTGCCGGGGCGGTTTTTTTTCGTCCGTCCAAAGTGTTGGATGCCGCCGTAATGACAAGTCATTAACAATTGCTAACAGTCACGCGCGTAGTACACTGACCACGCTCCACGAACGTGGCGGCAAGGAGACACACAACCCCCATAACGAGAGAAAAACAATGTCGAGGGCACCAACTTTACTTTGCGGTGTTACCGCTATCATCCTCGCCTGGGCGGGTGCCGCCCACGCGCAAGTATCACCCACTCATCAAGCTGCCACCACCACCACGGCGGCAACCGATGACGGCGCCGGCGCCTACCGCACGCAGCGCTACCGCAACCTGTTCGCCGAACGCCTGGGACGCAGCCCGCAAGAGACGCACGCGAAGATCGAGCAAGCCTTCCAGCGGTTGTTCCATGGCGATGGCCAGGAGGAGCGCGTCTATTTCGAAACGGGCGCCAACGCCAACGGCACGCTCGCGTACATCACGGACTGGGCCAACAACGACGCCCGCACGGAAGGCATGAGCTACGGCATGATGATCGCCGTCCAACTCGGCAAGAAGCGCGAGTTCGACGCGCTGTGGAACTGGTCGAAGACGACCATGCTCACGACCGATCCCGCCAACCCGTCGCGCGGCTATTTCGCGTGGTCGATGGGCACGGACGGCACGCCGCGCGCCACCGGGGCCGCGCCGGACGGCGAGGAATACTATGCGATGGCGCTGTATTTCGCGGCGCGGCGCTGGGGTAACGGGAAGGGGATCTACGACTACCAGAAGGAAGCCGATACCATCCTGCGCGGCATGCGGCACCATCCGGTCGTGACGGCCACGCCGCCGTTCCGCATCCACCCCGGCGATCAACCCTTCGTCGAGCCGGCCACGCCCTGGCCCAGCCCTAACAACCGCCACGCACAGGAACAGGCGCAGAAAGCCGGCAAGCCGTGGCCGCCGCAGCGCCCGCACCGCGCGCCGCGCGCCGTCACCGTCGGGCCCATGGTCGACGAGGCCCACGCGATGGTCCGCTTCGTGCCCGAGACGTTCATCCCCGGCACCGATCCGTCGTACCACCTGCCCGCGTTCTACGAGCTGTGGGCGCGCTGGGGCCCGCGCGAAGACCGCGCGTTCTGGGCCCGCGCGGCGAGCGTCAGCCGCGACTTCTTCGTGAAGACGGCCGACCCCGGGACGGGCCTCGGTCCCGACCGCGCCGATTTCGACGGCACGCCGCTGAAGAACTGGGACGGCAGCCCGGGTTCGTTCAGCTACGACAGCTGGCGCACGATCAGCAACTGGTCCGTCGACAGCACCTGGTGGAACAAGGACCCGCGCCAGCAGGCTTTGAGCGACCGCGTCCAGCGCTTCCTGTCTTCGCAAGGGATAGACCGCTTCGCCGACCGTTACACGCTGGACGGCAAGCCCCAGTCCGACCGCCACTCGACCGGCATGCTGGCGGCGGCCGCCGTCGGCAGCCTGGCGGCCACGCCGGGACAGGTGTCCGACGACTTCCTGCGCGCGCTGTGGGACACGCCCGTGCCCAGCGGCGAGCAGCGCTATTTCGACGGGATGCTGTACCTGATGAGCATGATGCACGTCGGCGGCGAATTCCGCGTGATCGATGCAAACAACAAATAACAAGGAGACAACCATGATGAAACAGACGACCGTCGCCGTTCTTCTCGCCTGCGCGGCGATGGGCGCGCAGGCGCAGGACCGCGCGTGGCTCGACAAATCGAAATCCGCCGACGAACGCGCCCGCGCCGCCGTCGCCGCGATGACGCTCGACGAAAAGCTGCTGCTGATCGTCAGCTACACGGACAAAAAAGACCTGGCGAAGCAGCCGGACGATATCGTGCCGCCGGCAATCAAGGCCGACGTCGCGGCGCACCATATCGAGGGCTCGGCCGGCTACGTGCCGGGCATCGCGCGCCTCGGCATCCCGCCGCAGTGGCAGACCGACGCGTCGATCGGCGTGCGCGTGGGCGGCATGGAGCGCACCGCGCTGCCGTCCTCGCTGGCGACGGCGGCCAGCTTCGACCCGGCCGTCTCCGAAGCGGGCGGCCGCATGATCGCGGACGAGGCGCGCGCCTCCGGCTTCAACACGTTCCTGGCCGGCGGCGCGAACCTGGCGCGCGAGCCGCGCAATGGCCGCAACTTCGAATACGTGGGCGAGGATCCGCTGCTGGCCGGCCGCATGGCAGCAGGTCTCATCAACGGCATCCAGGCGCGCCACGTGGTGTCGACGATGAAGCACTTCGCCGTCAACGACCACGAAAGCCAGCGCACGACGGTCGACGTCACGATCTCGCCCGAGGCGATGCGCCAGTCGGACCTGCTCGCGTTCGAGTTCGTCGACGAGCTGTCGAAGCCGGGCTCCGTCATGTGCTCGTACAACCTCGTGAACGGCCGCTGGGCGTGCGAGAACGAATACCTGTTGAACAAGACGCTGAAGCAGGACTGGAAGTTCAAGGGCTATGTGATGGCCGACTGGGGCGCCGTCCACTCGACGGCGGACGCCGCCAACTATGGCCTCGACCAGTTCACCGGCTACCCGTGCTGCAATCATCACGGCCCGTTCTACTCGGCGAAGAATTTCAAGGAGGCGATGAACAAGGGTGAGGTGTCGATGCGGCGCCTCGACGACATGGCGCAGCGCATCCTGTGGCCGCTGTTCCAGACCGGCGTGTTCGACGATCCGGCCAAGCCCGGCAAGATCGATTTCGCCGCGCATGCGAACGTCGCGCAGCGCGCCGCCGAGGAATCGCTCGTGCTGCTGAAGAACGAGGGCAACCTGCTGCCGCTGACGAACGTGAAGTCGGTGGCCGTCATCGGCGGCCATGCGGACAAGGGCGTGCTGGCGGGCGGCGGGTCGTCCGGCGTGACGCCCGTCGGCGGCAATGCCGTGCCGAACCTGGAACCGACGAAGTGGCCGGGCCCCGTGATCTACATGCCGTCGGCGCCGCTGGCCGCGTTGAAAGCCGAACTGCCGAAGGCGAAGGTTGCGTACGCGAGCGGCAAGGACATCGACGCCGCCGTCGCACTGGCGAAGCAGTCCGAGGTCGCCGTCGTGTTCGTGACGCAGTGGATGGGCGAGGGCTTCGACGGCAAACTGGAACTGGACGGCAACCAGGATGCGCTGGTCGCCGCCGTCGCGCGCGCGAATCCGAAGACGATCGTCGTCGTGGAATCCGGCGGTGCGATCCTGATGCCGTGGCTGCCGCAGGTGCCGGCCGTGCTGGAAGCGTTCTATCCCGGCATCCGCGGCGGCCAGGCGATCGCGCGCATCCTGACCGGTAAAGTGAATCCGTCCGGGCACCTGCCGATCAGCTTCCCCGCATCGAACGCGCAGCTGGCGCATGCCGAGATCCCGGGCTTCGGCAAGCCGGACGGCATCCCCGTCCACATCACGTATCACGAAGGCGCGGCGATCGGCTACAAGTGGTACGACGCGAAAGGGTATAAACCGTTATTCGCGTTCGGCCATGGCCTGAGCTATACGAACTTCGCCGTCGCGGAGCCGAAGGCGAACGTCGCCAATGGCGCGCTGACGGTCGGCGCCGCGCTGCGCAACACGGGCAAGCTCGCGGGCAAGGGTGTCGTGCAGGTGTACGTGGCACCGGCGGACCTGAAGGCGTCGGGCTGGGAAGCGCCGAAGCGTCTCGTCGCGTTCCACAAGCTCGATCTGCAGGCAGGCGGCGCGAACACGTTCACGCAGGCCGTCGATCCGCGCCTGCTGGCGACGTACGAGGTCGCGGACAACAGCTGGCGCGTCCGCGCCGGCACGTACCGCGTGCTGTTCGGGCAGGCGGCGGACGACCTGCCCATGTCCGTGGACGTGACGCTGCCGGACATGGTCTGGAGCGCCGTCCACAAAGAGTAAGCCGGGGCGTTATTTCGCCCAGTAGTCCAGCACCAGCGATTTGGCGAGAGAAGGCTTGAGCGTCTCGACGAAGCGCCGGTGCGCCGGGTGCACGAGGTAGGCGTCGCGGTCTTCGGCTTGCGCGAACGTCAGGGTAAAACAGTGCGTGAAACCGTCGTTCAGGCCTTCCGGGCTCACGTTCGTGCCCCACTCGTAGGCGGTGATGCCGGGGATGGCCGCGGGCAGGGCGGCGAAGCCGGTCACGATGGCGTCGACGTCGTCGTACGAAGCGTCATCCTTGAACGAGAACAGGACGACGTGGCGGAGCAGTTGGCTGGACATGGACGGTTGGATAAGTTGACGGAGGCGTCATCTTACATCAGGGCGCAAGGGCGATCACGTCGTCACCGGGCAGCGGCTCGCAGCCCGGTCCCAGTGGTTCCCAGCCGCGGTGCACGACGATGTGGCGCTCGTCGTGGCACAGTTCCACGCGGCGCGTCCGCGGGGCTTCTTTCCTGACGAAGTCCTCGATCGCGGTCGGCACGCTGATGTGCAGCGCGAGCGCGTGGATGTCGTCGAGCGGATGGTCGCCCACGTGCACGAGGGGCACGAACTGGCCGGCGAACATCAGCCAGTGCGACGGGATGCGGACGGGCGAGGCCGCGTAGTCTTGCGCGCGCAGCCAGGCCTGCGCACGCGCACGCGCGGGATCGGCCGGGTCGAGCCGGCCCCACGCGAACGCGATCAGCTCCGCCACCCACTGGTTGCAGTTCTGGTAGCGCGTGCCGAACGCGTACGCATTGGCGCTGTAGCTCGTGCCCAGCAGGGCGAGGGCCAGCGGCTTGTCGAGCGCGGCCTTCTCCAGCAGCGCGCTGTCCTGCTCGGGTGGGAACAGCAGGGCGACGTGGCCATGCGTGGGCGCGTCGGCGCCGAGCACGAAGCCGGACATGCCCTGGTCGAACAGGCGCGGACGCGATTCGTCGCACGCGTAATACAACTGGCGCACGGCCCACGGCCCACCGGGATTGTTCTTCAGCGCGATGCCCGCGTGCGAATACAGCAGGCCGAAACGGGAGAGGTCCAGGCCCGCGCGCGCGACGAGGGCGAGATTGCTGCCGGAGCGCGCCAGTTCATCCTTCACCGCGGCGGCGAAGCGCAGCACGCGGTCCTGGTCCGCGGCCGTGACCTTGTCGGCGCGGTCGCAGAAGGTCGGGATGCCGGCCGATGCCCCCGCGCTCGCGCACAGCAGCAGCGCGGCCGCGAGGAACCGCCGGAACATCAGATCGTCACTTTGCGCGACGCGAGGTCGCGGTACCAGTCGTCCTGCAGCGCGAGGAAGAACGGCTGCTTCGTGTCGCCGTACGCGAATTCGTAGCCGTACACGCGCTCGTTCACTTGCACGACTTCGCCCTTGCCGACGCGGCGGTCGGCCAGCGCGCGGTCGGGCACGTCGACCCAGAACTGGGTGGCGGCATCGCCCGCGACGGCGCGCAGCGTGATGCGCGTTTTTGCTTCCTTGCCCGCCTTGGCCGGCGCCACGGCGACGTCGATCACGCGGTACGGGCCGGTCTCCGCGCGCTTGTTGTCGCCGCTCGAGCTGTTGCTGGAGCCGCCGATCGAATCGGAAATGCTGCCCGACGATGCGGAACCCGCGCTGGAGGCGGACGACGCGAAGCTGTCGGCTTGAGCGGGTACGGACACCACGGCGGCGGCGGCCAGCGCCAGGGCGAGCGCGCGGGTGAAATTCGTGTAGGTCATTGCGAAATCTTTCTTAAGCACATTGGATAGCGCAATGGTACAAGTGCCGTGTGCCGCTGAGAAGGCGAACGTGGTTTTGTTACAAACGATCCGCCGCCGCGGGATCAGTCGACTTCGGTGACGAACTGGTCGAGCGGGCGGCGCACCTTCGGCAGGTTGACCAGCCAGTCCTGCTCGGCCTGGCGGTAGCCCAGCGGCAGCATCACGACGCTGCGCAGGTGTTGTTCGCGCAGTTTCAGGATGGCGTCGACGGCCGCCGGGTCGAAGCCTTCCATCGGCGTCGCGTCGACTTCCTCGAACGCGGCCGCGATGACGGCCGCGCCGAAGCCGATGTAGGCCTGGCGTGCGGCATGCTCGAAGTTCACCTGCGCGCCGCGGCCCGGATAGGTCGACAGCAGTTGCTGGCGGTACGCTTCCCAGCCTTCGTTGCGGAAGCCGCGCACTTCATTGGTCAGGTCGAACATGTGGTTGATGCGTTCCGGCGTGTAGTCGTCCCAGGCGGCGAACACCAGCAGGTGCGACGCATCCGTGACCTGTGCCTGGTTCCACGCCACTTCACGGATCTGCGCGCGCAGTGCCGGATTCTTGATGACCAGGATCTCGTACGGCTGCAGGCCGGACGACGTCGGCGCCAGGCGGGCCGCCTCGATGATGCGGTCGATCTTGTCCTGGGCGACCGGGCGGGTCGGATCCATTGCCTTGGTGGCGTAGCGCCATTGCAGTTTATTCAGTAATTCCATGGGTGACCTTATGAATGGTGAGTGGTGACATTGTATTTTCTCCTCACCGTGCAATAAACTAGGCGATCAGCAAATGATTTGTTCGTGAAAGGTGAAGATGGCCCGCAAGTTCGATCACTTGTCGGATGTGGAGGTGTTGCTCAGCGTGATCGAGCACGGGTCGTTCAGCGCGGCGGCCGTGGTGCTGTCGACCACGGCGTCGGTGCTGAGCCGCGCCGTCTCGCGGCTGGAAACCCGCCTGGGCGCGCAGTTGTTGCGGCGCAGCACGCGCAGCCTGAGCCTCACCGATGCCGGACGCCGCTACGCCGAGGAGGTGCGCGGCGCGTTCGCGCAGATCGAGCAGGCGGAACGCACGATCCGCAGCACGACGGTGCAGCTGAGCGGCAAGGTGCGCATGAGCGTGCCCACCAGCTACGGCAAGCAACGCCTGCCCGCGCTGCTCGCCGCCTATGCGCGCGCCTATCCGCTGGTCGAACTGGAGGTCGACATCAGCAACCGCAACGTCGACCTGGTGGCGGAAGGGTTCGACCTGGCCATCCGTTCCGGTCCGCTCCCGAGCAGCAGCATGGTGGCGCGTCCGCTTGAAGTGTCGCCGCTGTGCCTGGTCGCCGCGCCGGACTACCTGGAGGCGGCAGGACCGTTGTGCGGCCTCGCCGACCTGGCGCGCCAGCGCTGCATCGCCTTCATCCGTCCCAGCACCGGCCGCGTGATCCCCTGGCATTTGCGCGACGACGGGCGCGACATCGACTGGATGCCGCCGGCCGCCGTCACGGTGGCGACGGACGTCATGGGCGTCGTGTGGTTCGCGGAGCAGGGGATGGGCATCGCGCTGTGCCCGCGCATCTTTGCCGAGGACAGCCTGGCCGCGGGCCGCCTGACCGAGGTGTTGCCCGGCCTGGGCGGGCGCACGCGGACATTCTCCCTGATCTATCCGGCCCACCGCAGCCTGTCGGCCGCCTCGCGCGCGCTGATCGACATGCTGGTGGCCGGCCGCGCCGGGATGGCTTGAGGAATCAGGCCGGATACAGCGCGCCGAGGATGCGTGGCCCCGCGGCCCCCGTCACGGCCGGCAGGTTGCCCGGCTGGCGCCGCAGGAAGCGGTAGCCGAGCCATGCGAAGGCGAGGGCTTCCACGCGGTTCGGCGCGACGCCCAGCGTGCCCGTCGACGCGACCGGGATAGTACCGCCGAGCGCGTCGGCGAGGTCGCGCAGCAGCACGCCGTTATAGGCGCCGCCGCCGCACACGTAGACGGCTTGCGCGTCGGCCTCCGCCTGGATGGCGCGGGCGATCGTCACGGCCGTCAGGCGCGTCAGGGTGGCCTGCACGTCGGCCGGAGACACGCCCGGCCGCTGCGCCAGTTTCGCATCGAGCCAGTCGGCGTGGAACAGGTCCC
Organism: Massilia orientalis; assembly: GCF_030411975.2. NCBI lineage: Bacteria > Pseudomonadati > Pseudomonadota > Betaproteobacteria > Burkholderiales > Oxalobacteraceae > Massilia > Massilia orientalis. Next base: position 324,066 of record NZ_JASNRB020000005.1, on the reverse strand, counting down.
GGCCCGTGCTCTTGGGCGGCGGCTGGCGGAAATAGGGTTCATCGAGCAGCAGGTCGAGCAGGGGCGCGTCGACGGTGCCCGTCGCGGCCCAGGCGCCGTCCTGGTCGTAGGCCTTGCCCTGGTGGCGCGCGATCCACAGGTCCATCAGCACGTTGCCGGGGCCGGTGTCGTAGCCGGTCACGCGGCCGTCGCCGTGCAGCACGCTGATGTTGCCGATGCCGCCGATGTTGACGACGACGCGCACCTGGTTGCGCTTGCCGAAACGGGCTTCGTGGAACGCGGGGACGAGCGGGGCGCCCTGGCCGCCGGCGGCGACGTCGCGGCTGCGGAAGTCGGCGATGACGTCGATGCCGGCCAGTTCCGCCAGCAGCGCCGGATTATTCGTCTGGCGGGTAAAACCCAGTTCGGGGCGGTGGCGGATCGTCTGGCCGTGCACGGCGACGGCGCGGACCGGGCCCGGCGCCGCGGCAGCCAGCGTCTTGACGCACTCGGCGTAACAGCGCGCCAGCGCGTTGGCGGCCAGCGCTTCGCGCTCCAGTTCGTTGGCGCCGGCGGCCTGCAAGGCCATCAGTTCGGCGCGCAGGTCGGCCGGGAAGGGCGTGAACGCGGCGTCCAGGGTGCGGATGCCGCGGCCGGAAAAATCGGCCAGCACGCCGTCGACGCCATCCAGGCTGGTGCCGGACATCAGCCCGATGTAGAGAGTGGATGCCATGATCGATTCCTAAAAGCAAAACGCCTTGCAGGCAAGCCGTGCAAGGCGTCCATATGTGCAACGCTGAAGGATCAGCGCGCAGCCATCGCGTTACCGGCCGGCGACAGCAGCGAGAAGCGGTGCGACATCTCGGCCGCGGCCATCTTGAAGCGGGTCATTTCGCCCGGCGTCAGCGGCTGCTGCTGCAGGTTCTTCATTGCCATCGGGTCGGTGGCGCGGCCGCCGATGCGGAATTCGTAGTGCAGGTGCGGACCCGTTGCCCAGCCCGTCGTGCCCACGTAGCCGATCACGTCGCCCTGCGACACCTTCTGGCCGCGGTGCAGGCCGCTGGCGAAGCGGCTCATGTGGCCGTACGCGGTGCTGTAGTTGGACCAGTGCTTGAGCACGACGAAGTTGCCGTAGCCGTTCTGGGTGCCGACGAATTCGACGACGCCGTCGCCCGATGCCTTGATCGGGGTGCCCATCGGCGCGGCCATGTCGACGCCTTCGTGCTTCTTCCAGGTGCCGAACACCGGGTGCACGCGCATCGAGAAGCCCGACGAGATGCGGTTGAACGCCACCGGCGACTTCAGGAATGCCTTCTTCAGCGACTTGCCGTCCAGGCTGTAGTAACCGCCCTGGTGGGTGACGGGGTCTTCGTACCAGACGGACTGGTAGGCGACGCCGCGGTTGACGAACTCGCCGGCCAGGATGCGGCCCGTGCGCACCATCTCGCCATCCAGCCAGAAGGTTTCGTAGACGACGTTGAAACGGTCGCCGCGCTTCAGGTCCGAGCGGAAGTCGATGCTCGTCGAGAACATCTCGATGATCTGGTTGACGACGGAATCGGGGATCTGGCTGCCGTCGACGGCATCGTCGGTGGCAGCGTACAGCGAGCTGTTGATGTTGCGCGAACGCATCTCAACGCGGCGCTCGAGCTGTGCGGGCGCGGCATTCGATACGAATTTGTCGCCCTTGCGCGTGATGGTGACGGTCTTGAACTGGTCCTTGTCGGCGATCGTCGCGTGCAGGGTCAGCAGCAGCCCGTTCTCGTCGGTCTCGGCCTGGATGCGCTTGCCGGTCTTGAGCGAGAGGATGGAGCGGGCAGTCTTGTCGCTGCGGACGAAGGCTTGCGCTTGCTGGTCTTCGATGCCGAGGCGATTGAACACGGTGCCGAGCGAGTCGCCGGCACGGATGCGTTCTTCGTGGATGAATTGTTGCTGGTCTTGCTGGAGGGCGGCGATCTGGTCTGCCAGGTTCGGCAGTTGCAGGTCTTGCGCGACTGATTTGACCGGCATGTCCGACGCGTCCGGAGCGATCGGGGCGACTGCGGTGGCGCCGAAGGCGCACAGTGCCAGGGCTGCAGTACCCCCGGCTACGATGCGGGTTTTGCGGCTCGTTTCAGCCAGGCCAAACCAGCGCTTGCCGGCGATTTTCTGTAATGGGTTCATGCAATCAGTTAAAATTTACCGCTTGAACAGCCCAAGACACCGTGATTTTTTGTCGTTGTTATTAGTGTTGTCGTTGAAACTTTTCGTGCGGCAAGATTGATGGGATCGCGAATTATATCAAAATACCGGGTCTTACAACCGCTTTAGTCCTTTTCCTACAAATTTTTTATGACTTCTCCAGAAATTTCTGGTAATGCAAAAATTGCAACGCCAGCAGCCGGTCCGGCTCCTCTGCCCCTGAGCGACGCCGTCCAGGAAGCCCTCGCCATCACCAAGCGCGGTGTGGACGAACTGCTGATCGAGAGCGAATTTGCCCAGAAACTGGCCCGTTCGGAACAGAGCGGCACGCCGCTGCGCATCAAGCTGGGCCTGGACCCGACGGCGCCCGACCTGCACCTGGGCCACACGGTGGTGCTGAACAAGCTGCGCCAACTGCAGGACCTGGGCCACCAGGTGATCTTCCTGATCGGCGATTTCACGTCGATGATCGGCGACCCGTCGGGCCGCAACGCGACCCGTCCGCCGCTGACCCGCGAGCAGATCGAAGCGAACGCCACCACCTATTTCAGGCAGGCGTCGCTCGTGCTCGACCCGGCGCGCACGGAAATCCGCTACAACTCCGAATGGTGCGACGCCCTCGGCGCGCGCGGCATGATCCAGTTGGCCTCGCGCTACACCGTGGCCCGCATGATGGAGCGCGACGACTTTACCAAGCGCTACAAGAGTGGGACTCCCATTTCCGTCCATGAGTTCCTCTATCCTTTGATGCAGGGCTATGATTCCGTCGCTTTGAAATCGGACCTTGAGCTGGGTGGAACGGACCAGAAATTTAATCTGCTGGTCGGCCGTGAACTGCAGAAAGATTATGGCCAGGAACCGCAGTGCATCCTGACGATGCCGCTGCTGGAAGGCCTGGACGGCGTCGAAAAGATGTCCAAGTCCAAGAACAACTACATCGGCATCACGGAACCGGCCAACACGATGTTCGGCAAGCTGATGAGCATCTCGGACGTGATGATGTGGAAGTACTACGAGCTGCTGTCGTTCCGTTCGCTCCAGGACCTGGCGGCGTTGAAGGCGGAAGTCGAGGGCGGCCGCAACCCGCGCGATGCGAAGGTGGCGCTGGCCCAGGAAATCGTGGCCCGCTTCCACTCGCAGCAGGCGGCCGAGGATGCGCTGGCCGACTTCGTCAACCGCTCCAAGGGCGGCATTCCGGACGACGTGCCGGAAGTGGCCATCGCCGGCGCGCCCCTGGGCCTGCCGCAACTGCTGCGCCAGACGGCCTTGTGCGCCTCCAGCTCGGAAGCGATGCGCATGATCGACCAGGGCGGCGTGCGCATCGACGGCACGGTCGTCTCCGACAAGGCCTTGCAGGTGCAGGCCGGCACGTTCGTGCTGCAGGTCGGCAAGCGCAAGTTCGCCCGCGTGACGCTCACGGCATGATCGGCCTGCTGCAACGGGTCAGCGAGGCCAGCGTCACGGTCGACGGCGAGGTCACGGGTGCGATCGGGCGCGGCCTGATGGTGCTCGTGTGCGCGGAAAAGGGCGACACCGAGCGGGAAGCCGACGCGCTGCTCGCGAAGCTGCTGACCTACCGCGTGTTCGCCGACGACGCCGGCAAGATGAACCGCAGCGTGACGGACGTGGCGGGCGGCCTGCTGCTCGTGCCGCAGTTCACGCTGGCGGCCGACACCCGCTCCGGCACCCGCCCGTCGTTTTCTCCTGCCGCCGCGCCCGAGGACGGACGCCGGCTGTTCGACCATGTCGTGCGCCAGGCGCGCGAGCGTCACGGTATCGTCGAAACGGGTCGTTTCGGCGCCGACATGAAGGTGGCGCTGATCAATGACGGACCGGTGACGTTCTGGCTGCGCATTGATCCACCCCGTGTCGCGAACTGAATTCGGAAACCGCGCGCCGCGGCGAGAGTCTGAGGCTAAGGATGCAGGGAGAGAGAACATGAAGATCTGGAGCGATTCCTTTACCGAGGGCGACATGATTCCGCCCAGATGTGCGTTCGCCGAGATGGACCCCGGCAACCACATCAAGCTGTCGACCAACCGCAGCCCGCACATCGCCTGGGACGACGTGCCGGCCGGTACGCAGTCGCTGGTCCTGCTCGTGCACGACATCGACGTGCCGACGGACGGCACCGACGTGAACAAGGAGGGCCGGACCGTGCCCGATGCGCTGCCGCGCACGGATTTCTATCACTGGTCCCTCGTCGACATTCCCGTGTGCCTGAAATCCTTCGCCGAGGGCAAGTTCTCGGACATGGTCACGCCGGGCGGCAAGAGCGGGCCGCTGGTGCCGTTCACGATCAAGAACGGCACGGAACACCAGCTCCGCCACGGCATCAACGATTACACGGGCTGGTTCGCGAACGATCCCGACATGGCCGGCGAATACTATGGCTACGACGGCCCATGCCCGCCGTGGAACGACGAACGCGTGCACACCTATGTCTTTACGCTGTACGCCCTCGACATTCCACGTTTGCCGCTGGCGGGCCGGTTCACCGGCAAGGAAGTGCGCCTGGCCATCACGGGGCACATCCTGGACGAGGCGAAGATCTTCGGCGTCTACTCGCTCAATCCGGACGTGACGGGCAACCTGATCGGCCAGCCTTCCTGATATTTTTATAAGCCGACACGATCGCTCCGCGGTGCGGGGCGATGCATCCGCATGACGACAACCAACGCATCCGCAGCACCCACCGAGCTCCTCCTGATCCGCCACGGTGAAACGGCCTGGAACGCCGAACGCCGCCTGCAAGGCCACCTGGACATTCCACTGAACGACGAAGGCGAGCGCCAGGCCGCGCTGCTGGCGGGCGCGCTCGCGGGCGAGCCCCTCGACCTCATCATCGCGAGCGACTTGCGCCGGGCCCACCAGACCGCCCAGGCCATGGCCGACCGCCGCGGACTGACGGTGGCCATCGATCCGGCACTGCGCGAGCGCGGCTACGGTGGCTTCGAAGGCTTGCTGTACAGCGAAATCGAAGAACGTTTCCCACGTGAATTCGCCGCCTGGCAGGCGCGCGACGTCGATGCGCAACTGCCGCCGGGCCGCAACGTGGGCGAGAGCTTCCGGTCGTTTTTCGACCGCGCCACCGGCGCCATCCTCGCGCTCGCGGCGGACAACCCGGGCAAGACGATCGCGCTGGTCGCGCATGGCGGCGTGCTGGAATGCGCCTACCGGCTCGCGCGCGGGCTGCCGCTGGAGACGCCACGCGACTTCAAGGTCTACAACGCCAGCATCAACCGTTTCCGCTTCGATCCGGCCGATCGCAGCCTCGTCCTGGACAGCTGGGGCGAGGTCGATCACCTGCGTCCGGCCGTGCTCGACGAGCTTCCGTAAAAGTCATGCTGGCGGGATTGGCAAGCGATTTCTGGCGCGTGCGCAACAATCCCGTAAAAAAAATGTGCTGATAAATTGAGCAGCGCTTCGGGTAAAATAGCGAGTTCCCGTCGCTTCCCGTAAATTTTCTGCCGTGCAAATTGGTCCTTATACGCTGCGTAACAATGTCTTCGTCGCCCCGATGGCCGGGGTGACCGATCGTCCGTTCCGCCAGCTGTGCAAGACGCTGGGCGCGGGCTACGCGGTGTCCGAGATGGCCGCGTCGAATCCGCGCCTGTGGGCCAGCGAGAAATCGTCGCGGCGCACGGACCATGCGGGCGAGATGGAGCCGAAGGCCGTGCAAATCGCCGGCGCCGACCCGCACGACCTGGCCGAATGCGCCAAATTCAACGTCGAGCGCGGCGCCCAGATCATCGACATCAATATGGGGTGCCCGGTCAAGAAGGTGTGCAACAACTGGTGCGGTTCGGCGCTGCTGCAGCACGAAGACCTCGTGCAGCGCATCCTGGACGCCGTCGTGAACGCCGTCGACGTGCCCGTCAGCCTGAAATTCCGCACCGGCTGGGATCGCCAAAACAAGAACGCGCTGACGATCGCCCGCATGGCCGAGGAAGCCGGCATCGCGATGCTGACCCTGCACGGCCGCACCCGCGCCGATGGCTACAAGGGCGACGCGGAGTACGACACCATCGCCGCCGTCAAGGCCGCCGTCGGCATTCCCGTCGTGGCCAACGGCGACATCACGACGCCGGACAAGGCGAAGTTCGTGCTGGATTACACGGGCGCCGATGCGGTCATGATCGGCCGCGCCGCCCAGGGCCGTCCCTGGATCTGTCGCGAAATCGATTACTTCCTGCGCACGGGCGAGTACATGCCGCCGCCGCTGGTGGACGAGGTGCGCGAGCTGATGCACGAACACCTGCCGGCCCACTACGCCTTTTACGGCGAATACCTGGGCGTGCGCACGGCGCGCAAGCACATCGGCTGGTATGTCGAAGACCTGCCCGGCGGCGAAGAATTCCGTCAGCGCATGAACCGTCTGGAGTCGACCGCTGAACAATTATCTGCCGTCGATGAGTTTTTTAAATCGCAACACCGGTATGGCGACCGGTTACAATACCGGCCCGCGCATCCTGACGATGACGCGATTGCCGCCTAAAAGGAGGCCCGTAAACCTGCTGCGCGTTGCAATTTTGTCCTGCGATGCTCGCTGTACTAGCGTACAGCTGTGCTTCTCGAACAAAATTTCTGCCGCTCGCGACGGTTTCCGAGACTCCTTTAAACAACAATTAGAAGAACGTCGGAGACAAACGCTGCCAAAAGCAGCATTTAACCAGGATGAAGCTGTAAACCATGAGCAAAGAAAGTATCCAGGAAGTCGTTCAAAAAAGCCTCGAAGACTATTTCAACGACCTGGGCGAGCAGAAACCGACGAATATCTACGACATGATGCTCCTGACCGTCGAAAAACCGATCCTGCAAGTGGTGATGACGCGGGCGGAGGGCAATCAGTCGCATGCCGCCCAGATGCTGGGCATTAATCGCAATACATTACGCAAGAAGTTGCAGGAGCACGGGCTGCTGTAAGCGGCGGCGGAGGGGCCGGGGCGTGCAGGCGTGCGTCCGCCCTTTGTCCGGCGTGCGCGAGCCCGTCCAGATTTTTTTCAACAGGCCACTCCCATGATCAAACAAGCACTCATCTCCGTTTCCGACAAAACCGGCGTCCTCGATTTCGCGCGTGCGCTGTCCGCCCTCGGCGTGAACATCCTGTCCACTGGCGGTACCGCCAAACTGCTGCAGGACAATGGTGTGCCGGTCACCGAAGTCGCCGACTACACCGGCTTCCCGGAAATGCTCGATGGCCGCGTGAAGACGCTGCATCCGAAGGTCCACGGCGGCATCCTGGCCCGCCGCGACTTCCCGGAACACGTCGCCAAGCTGGAAGAGCACGGCATCCCGCAGATCGACATGGTGGTGGTCAACCTGTACCCGTTCCAGGCCACGGTCGCCAAGGAGCAATGCTCGCTGGAAGACGCGATCGAGAACATCGACATCGGCGGCCCGACCATGCTGCGCTCGGCGGCCAAGAACCACCGCGACGTGGTCGTGATCGTCGACCCGGCCGACTACGGTCCGGTGCTGGCCGAGATGAAAGGTACCGGCGAAGCGGCCGGCAGCGTCGGCTACGAGACGAAATTCCGCCTCGCCAAGAAAGTCTTCGCGCACACGGCGCAATACGATGCCGCCATCACGAACTACCTGACGAGCCTCGGCCCGGACAAGGAACACACGAACCGCGCCGCCTACCCGCAGACGCTGAACCTGCACTTCGAAAAAGTCCAGGACATGCGCTACGGCGAAAACCCGCACCAGACGGCCGCGTTCTACCGCGACCTCGTGCCGGCCGCCGGCAGTCTGGCCAACTACCGCCAGCTGCAGGGCAAGGAGCTGTCGTACAACAATATCGCCGACGCGGATGCCGCATGGGAATGCGTCAAGTCGCTGGGCGGCTTCAACATGCCGGCCGGCTGCGTGATCATCAAGCACGCGAACCCGTGCGGCGTCGCGATCGGCGCCGACGCGCTGGACGCCTACCAGCGCGCCCTCAAGACCGACCCGACCTCGGCCTTCGGCGGCATCATCGCCTTCAACGTGCCGGTCGACGGCCCGGCGGCGGAAGCCATCGCCAAGCTGTTCGTGGAAGTCCTGATCGCCCCGGCATTCACCGCGGAAGCGCTGCAGATCATGTCCGCGAAGCAGAATGTGCGCCTGCTGGAAATCGCCCTCGGTGACGGCCAGAACGTGTACGACGTCAAGCGCGTGGGCGGCGGCCTGCTCGTGCAGTCGCCGGACGCGAAGAACGTCGGCATGGGCGACCTGCGCGTCGTGTCGAAAAAGCAGCCGACCCCGCAACAGATGCAGGACCTGATGTTCGCCTGGCGCGTGGCCAAGTACGTGAAATCGAATGCGATCGTGTTCTGCGCCGGCGGCATGACCCTCGGCGTGGGCGCCGGCCAGATGAGCCGCATCGACTCCGCACGCATCGCCTCGATCAAGGCGCAGAACGCCGGCCTGTCGCTGGTGGGCTCGGCCGTGGCGTCGGATGCGTTCTTCCCGTTCCGCGACGGCCTGGACGTCGTCGTCGATGCGGGCGCGACCTGCGTGATCCACCCGGGCGGCTCGATGCGCGACCAGGAAGTGATCGACGCGGCGGATGAACGCGGCGTGGTCATGCTCTATACTGGTACGCGTCACTTCCGCCATTAATTGGCGAATGGTCGAGGCGACCTTGTTGCCTCGACCTGTGTTTTTGCACAGTATTTTTCCCACGAAACACCCGCGCCGGTATAACATTCGATAATGATTATTCTCGGCATCGACCCGGGCCTGCGTACGACAGGGTTCGGCGTCATTGAAAAGCAAGGCAGCCGGTTGCGCTACATCGCGTCCGGCACCATCAAGACGGGCTCCGAAGGCGCGCTGCCGCCGCGGCTGAAAGTCATCCTGACGGGCGTCAGCGAAATCGTCGCCACCTACCAGCCGGCCTGCGCGGCCATCGAAAAAGTCTTCGTCAACGTCAATCCGCAGTCGACCCTGCTGCTCGGCCAGGCGCGTGGCGCCGCGATCACGGCCCTCGTCGGCGCCGACCTCGACGTGGCGGAGTACACGCCCACGCAGGTCAAGCAAGCTGTTGTCGGGACCGGCAAGGCCGTCAAGGCGCAGGTGCAGGACATGGTCGCGCGCCTGCTCAAGCTGCCGGGGCTGCCGGGCACGGATGCGGCCGACGCGCTCGGCATCGCCATCTGCCATGCCAACAGCCAGGATGCGCTGGCATTGATCGGCACGCTTGCGCCGGCCAATCCGAAAAAGCCGACGCTGCACATGAAGCGCGGCCGCCTCGTCTAATTATTGAAAGGTCACCATGATCGGTCGTCTCTCCGGAGTCCTGCTGGAAAAGAACCCGCCGCAAGTGCTCGTCGATTGCCAGGGCGTCGGTTATGAAGTCGACGTACCGATGAGCACGTTCTACAACCTGCCGCACACGGGCGAGAAGGTCACGCTGTTCACGCACTACGTCGTGCGCGAGGATGCGCACCTGCTGTTCGGCTTCGGGTCGGCGAACGAGCGCGCCGTGTTCCGCCAGCTGATCAAGATCACCGGCGTCGGCGCGCGCACGGCACTGTCCATCCTGTCCGGCATGACTGTGAACGATCTCGCCCAGGCCGTGACGTTGCAGGAAGCGGGGCGCCTGGTCAAGGTGCCGGGCATCGGCAAGAAGACGGCCGAGCGCCTGCTGCTGGAACTGAAGGGCAAGCTGGGCGCCGACATCGGCGTCGCGGCCGGCACGCCGCACGACGATGCGCAGGCAGACGTGCTCAATGCGCTGCTGGCTTTGGGGTATTCTGACAAGGAAGCCCTCATCGCCATCAAGAACATGCCGGCCGGGACCAGCGTCTCCGACGGCATCAAGCTGGCGCTGAAGGCGTTGTCCAAGGCGTAATTTTAGAAGTCAACGATGAGCATCCAGACCGACAATTTCACCGAGCAGCGCATCATCGACGCGGCGCCGGCCTCGCCCAACGAGGAGGCGATCGAGCGCGCGTTGCGCCCCAAGCATCTGGACGAATATGTCGGCCAGGAAAAGATCCGCGACCAGCTTGAAATCTTCATCCACGCGGCCCGCAAGCGCCGCGAGGCGCTCGACCACACGCTGCTGTTCGGCCCGCCGGGCCTCGGCAAGACGACGCTGGCGCACATCATCGCGCGCGAGATGGGCGTCAACCTGCGCCAGACGTCCGGCCCCGTGCTGGAGCGCCCCGGCGACCTGGCCGCGCTGCTGACGAACCTGGAAGCGAACGACGTCCTGTTCATCGACGAGATCCACCGCCTGTCGCCCGTGGTCGAGGAGATCCTGTACCCGGCGCTGGAAGACTACCAGATCGACATCATGATCGGCGAAGGCCCGGCCGCGCGTTCCGTGAAGCTCGACCTGCAGCCGTTCACGCTCGTCGGCGCCACGACGCGCGCGGGCATGCTGACGAATCCGCTGCGCGACCGTTTCGGCATCGTCGCCCGGCTGGAGTTCTACAACGTCGAGGAATTGACGAAGATCGTCGCCCGCAGCGCCGCGCTGCTGGAAGCGCCGACCGACGAGGAGGGCGCGCGCGAAGTCGCCAAGCGCGCCCGCGGCACGCCCCGTATCGCCAACCGCCTGCTGCGCCGCGTGCGCGATTATGCGGAAGTGAAGGGTAATGGCGAGATCACGCGCGAGATGGCCGACCGCGCGCTGCGCATGCTTGACGTGGACACGGTCGGCTTCGACGTGATGGACCGGAAGCTGCTGGAAGCGGTGCTGTTCAAGTTCGCCGGCGGCCCGGTGGGCATCGGCAACCTGGCGGCCGCCATCGGCGAAGCGGCGGATACCATCGAGGACGTGCTGGAACCGTTCCTGATCCAGCAGGGTTATCTGCAGCGCACACCGCGCGGGCGCATCGCCACGCCGCTGGCCTACCGGCATTTCGGCGTCGCCGCGCCGCGCATCAGCCCGACCGGCGACCTGTGGGACAACCTCCCGCCTGCCTAGTTCACGTCAAGGCAGCGCCGGCTCCTGGCGGTCGCGCTTGCGCATGGGACGCTGGCTTTCCGGGAAGCCCGGAAAGACGAAGCTGATGAACATCAGCACGGAGGCCGCGAGCAGCGCGCCGCCGGCCACCAGCATCTGTTCCTGGGTACGCGTCAGCAGGACGGCAACGCTGGCGGCCATCGGCAGCAGCAGCAGCAGGCCGCCCAGGATGCGCAGGATGATGGACCGGCGCATGCGCGACCCCAGCAGGGCGATGTACAGGAAGCTGCCGGAGACGAGGCTCATGCCGAACAGGCCGCCCAGCACGGGCCAGCCGGGCATGCCGCGGGTGCCGACATCGGAGAGCACGAGCGGCAGCGCCATGGGGATGACAATGCCGATCAGGAACGACAGGAGCCGCAGGAAGATCATGTGAATGCCAATTGGTTGAACGAAACATTCACCAGATTAGCATACCGGCATCGGCCGTGGCGCGCAGAACACGCACCGTTGTAAATACAAATGTCGTTATTCCTGGCGCAGCCAGACCTGCGACCGCCCGAACATCGGCACGCCCACATAGCCCCGCACTTCGAGCTTCTTGCCGCCTTCGTGGATGCTCAGCTTGCTCTTGTAGACCTTGCCGTTCTTCGGGTCGAGGATCTCGCCGCCCGTGTACTCGTCGCCGTTCTTGCGCAGGCCCGACACGATGGTCATGCCGACGATCGGCTGGTCCTTGCGCGCGCCCTGGCACAGCGTGCATTTCGGGTTCTGGTCCTCTTCCGGCGTGCGGAACAGCTTTTCGATCTTGCCCTGCAGTTCGCCCTGGGTTTCCGTGATGCGGATCAGGGCGGTCGGCTTGCCGGAGGCATCGTCGATGGTCTTCCACAGCCCGACGGGCGAGGCGTCCTGGGCCCAGGCGAGCGGGGCGGCAAGAGCGGCGGCAAACGTAAGGATGGCGGCGTGGGCGAGAGGGCGCATTGTGTCTCCTGTTGGAATATTGGTTGCGTGCTCTGCCAGTGTAACAAACTGCACGGTCGTTCGGTAAACGACAGCCTGGCCTCAGGAGCCGTTTTGCCGGGCTTTCAGGCCGGCGATCGTCGAGGTGGCTTCGGGCGGCAGTGTCGCGCCGAGGCGGTGCAGGACGAATGGCGTCTTGTCCGGGCCCGTGCACGTGAAGGAGGGCGCGGACGCGTCGTAGCGGCAGGTCATCGCGACGTCCGTCGCCGGCGCGCCTTTCGGCAGGTAGGGCCGCAGCCGCAGCGTGTCGCCGTCCAGCGCCGCGCGAACCGGGAAGCCAATGATGGGGCGCGCGTTGTCTGCCCCCGTGGCCGGCGGTGCGGCGCCAGCCATCAGGCCATCGCCGTCGGCCTGCAGGTACATGAGGGTTTGCGCGGAGCCCCAGCTGCCGGCGACGTGGGCTGGCAGGGGATCGGCCGCATGGGCGGACACATGCCATGCAAAGGCGAACAACAGCGGAATCAGGCGTTTCATGGGACCTCTCGATGGACGAAGTCCGGACGAGTATAGCGAAGCGCGTGCGCTGCATTGACTCACATTGTCACATCGGGCACGGACGGTTCCGTAATGACACTTGTAAATCGATAGGCGAAGTGTCGTTTTTTTCGTTTAACAAAAAAATTTCCGTGCGGCACTAAAAAAAGTGCGCTAATGTTCCGATTCTCGTCGTTTCTGCAAAGCAGGAAACTGGCATCAGGCTACACATGCGCCGCGGGTTTTCCATCGCGCGCTTCACTACATCGTATTGCGAGGAGTCTCCATGAAACACCCTCTCGACCGAGCGCCGGGTACGGAAACCCGGGCGATACTCGCCCTCGCGGACGGCAGCATCTTTCCCGGATATGGCATCGGCGCAACCGGTCACACCACTGGCGAGGTCGTCTTCAACACCGCGATGACTGGCTACCAGGAAATCTTGACCGATCCCAGCTACATGCGCCAGATCGTCACGCTGACCTATCCGCACATCGGCAACACCGGCGTCAATCCGGAAGACGGTGAATCGTCCAATGGTCCCGCGGCGCGGGTTCATGCCGCGGGCCTGGTCATCAAGGATCTGCCGCTGCTGGCATCGAATTTTCGCGCAACCCAGGCACTCTCGGATTACCTGAAGGCCCAGGGCGTGGTCGCCATCGCCGGCATCGATACCCGCAAGCTCACGCGCATCCTGCGCAGCAAGGGAGCGCAGAACGGCGCCATCGCCGTCGGCTTGTCCGCCGAGGACACGGTCGCGCTGGCTCGCGGCTTCGAAGGCCTGGGTGGCATGGACCTGGCCAAGGTCGCCAGTGTCCGTGAGCGCTACGAGTGGCGCGCCACGGAATGGCGCCTTGGCGCGGGTCATGGTGTCCAGGATGCGCCGCGTTTCCACGTGGTCGCGTACGACTTCGGCATCAAGGCCAACATCCTGCGCATGCTGGCCCAACGCGGCTGCCGCGTGACGGTGGTGCCGGCGCAAACCGGTGCCGCGGAGGTATTGGCGCTCGCTCCGGACGGCGTGTTCCTGTCGAACGGCCCCGGCGATCCGGCCCCGTGTGACTATGCGATCGCCGCGTCGCGCGACATCATCGAGCGGGGCGTGCCGACCTTCGGCATCTGCCTCGGCCACCAGATCATGGCGCTCGCTTCGGGCGCGCAGACCGTCAAGATGAAGTTCGGCCACCACGGCGCCAATCACCCCGTGCAGGACCTGGCCAGCGGCCGGGTCATGATCACGTCGCAGAACCACGGTTTTGCGGTCGACGCGGCGACCTTGCCGGCCAATTGCCGCGTGACCCACGTGTCGCTGTTCGACGGTTCGCTGCAGGGCTTCGAGCGTACCGACAGGCCGGCCTTCTGTTTCCAGGGCCACCCCGAGGCCTCGCCCGGTCCGCACGACCTGGGCACCCTTTTCGATCGTTTCATCTCGCTGATGGAGGCATCCCATGCCTAAGCGCACCGATATCAAAAGCATCCTGATCATCGGCGCCGGTCCGATCGTGATCGGCCAGGCGTGCGAATTCGACTACTCGGGCGCCCAGGCCTGCAAGGCCTTGCGCGAGGAGGGCTACAAGGTCATCCTGGTCAACAGCAATCCCGCCACGATCATGACCGACCCGGACATGGCCGACGTCACGTACATCGAGCCGATCCAGTGGGAAGTCGTGGCGCGCATCATCGCCACCGAAAGACCGGATGCCGTCCTGCCCACGATGGGCGGCCAGACGGCGCTCAACTGCGCGCTCGACCTGCATCGCCACGGCGTGCTGGCCGAGCACGGCGTGGAACTGATCGGCGCGACGCCGGACGCCATCGACAAGGCCGAGGATCGCTCCCGGTTCAAGGAGGCGATGACGAAGATCGGCCTGGGCTCGGCCCGTTCGGGCGTGGCCCACGACATGGCCGAGGCCTGGGCCGAGCAGACCAAGCTGGGCTTCCCCGTCATCATTCGCCCGTCGTTCACGATGGGAGGAAGCGGCGGCGGCATCGCGCACGACGCGCGCGAATTCAACGCTATCTGCGCGCGCGGCCTGGAACTGTCGCCCACCTCCGAACTGCTGATCGAGGAATCGCTCGTCGGCTGGAAGGAATACGAGATGGAGGTCGTCCGCGACAAGAAGGACAACTGCATCATCGTCTGCTCGATCGAGAACCTGGACCCGATGGGCGTGCACACGGGCGACTCGATCACCGTCGCGCCGGCGCAGACCTTGACGGACAAGGAATACCAGATCATGCGCAACGCGTCGCTCGCCGTGCTGCGCGAGATCGGCGTCGACACGGGCGGCTCGAACGTGCAGTTCGCGGTCAACCCGGCCGATGGCCGCATGATCGTCATCGAGATGAATCCGCGCGTGTCGCGTTCGTCGGCGCTCGCTTCCAAGGCCACCGGCTTTCCGATCGCCCGCGTGGCGGCCAAGCTGGCCGTCGGCTTCACGCTCGATGAACTGCGCAACGAGATCACCGGCGGCGCGACCCCGGCCTCGTTCGAGCCGGCAATCGATTACGTCGTCACCAAGATTCCGCGCTTCGCTTTCGAAAAATTCCCCGGTGCCGACACAAGCCTGACCACACAGATGAAATCCGTGGGCGAAGTGATGGCGATGGGCCGTACCTTCCAGGAGTCGTTCCAGAAGGCGTTGCGCGGCCTGGATATCGGCGTCGATGGGCTGCGGCGCAGGCGATCGTACCCCGAGGTGATCGAGGCGGAACTCGCGGCGCCCGGTCCGGAGCGAATCTGGTTCGTGGGCGACGCGTTCGCCCAGGGGTATTCGCTGGACGACGTGCATCGTCTGTCGCGCATCGATCCGTGGTTCCTGGCGCAGATCCAGGACCTGGTCGAGGTCGAACTGTGGCTGGAGACCCGGCGTCTCGGCGCCCTGGACGAACCCATCCTGCGCAGGCTGAAGCAACAGGGTTTCTCGGATCGCCGCCTGGCGGCGCTGCTGAAGACCCACGAGGACGAGGTCCGGGCGCGCCGCCACCAGTTGGGCGTGCGCCCCGTGTACAAGCGCGTCGATACCTGCGCCGCCGAATTCGCCACCCGCACCGCGTACCTGTATTCGACCTACGACGACGAGTGCGAAGCGGAACCCAGCGACAAGCGCAAGATCGTGGTGCTGGGCGGCGGCCCGAACCGCATCGGCCAGGGTATCGAATTCGACTACTGCTGCGTCCATGCCGCCATGGCGCTGCGCGAAGACGGTTACGAGACCATCATGGTCAACTGCAATCCGGAGACCGTCTCGACCGACTACGATACGTCGGATCGCCTGTACTTCGAATCGCTTACCCTGGAAGACGTGCTGGAAATCGTTGCCCTGGAAAAGCCGGAAGGCGTGATCGTCCAGTACGGCGGGCAGACGCCGCTGAAGCTGGCACTGGCGCTGGAGGCCAACGGCGTGCCGATCATCGGCACGTCGCCCGACATGATCGACGCGGCCGAAGACCGCGAGCGCTTCCAGCAGCTGCTGAACAGGCTGGAGCTGCGCCAGCCGCTGAACCGGACCGCGCGTACCGAGCTCGAGGCCGTGCGCATGGCGGAGGAAATCGGCTATCCGCTGGTGGTGCGCCCATCGTACGTGTTGGGCGGGCGGGCGATGGAGATCGTGCATGAGCAGGCCGACCTCGAACGCTACATGCGCGAAGCCGTCAAGGTGTCGCATGATTCGCCGGTGTTGCTGGACCGCTTCCTGAACGACGCCATCGAGTGCGACGTCGACTGCGTCGCGGACGGCACTGACGTCGTGATCGGCGGCGTGATGGAACATATCGAGCAGGCGGGCATCCATTCCGGCGACTCGGCCTGTTCGCTGCCGCCGTATTCGCTGGCGCCGGAGACGATCGCGGAACTCAAGCGCCAGACCTCCCGCATGGCGCGCGGCCTGAACGTCGTCGGCTTGATGAACGTGCAGTTCGCGATCCAGCAGGTCAAGGTGGACGGCAGGCTGCGCGACCATGTCTACGTCCTGGAAGTCAACCCGCGCGCCTCGCGCACGGTGCCGTTCGTGTCGAAGGCGACGGGACTGCAGCTGGCCAAGATCGCCGCGCGCTGCATGGCGGGGCAGTCGCTGGCGAGCCAGGGCGTGACGGCGGAAGCCGTCCCGTCCCGCTTCTGCGTCAAGGAATCCGTGTTCCCGTTCGCGAAATTCCCCGGCGTCGATACCATCCTCGGCCCGGAAATGAAATCGACCGGCGAAGTGATGGGCGTGGGCGCCACGTTCGGCGAAGCGTTCTACAAGGCGCAACTGGCGGCCAACGTACGCCTGCCGCGCGCAGGCCGCGTCTTCATGCGCGTCAAGCGCGGCGACCAGGCGCGCGCCGCGGCGCTGGCCCGTCAGTTGCACGCGGCCGGTTTCACGCTGTGCGCCAGCCACGTCACCGCGACCGTGATCGCGGCGGCCGACATTCCAGTCGTGACCGTGGACGACGCCGAGGCGATCGATCTGATGCACGCCCGCGAGATCGCGCTGGTCGTGTTGACCGTGGACGAGAAGCGCGCCGCCATCTACGCGTCGAGCGCGCTGCGCGTGGCCGCGCTGGCATGCGGTGCACCGTGCTATACGACCATCGCCGGCGCCGAAGCGGCGCTGGAGGGAATCCGCCACATCGACAACTATGGCCTGTATTCCTTGCATACGCTGCACGGCGAGACCCCCGCGACGCCGTCCGCGCGCGGCCGCCCGGCGCCGACCGAGGCCGACCTGGCGGCCGCGGCGGCCACGATTCCCGAGCGCCGCCGGCACGAGCGCAAGCGCGTGACGGGTGCCGAGCCGCTGAAGGTGTTCATCCGCCAGCCGTTCACCGAATCGGACGCGCGGCAGCAGCGCATGATCAGCGACATCATGCACCTGATCGACAGCGCCAACGGGGCACCGTATGCGTTCGATTACCTGACCGGCACGCAGGCCGAAAGCGCCCTCACGTTCAAGCACTCCTTCGAACGCGAGCAGCACATGCCGTTCACGCCCCGGAACTTCCGCAACCACCGCCTGGGATTGCTGGACCACGCAGACGTGATGATCAACATCCGCGTCGGCATGAGCGAAAGCAGTGCCTTCGAACTGAGTTACCACATCTTCAAGGGACGGCGCACCCCGGTGCTGTTCCTTGTGTGGAAAGGCGCACCGATCAAGACGACCCTGATCCGCGAACTCGAGGACCTGGTCGACGTGACGTACGTCGAATTTGACGAGGTGGAGGAGCTGCGCTCGTCCATCCACCAGTTTTTCAACAGCCGCCGCTTCGATGGCGTATCGTGCCGCGCGCTAAACGATTGAGAACGCCGAGGAATGAAAATGTTAAATAATATGAAGATTAAGACGCTCGTCGTGACGGCATTGAGCTTGCTCGTCGCGCTGATGCTGGTGATTGGCGTCATGGGCTTGTACGGCGCGGACCGGTCGGTCGGCCTGATCCGCCACGTGATCCTGGCGGACCAGAAAAGCGCTTACGACCAAAAGTCGATCCGCCTCGACATGGAGCTGGCGCGCAGCCAGATCCTCCAGGCCTTGCAGCATAACCCGACGCTGTCCTGGTCGCAGCTGCATGACCACCCGCTGACCGTGCATTTCACCCAGATCGATGCCCTGGCGAACGCCACGACCGACAAGTGGACGAAGTACAGTGGGTCAATCCGCAATGGCGAGGAAAAGCGCCTGGCCGAGGAATGGTTCGCCAAGAGCGATAATCTGGGCGTGGCGCATATCAAGGCGGCGTCCGACGCGATCCGGGCGGGTGACTGGGACGGTGCGGAAACAATCCTGATCAAGAAGATCAATCCGTCGTACCGGATCGGTGACGAAGCCATGGCGGCGCTCACGCACGCGTCCGAGGCGCGCGCGGCCACCAACGAGGCGGACGTCGCCGACAGCCTGCGCCACACCGCGTATCTGGCGGGCGGCGTGCTGTTGCTGGCCGCGCTGGTCGGCGTCGCCGTGGGCGCGGCGATGATCCGTGGGATCTCGGCGCCGCTTGGCGAAGCAACCGCCATCGCGTCCCGCGTTGCCGCGGGCGACCTGACCGGACGGATCGAGGCGCGTGGCAACAACGAAATCGGCACCCTGCTGGCGGCCCTGTCCCAAATGAAAGCCAACCTGGCCGGTATCGTGGCGGAAGTGCGCACCAGTACCCACACCATTTCCAGCGCCTCCACCCAGATCGCGGCCGGCAACATGGACCTGTCGGAACGTACTTGCGGCCAGGCCAGTTCGCTGGAACAGACCGCCGCGTCGATGGAAGAGCTGACCGGCACGGTACGCCAGAACGCCGACAACGCGCGCCAGGCCAATCAGTTGGCGGTATCGGCGTCGGAGGTGGCGGTGCGCGGCGGCGGCCTCGTGGCGCAAGTGGTGGACACGATGGGTTCGATCAACGAGTCCTCGCGCAAGATCGTGGACATCATCGGCGTCATCGACGGGATCGCGTTCCAGACCAATATCCTCGCGCTGAACGCGGCGGTGGAGGCGGCCCGGGCCGGCGAGCAGGGCCGTGGCTTCGCGGTCGTCGCGTCCGAGGTGCGCAACCTGGCCCAGCGCTCGGCCGGCGCCGCGAAGGAAATCAAACAACTGATCGGCGATTCCGTGAGCAAGGTCGACAGCGGCGCGCGCCTGGTCGACGAGGCCGGTGTCACGATGAAAGAGATCGTCAGCGGCATCCAGCGCGTGACGGACATCATGGGCGAAATCACCCAGGCGAGCCAGGAACAGACTTCCGGGCTCGACCAGATCAACGAGGCGATCGGACAGATGGATTCGATCACGCAGCAGAACGTGGCCCTGGTCGAGGAAGCCACTGCCGCCGCCACGTCGCTGCTGGACCAGGTCGGTGCGCTGAGCGGCGTCGTGGACGTGTTCGTGCTGGACGAGGTGCCGGGCCAGCGTCAACGTCATCGTGCGTCCGTCACGAGCCCGGGAACGAAGCCGGACGCCCCGGTGCGCGCACTGTCCGCGCCCGCGCGGCGAGCGACCGGCGCGGCGAGCGCGGGTGCGCCATCCGCCGCGAAGCGGACAACCGCGGTGGAGGACGAGGCGTGGGAAACGTTTTGATGGCGTAGGCCAGCGCGGGTCATGCGGCGAGCATCGATAGGCCGCCGCGTAAGGGCCATCCGCGTCAAGCCACGTCCGGCAACAGCAGGAGGATGTCCGTCGGACCGACGTCGACGCCCATCTGCGAGAACAGCGTCGTGGCCTGGCCCCGGTGATGCGTCTGGTGGTTGAACACGTGCAGCAGCAAGTCGCCCAGGCGCTTGGTGCTGGCGATCCCTTTCATGGAGGTCCACGTGAGCGCGCCGTCCAGGCGCGCGTCCCGCACCTCCGCGCAGAAGGCGCTGATGGCCGCGTCCAGCTGCACGCGCAGCGCGTCCAGCTCGGGCAGCGTCGCGCACAGCCGGTGGTCCAGCGAGGTGGGACGGGGCAGCTCGTCCAGGCACTGCAGCGATGCCAGGCCCGGCACGCCGGCCGCGATGCGCTTGAACCAGATGAGGTCCGCGATCACGAGGTGGTTCAGCGTGCCGAAGACCGACCCGAAGAACGCGCCCCGGTCTTCATGCAGGCGCTCCGCCGGCAGCGCGGCGGCCGCGCCGTACAGCTTCCGGTTCATCCATTCGTTGTAGGCGGCCAGTTGTGCGAAGTGGGCAGTCGTCATGGGCGTGATCCGATAAAAAAACGCGCCGGTGTCGAGCCGGCGCGTCGTTCATTGGGGCGTCTACGGCATCAGGCCGGCGGCAGCTTGGCGAACTGCTCGTTCAGCTTGGCCAGCGTGGCGCTGAAGTTGTCCAGGCGCTCGCGTTCCTGCGCGACGACGGCCGCCGGTGCGCGGGCGACGAAGCTTTCGCTGGACAGCTTGCCATTCGCCTTGGCGATCTCGCCTTCGATGCGCACGATCTCCTTTTTCAGGCGCTCGCGTTCGGCGGCGACGTCGATCTCCACCTTCAGCATCAGCTTGGTCGTGCCGACGATGGCGACGGCGGCCGGCGAATCCGGCAGCGCATCGACGATCTGCACTTCCGACAGCTTGGCCAGCAGCGCGACGTAAGGCGCGAAGCCTTGTGCGGCCGCGCGGTCGGCATCGTTCGCCGGCTCGACGATCAGCGGCACGCGCACGGACGGCGACAGCTTCATTTCGCCGCGCAGGTTGCGGGTCGCGTCGGTGACCTTCTTGAACTGGTCCATCCAGCTTTCCGCATCCGCGTCGATCAACGACTCGTCGGCGATCGGGTACGGCTGCAGCATGATCGTGTCGCCGGTTTTGCCGGCCAGCGGCGCGACGGCCTGCCACAGCGCTTCGGTGACGAACGGGATGATCGGATGCGCGAGGCGCAGCACGACTTCCAGCACGCGCAGCAGGGTGTGGCGGGTGGCGCGCTGCTGCGCTTCCGTGCCCTGCTGGACCTGCACCTTGGCCAGCTCCAGGTACCAGTCGCAGTACTCGTCCCAGACGAAGCTGTAAATCGAATTGGCGATGTTGTCGAAGCGGTAATCCTCGAAGCCCTTCGCCACGTCCAGCTCGACGCGGTTCAGGCGCGAGATGATCCAGCGGTCGGCCTGCGAGTAGTCGGCGGCGTCCGGCTTGCCGCAGTCTTTACCCTCGGTGTTCATCAGCACGAAGCGGGTGGCGTTCCACAGCTTGTTGCAGAAGTTGCGGTAGCCTTCGCAGCGGCCCAGGTCGAAGTTGATGTTGCGGCCGAGGGACGCGTAGCTCGCCATCGTGAAGCGCACGGCGTCCGTGCCGAATGCAGGGATCCCGTCCGGGAATTCCTTGCGCGTCGCCTTGGCGATCTTCTCGGCGGCTTTCGGATTCATCAGGCCCGTCGTGCGCTTGGCGACGAGCGATTCCACGTCGATGCCGTCGATCAGGTCGATCGGGTCGAGCGTGTTGCCCTTCGATTTCGACATCTTCTGGCCCGACGAATCGCGCACGAGGCCGTGCACGTACACGGTCTTGAACGGGACCTTGCCGGTGAAGTGCGCCGTCATCATGACCATGCGCGCGACCCAGAAGAAGATGATGTCGAAGCCGGTGACGAGCACGGAGGAGGGCAGGAACATCTCCATGTCCTTCGTCTGCTCCGGCCAGCCGACCGTCGAGAACGGGACGAGCGCGGACGAGAACCACGTGTCCAGCACGTCGTCGTCGCGTTTCAGTTCACCCTGGACGCCGGCCGCCGCCGCCTTCTGCTGCGCTTCTTCCTCGTTGCGGGCGACGACGACTTCGCCGTTCGGACCGTACCAGGCCGGGATGCGGTGGCCCCACCACAGCTGGCGCGAGATGCACCAGTCCTGGATGTTGTTCAGCCACTGGTTGTACGTGGTCGTCCAGTTCTCCGGGACGAACCTGATCTCGCCGCTCGCGACCTTTTCCAGCGCCACGTCGGTGATCGACTTGCCCGGATTGTGCGTGCCTTCCGGCGCCGGCTTGCTCATCGCGACGAACCACTGGTCCGTCAGCATCGGCTCGATGACGACGCCCGTGCGGTCGCCGCGCGGCACCTGCAGCTTGTGCGGCTTGACCTGTTCCAGCAGGCCTTGCGCTTCGAGGTCGGCGACGATCTTCTTGCGCGCTTCGAAGCGGTCCAGGCCGCGGTAGGCTTCCGGCGCGTCGTCCGTGATCGTAGCAATGAGCGTCATGATCGACGGCATCGGCAGGTTATGGCGCTGGCCGACCGCGTAGTCGTTGAAGTCGTGCGCCGGCGTGATCTTCACGCAGCCGGTGCCGAACGCTTTATCCACGTAGCTGTCGGCGATGACGGGGATCTCGCGGCCGACGAGCGGCAGCTTGAGCATTTTGCCGTGCAGGTGCGTGTAGCGTTCGTCGGTCGGGTCGACGGCGACGGCGACGTCGCCCAGCATCGTCTCCGGACGCGTCGTCGCGACCGTCAGGTGGCCGCTGCCGTCCGCCAGCGGGTACTGGATGTACCACATCGAGCCGTCTTCTTCTTCCGATACCACTTCGAGGTCGGAGACCGCAGTGCCCAGCACCGGGTCCCAGTTGACGAGGCGCTTGCCGCGGTAGATCAGGCCCTGTTCGAACAGGCGCACGAACACTTCGGTGACGGTCTTCGAGCGCGGCTCGTCCATCGTGAAGTATTCGCGGTTCCAGTCGGCCGAGGCGCCCAGGCGGCGCATCTGGCCCGTGATCGTGCTGCCCGACTTTTCCTTCCACTCCCAGACCTTCTCGACGAAGGCTTCGCGGCCCAGGTCATGGCGCGAGATCTTTTGCGCGTCAAGCTGGCGCTCCACGACGATCTGGGTGGCGATGCCGGCGTGGTCGGTGCCCGGGATCCATGCCGTGTTGAAGCCACGCATGCGGTAGTAGCGGGTCAGGCCATCCATGACGGTCTGGTTGAAGGCGTGGCCCATGTGCAGGGTGCCCGTCACGTTCGGCGGCGGCAGCTGGATGCTGAACGACGGCTTGCCGTCGTCCATCGACGCGGCGAAGTAACCGCGCTGTTCCCATTCCGTGCGCCAGAATTGTTCGATGTCGACTGGCTCGAAAGACTTGGCTAATTCCATGATGTGGCTGTATAGGCTGTATGGGCTGAAAATGCGAAAACGACCATTATAGATGCTTTACGCGGCTGTAAATGAAAAGGGGCGCTCGTGGCGCCCCTTCCTCGTGCCGCAAAACGACGGATTATTTACCGCAGCCCAGCGACTTGATGCGATCGTACGCCGCCTTGGCCTGCACCAGACCGTAGCCGTACTTGGTGTCGCGGCCGGCCGTGCCCAGGTCGAGCGCGCTGTTGTCCAGCGACGTGCGGATCTGGGCGCCCGTGCAGGTCGGGAAGTAGCTCCACACCAGTGCGGCGACGGCCGACACGTGCGGCGTGGCCATCGAGGTGCCGTCGAAGTAGGCGTAGTTCGATGCCTTCACGGCCACCGTCGCGCTCTGGCCCAGCTGCGCCTTCATCGCGGCGCCGTCCGTGTCGGAGGCGGTCAGTGACGGGATCGTCGTGACGGTCGTGCCCAGCGTACCGCCGAATGCGCCCGCCACGTTGTTGTAGACGATCGCGCCGACGCCGCCGCTGTTCTGGCAGTTGGCGACCTTGGTCGCGAAGTCGACGGTGCCGCGCTGGATCAGGCAGACCTTGCCGGAAACGGACGAGTTGACGGTGTCGCCGATGCCGAAGTCGGCCAGCGGCGCCGTCGCGGTCTTGACGGGCGAGCCTTCCATCGCCGACGAGGCGTAGTTCGTCGAGCCGACCGTCAGGGCGGTGTCGACGCCGGTGCCCATCGGGACGGTCGACAGCACGGCCACGCCCGGACCGGCGATCTCGACGTCCTTGTTGTATTGTGAGAACGAGGCGACGACCTTGTTTTCGTCCACGGCCGCCACCGACATCACGCTGGCGTAGCCGGCCGGGTACGACGTCGTCGAATTGCCGTCGTTGCCCGCCGCCGCGATCGAGAGGACGCCCTTGGTCTGCAGGCTGTCGAACGCGCGCTGTTCGGTCATGCTCTTGGCGCCGCCGCCCAGCGACATCGTGATGACGTTCGCGCCCGCCGCGCCGCACTTGTTGGCGGCGTTGGCCAGGGTCGACGAGTA
This sequence comes from Massilia orientalis, assembly GCF_030411975.2. Taxonomy (NCBI): domain Bacteria; kingdom Pseudomonadati; phylum Pseudomonadota; class Betaproteobacteria; order Burkholderiales; family Oxalobacteraceae; genus Massilia; species Massilia orientalis. The sequence continues at coordinate 299,963 of NZ_JASNRB020000005.1, read as the reverse complement.
GGTCCACGCGCCGTCCTTGCCGAACACTTTCACGATGTGCAGCTTGAGCTGCTTGTTCGGGTTCACGCCGACGACACCCAGGCCGTTGTTCACGCCCGCGATGGTGCCGAACACGTGGGTGCCGTGGTGGGTTTCGTCGGTGTACCACCAGCCGGTGCCGGCATCGTATTCGCCGGTGACGTTGGCGCCGTTGTCCTTCAGGTCTTCATGGCTGAAATCGACGCCCGAGTCGATGATGCAGATCTTGCGGTTGCTCGTGTTCGCATCGGACAACTGGTCGGCCTGCACCTGCTTGATGCCGTACGGGACCAGCTGGCCGGCCGTGTACGGTACGCCGGTCGACGGCGTCGTCAGCGCGAACGGTTTGCGGATCACGTCTTCCTCGACGTACTCGACGTTCGGATTGTGCTGCAGGCCCTGCAGCGCGGCCGTCGGCACTTCGATGGCCATCGCGTTCATGTTGAAGATTTCCTGCTTGACCGCGCCCCGGGCGGCCGCGACGGCAGACTTGATGTTGGCAGCCGAGCCGGGTTTGAAGGCGACGATCACGCGGGTCGTGTCGGGCGCGGCCGACACACTGCCCGAGAACGCGACGGCCAGGGCCGCCACGCACAGCCCGAGGGCCGGGACTATCTTCGATGCGCGAGTGTATTTCTGATTCATCGGTGTTTTCTCCGTCTAAGAAAATATCGTTATCGCAGCTGGCCTTATGGGCCGCCGCTTATTGGTCGTACTCCTCTAACTACCGATACATCTTCGCTACCCGCTTTGGGCAGCGGAAATCAGTTTATTTTGAGAAGTTATACATATGCAATCGCATTTCAATCGTGCGCAACAGTTGTTGCGTAAGCGCAGAGGTTGTGAATTTCTTTGACGAGACGGCTTGTCAGCGTGTTATATTTTTGGCGCGCCGCAGGCGCCCATGCGACTGCGCGCCGCAACGGTCGCGTGCAACCTTTCGCTGCGAGAACCATCACAATGAGCGCGTACCTGCCTCCCCGCCGGCTGATCCTGCTGGTCGACGACGATCCCCTCCTGCTCGATTACCTGAAAACCGTACTGGACCATTCCGGTTACGAGACGATGACGGCCGAATCCGCCGCCGAAGCGCTGCAGCGCGTGGCCGAGCGCGAAGCCGACATCGCGCTGGCCCTGCTCGACATCAGCATGCCCGGCATGTCCGGCCTCGACCTGGCGCGCCGCCTCAAGGAGCACACGTCGGTCGCATTCATGTTCCTGTCGTCGGTCGACGATGCCGAGACGGCGCGCCAGGCCGCCAGCCACGGCGCCGTCGGCTTCGTCGTCAAGCCGGTCGACGCCGCGCGGCTGTTGCCCGCGTTCGAATCCGCGCTCGCCCGCGCCGACGAGATCCGCCGCTTGCGCCGCACCGAAGCGAACCTGAACGCGGCGCTGGCGGCGGGCCGCGAGACGAGCCTGGCCGTGGGGCTGCTGATGGCGCGCTACCAGACGGACCGCAACACGGCCTTCGAGGTGCTGCGCGACCATGCGCGCTCGAGCCGGCGCAAGGTCAACGAAGTGGCCGAGCAGCTCGTGGCGGCGGAAGAACTGCTCAACAGCCTGCACGGGGCGTTCGCGGGACGGTTGAAGGCAAAGTAGGTTTTGCGCCGGCTTGGTATCATGCCGAACTTTCTTTCATCATCTTCCAGGGACCGACAACATGAAAACCAGGGCCGCGATTGCATGGCAGGCAGGGAAACCGCTGACGATCGAAGAGGTCGAGCTCGAGGGCCCGAAGGCGGGCGAGGTGCTCGTCGAAGTCAAGGCGACGGGCATCTGCCATACCGACTACTACACGCTGTCCGGCGCCGACCCGGAAGGCATCTTCCCGGCCATCCTGGGCCATGAGGGCGCCGGCGTCGTCGTCGACGTCGGCCCGGGCGTGACGAGCCTCCGTAAAGACGACCACGTCATCCCGCTGTACACGCCGGAATGCCGCCAGTGCAAATTCTGCCTGTCGCAAAAGACGAACCTGTGCCAGGCCATCCGTTCGACGCAGGGCCGCGGCCTGATGCCGGATGCGACGTCGCGCTTCTCGCTGGACGGCAAGCCGATCTACCACTACATGGGCACGTCCACCTTCTCGAACTACATCGTGGTGCCGGAAATCGCGCTGGCGAAAGTCCGTTCGGACGCGCCGTTCGACAAGATCTGCTACATCGGCTGCGGCGTCACGACGGGCATCGGCGCCGTGATCTTCACGGCGAAGGTCGAGGCGGGCGCGAACGTCGTCGTGTTCGGCCTGGGCGGCATCGGCCTGAACGTGATCCAGGCGGCCAGGATGGTCGGCGCCGATAAAATCATCGGCGTGGACCTCAACCCCGGCCGCGAAGAGATGGCGCGCAAGTTCGGCATGACGCACTTCGTCAATCCGAAGGAAGTCGAGAACGTCGTCGACACCATCGTCCAGCTGACGGACGGCGGCGCGGATTACTCGTTCGAATGCATCGGCAACGTCACGACGATGCGCCAGGCGCTGGAGTGCTGCCACAAGGGCTGGGGCCAGTCGATTATCATCGGCGTGGCGGAAGCGGGCAAGGAAATCGCGACGCGTCCGTTCCAGCTCGTCACGGGCCGCGTGTGGAAGGGTTCCGCGTTCGGCGGCGCGCGCGGCCGTACGGACGTGCCGAAGATCGTCGACTGGTACATGGAAAACAAGATCAATATCGATGATCTCATCACCCACCATCTGACGCTCGACCAGATCAACGACGGCTTCGACCTGATGAAGAAGGGCGAGTCGATCCGTTCGGTCGTGGTGTTTTGACCGGCCCGGCGGCGCCGGCCGCGCCGCCTTCTCGTATTTCCTCCGTCTGTTCCGCGTTTCCTGCGGCCTGTCGCACGCGCGTCGCGGTACAGCGCGCGCACCGCTATCGTGCTGTCATCGCAACGCGCGTCCACACGGAGGAAAACCATGTCTCGTATCAAGCATGTCGTCGTTGTCGCCGGGCTGGCCCTGGCGACCGTCATCCCCACCCACGCCGCCGACCGCGGCGAGCCCTATGCACTCGTGCGCGACGGCGAGCGCGGCACCAGCATGACGGGCGACAGCGCCGACTGGTCGACCATCAAGACCCTGCGCAAGCGGATCAGCGGCGACTTTTTATGGTTCCGCGACGGCGGCAAGCCTTACATCGTGCAGGATGCCGGCGTGCTGGCGCGGGCACGCAAGGCGTGGGAACCCGTCGACAAGCTCGGCAAGGAGATGGACGTCCGCGGCCGCGAAATGGACAAGCACGGCAAGGTGATGGACGCCCTCGGCAAGGACATGGAACGCGCTGCCGCAGGTACGAAGCCGGACGAGGCGAAGATGCACGCGCTCGAGCGCCGCATGAACGATGCCGGCAAGCCGATGGATGCGCTGGGCAAGCAGATGGACGCCCTCGGCAAGCGCATGGATGCGGAAAGCCGCACGGCCGACAAGACCGTGCGCGCCCTGATCCGCGAAGCTGTGGACAAGGGCCTGGCGCAGCCGGCGCCGCAGGTTTGAAACGTCAGCGCAGCGGCGCGATGAGGCAGCCGTGGGCATCCAGGCTGCCGGCGTCCTGGTCCCAGCCGCGGGCGTACAGCGGCACGCCCATGCCATCCGGCAGGGCGGCCGTCGTCGACGCCAGGTTCGCATAGACTCCAATGCGCTCGCCGTCCAGGCTGCGCACCATGCCGATGACGCCGTCCGGCAAGCCGTCGATGAAGACGGTTGCGCCGCGGCGCAGGGCAGGGTGGCGCCGGCGCAGATTGACCAGGGCGCTGAAGTGGGCGAATGCGGCGTGGTCGAACTTCGACCAGTCGAGGCGCCAGTCGTCGAACAACACCGTCCAGTCGCGCCAGCCGGACTCGCCGAATTCCTGGCCCATCAGGATGTGCGGCACGCCGTCCATCGTCAGCAGCACGCTTGCCGCGGCCAGGTGCGCGTCGTGGCCGAACACCGCGTCGGCGCGCGGCTGTTCCTTCTCTTCCAGCCAGCGCAGGCGCAGCGCGCCGCGCGGGAAGCTGTAGATCGATTCGTTCCAGTATTGCGCGAACTCGCGCGCGGCCGCTTCCCCGTGCGCCACGCGGCGCAGCATCTCGCGCGTGCCGCCTTCGTAGGTGAGGTCGCAGGCCGCGACATGGTGGAATTCGTCGTAGGCCTGCGAGATCAGCGCGATGTCGGGCCGCACCGCGGCCAGCGCCGCGCGGATCTCGTCCAGGAAATCCGTCGGCGTGATGTCGGAATCGTCGAAGCGCATGCCGTCCAGGCCGAAGCGTTCGACCCAGTGGCACATCGTATCGACCAGGTAGCGGCGCAGATCGGGATTGCTGAAATCGAAGCCGGCGAAATACGCGCGGCGCGGCACGGCGTACATCACGTTGCCTGCGCGGTCGCGCTGGAACCAGTCGGGGTTCGTCACCGTCAGCGGATGGTCGACGCTGCTGCGGTTCAGCGTCCAGTCGAACACGATGCGCATGCCGCGCGCGTGGATCGCGTCCACCAGCCGCCGCAGGCCGTCTTCGTCGCCGAGCGCCGGGTCGATGGCCTCGAAGTCGCGCACCGCATACGGGTCGCCCAGGCTGCCGCGCCGGCCGGCCACGCCGATCGGGTGGATCGGCATCATCCAGATCGTGTTCACGCCCAGGTCGGCAAGGTGGCCGAGGCGCGCACGCACGCCGTCGAAGTCGCCGCCGAACGCGCGTACCGACAGCTGGTAGACCACGGCGTCGGGCAGCCACGCGGGGCTCGTCAACGCTTGATGATTCCGGTACAGCACGCCCGGCGCTTCCGCACGCAGGCCGCGCCGGCGCAGGAACACGGTGCCGTCCAGGCAGACGGTGACACAGGAATTGCCCTGGCCATCTTCCGACATCCACGGGTTGGCGGGATCGGCGATCCAGTGCGTGTCGTCGAGGACGAATTTGTACAGGTGGCGGCCGGGCGGCAGCGGCAGGGTGCAGGTCCAGCGGGTCGGCGTCACGCGTTCGAGCATGCAGGCGTCGCCCACCCAGCTGTTGAAGGTGCCGGCCAGCGCGACGGTGCGCAAGTTTGCCGGGCCATCGAAGACGAAGCGCACGCCGCCGGCGGCGAGAGCAGGGAGCAGGGCGGGGTCGGCGTCACGGGCGATGTGCATGGGCTTCCTTGGTGTTGTTTTTGTTATTGAACTACAAAATTATCGCAAGGTAAACAGTAGCAATACTACATTTTCATCTTTTGTAAATATTCGGGAACTTTTCGGCGATCCTGTTCAAATAAAAGTAAAGAACGAACGAACCCGACGTGAACGAGACCGACGACTTACAACTGCTGCGCGCGATCCGACAGGGCGACGAGGCCGCATTCCAGACCCTGTACCGGCGCCACCGCAGCGGCTTGTACAGCTTCGCACTGCTGCACAGCGGCGCGCCGGACGTGGCGGCGGACGTCGTCCAGGACGTGTTCATGGGCTTGCTGAACGACAGTTATGGCTTCGATCCGTTGAAAGGCATGCTCGCCAATTTCCTGTACGGCGTGGCCCGCAATCTCGTCCTGAGCCATGCGCGCCAGAACAGCCGCTGGGTGCAGGCGGCGGGCGACGACGACGAGGATGGCTGGGAAGCGGCCGATCCGGCGGCGGGGCCGCTGGCCCGGCTGCTCGATGACGAAGCGGTCGAGCATCTGCGCCGCGGGCTGGCTGTGCTGGCGCCGCATTACCGCGACGTGGTGATCTTGTTCGAGCTGCACGAAAAGTCGTATCAGGAAATTGCCCAGATCTGCCAGCTGGAGATCGGCACCGTACGGTCGCGCCTGGCGCGTGGCCGCACCGCCCTGGCGCAGGCGCTCGCGCCGTACCGGAGCATCGCAAAGGACATCGCATGAACAGGTTTGAATTCGAAGACGACGCCCCCTCGCCGGAATGGCAGGCCGCGCGCCGCACGCTCGTGCAGGCGGCGCCGCCGGACCGCGTGGAAGAGGCCTTGCTGCGCGCTTTCAGGCAACGCCGCGCGCCGCGGCCGTGGTATCGCCGTTGGAGCGCCGATGCGGTCGCGTCCTGGGCCGGCATCGGCGCGGCGGCGTGTGCGCTGGCCATTGCCGGCATGAGTTTGCTGCCCACGGCAGCGCCATCGCCCCGCGTGGTGCGCGTGCTGGCGGCGGCCGACGTCGGGTTCGTGCCGCTCGTGCCGCCGGAGCGCATGGCGGCCGCGCCGAATCCGCAATTGAAGCAGGCGAACCTGCCGCGCGCGGCTCTTGTGCAGATGGGGATTCCGATCGTGGCGGACGCACCGCACGAACTGGTCCACGCCGAACTGCTGGTGGCGGGGACGGGCGAACCGCTGGCGATACGGCTGGCCGTGAACTGAAGTTTTTTCCAAGGAGGAGTGATGAAACGGACTTTCCTGTCCGCCGGCCTCGCTTTGCTTGCGCTGGCGCCGCTGGCCCATGCACAGCAGGGCGGGGCGGCGAATGAAGCGCTGGAAGTGATGCTGTTACGGACCAGCGCGTCGACCCGCTGCACCGACGATTGCACGGTGCGCAGCCTGCCGTATTCCGCCGAGCGCGTGACGGAAACGGTCAAGGTGCTGGCCGACGGCAACCGCATCGTCCAGCGCAACACGGAAAAGCTGTACCGCGACAGCGATGGACGCACCCGGGTGGAATCGGAATGGAATGGCAAGGCGCTCGTGCAGATCCAGGATCCGGTCGGGGGCATGAGCTATCGCCTGTATCCGGACACGAAGACGGGCTACCGGATGGCCATCGCGGCGCCCACCGGTCCGGCGCCATCCGCGCCTGGCACCGCGAAGGTGGCCGAGCAACTGGCGCCGGCGCTGAACGTCGACGCTGCGGGCACCGTAGCCCAGTCGCGTTCGCTCGGCACGAAGCAGATCGAGGGGTTGACGGCCAGCGGCACGCACACGACCGTGACCGTGCCGGCGGGAGCGGCCGGCAACGTCAAGCCGATGATCAGCACGACTGAAATGTGGATGGCGCGCGACCTGTGGATTCCCCTCGAGATGAGGATGTCCAACCCGTTCATGGGGGACAGCGTGATGCACCTGCGGAACCTCTCCCGACTCGAACCGCCGACGGCCCTGTTTGCCGTGCCTGCCGACTATACGGTGCGCGAAATCGTGCGCCGCTGATTGCTTACGAATGAAAGGGAAGACCATGAAAGTTTCCGCAATCCTGTTCAGCCTGCTGGTCGCGTGCCAGATCCTGCCCGCCGCCGCCCAGACCGGAGACATGACGCGGCCCGACATCACGGGCATCATGCAGGCGCATCATGCCGATCAATTCAGCCCCCAACGCCTTCGCGTCGAGTACAACGCTGCCGTCGCCAGGCTCAACCAGCTTACCGGCGCCCACAAGCCGCTGGCGTACACCTACGATTTCGTGACGGACACGAGCATCGCGCTCGCCGGCGGGAACGCGGTCAAGTCGCAAACGAAGGTGTCGTATGCTTACGATAAGGACGGCCGCGCGCGTACGGTGTCGTCGTCGTCCGGGCTGGAGCGCATCGTCATCGCCGATCCGACGCAACATGCGGTCTACCTCGTCTGCCCGGAGCGCAAGGAAGTCCTGCGCCTGAAGGGCGCCGCGCTGGACGAACCGATGCCCGTACAGCCGCCCGTCGCGCAGGGCGCGACGACCGACCTGGGCGAGAAGGTGATCGCCGGCGTCAAGGCGAACGGCAGCCGTTCGGAATTCACAGTGCCCGCCGGCGCCCAGGGCAACGAGAAGCCCCTCGTGCACAAGGTGGAAACGTGGTTTTCGACCGATCTGGCGACCGTCGTGTACCTCCAGTTGAACATGCCGGAGTTCGGCGACATCGTCTCGCATGTCGACAACCTCAAGTTCGGCGACGTGCCGGCGTCCACGTTCGCCTTGCCGGAGGGTTACGCGATCCGCGATATCGCATTGCATGAATGACCACAGCATGGCAGCATGACGGGCCGCGCACGACGCGGCCCGTTTTCTGCCATTCTTACCAGGAATATTCATGCGATTGTCTCTTCGTCTTGCCGTCTCCGCCGTCCTGGCGGGATGCGCCTCCATCGCCACCGCCCAGGCCCCGGCCGAGCGTCCCGCCACATCGTTCCCGTACACTCCGGGCCTGGACGTGAACTCGATGGACCGCAGCGCCGATCCCTGCGTCGATTTTTACCAGTACGCGTGCGGCGGCTGGATCAAGAACAATCCGATCCCCGCCGACCAGGCGCGCTGGTCCGTGTACGGCAAGCTGGCGTTGGACAACCGCCGCTACCTGTGGGGCATCCTCGAAGACCTGGCGCAGCGCCAGGACGGGCGCAACGCGAACCAGCAAAAGATCGGCGATTACTTCGGCGCCTGCATGGACGAAAAGGCCATCGAAGCGCGCGGCGCCGCGCCGCTGACGCCGTACTTCGACGAGATCGCAACCATCCATTCGAACCGCGACCTGCCGCGCGTGCTCGCGCGCCTGCAACTGGCGCTCGCGGATCCGGGCCTGTTCTTCGGCTTCTCGTCGAGCCAGGATTTCGCGGATTCCTCGCGCGTGATCGCGTTCGCCGTCGCGGGCGGCCTGGGCCTGCCGGACCGCGACGCTTACCTCAAGACCGACGCCAGGTCGAAGGAAATCCGCGCCAAATACGTCGCCCACATTGCGAACACGTTCAAGCTGCTGGGCGATACGCCCGCGGTCGCGCAGCGCAACGCGGCACGCGTGATGCAGATAGAGACGACGCTGGCGAAGGCATCGCTGTCGGCCGTCGACAAGCGCGACCCGCATAAACTGTTCCACAAGGTCGACGCGCAAGGCCTGCAGGCATTGACGCCGGGCTTCGACTGGCACGCCTACCTCGACGAGCTGGGCGAGGGCGGCCTGGGCACGTTCAACGTCACCGAACCCGCGTTCTTCAAGGCGCTCGGCAAGATGTGGACGACGAACGGCCTCGATGCCACGCGCACGTACCTGCGCTGGCACGTGGCGCGCAATATGTCGCCGGTGCTGGCGTCGAACTTCGACAACGAGCACTTCGATTTCTTCAGCAAGACGCTGCGCGGCGTGCAGCAGCAGCAACCGCGCTGGAAGCGCTGCGTGGCGCTCGTCGACCATCAACTCGGCGAAGCGCTGGGCCAGGAATTCGTCGGCCGCGCATTCTCGCCCGAGTTGAAGGACAAGGCGCTGCACATGACGCGCCAGATCGAAGACGCGATGAAGAAGGACATCGACGAACTCGACTGGATGAGCGCGGAGACGAAGCAGCAGGCCCAAACGAAGCTGGCCGCCATCGTCAACAAGATCGGCTACCCGGACAAGTGGCGCGACTACAGCGCCTACGTCGTGAAGGCGGGCGATTTCGCCGGCAACGTCGAACGCGGCAACCGGTTCGAGGCACGGCGCCAGCTGGCCAAGATCGGCCAGCCGCTCGACCGCACCGAGTGGGGCATGACGCCGCCGACGGTGAATGCGTACTTCGATCCGCAGATGAACGACATCAATTTTCCGGCGGGCGTGCTGCAGCCGCCGCTGTTCGATCCGAAGATGGACGACGCGCCGAACTACGGCAACACGGGCGGCACCATCGGCCATGAACTGACGCACGCCTTCGACGACGAAGGCCGCCAGTTCGACGCCGACGGCAACCTGAAGGATTGGTGGACGAAGAAGGATGCCAAGGCGTTCGAGGAGCGGGCCCAGTGCATCGTCGACCAGTACGCGCAGTACACGGTCGTCGACGATATCAAGATCAACAGCAAGCTCACGCTGGGCGAGGATGTCGCCGACCTGGGCGGGCTGATCCTTGGCTGGATGGCGTGGCAAACGGAGATGGCGGCGATGCCGCAGAAGGCGCAACCGCAGCCGTTGCGCGACGGCCTCACGCCGGAGCAGCGGTTCTTTGTCGGCTACGCGCAATGGGCGTGCGAAAACAATCGTCCGGAAAACCTGCGCGTGAGCGCGATGACGGACCCGCACTCGCCGGGGCGTTATCGCGTCAATGGACTGATGGTCAATATGCCGCAGTTCCAGCAGGCGTTCCAGTGCAAGGCGGGGCAGTCGATGGTGAAGGAAAAGCGGTGTCGCGTATGGTAACGGTATTTTGACCGTCATCCCCGCGGAAGCGGGGATCCACACTGAGCTGACAGGGGATGCTCAGCATGGGTTCCCGCCTGCGCGGGAACGACGGTGAATAGAGGGCGCGTTCAGCGCCGCGTGGCCTGATCGCTCAGCTGCGCCTGCATATGCACGAGATTGGCCTCGAAGGCCTGCATCTCCATCCCGATCGACGTCAGGTCGAGCGCCGCCTGCTTGAGTTCGGGGAATAGCTGTTCTTCTTCCTGGCGGATATGGCTCAGGACGGCATCGATGAGTTCGCGTACCAGCGGCTCGGTGCGGGCTTCGTCCAGCGACATGCCTTGCAGCGTGGCCAGCAGGTCGTCGACGGCGAGGTGGTCTTCCTCGAAGCGGGCGATCAGGTTCGGGTCCACCCGGCGCACGCCGGGATAGAACACGCCTTCCTCGAGGCGCGAGTGCATGTGGATCGCCTGGATCAGCTGGGTCGCCGCCTGCTTCCGGACGTCGGCGCTTTGCGTGTTCCGGTACGCGTCGGCGAGCTTGCGCACCAGGTCGTGGTCGCGCTGTAGGGCCTGGACGGGATTGTCGACGGGGAACGCGTCCTGCGTCCTCGACCGTACGGAGTCGTCTGTCGTTGCCATGGGTTTCTCCTCAACGGTTGCCCGGCATATTCCGATATGCCGTCAGGGTTTCATCCTACTCCCCGGTCGCCCATGTACCGTGTTAGGTAACGCACCGTCGGTCGTGTCCGCAACGTCCGCCTGCCAAAAAAAAAACGCCGCCCGGCGGGCGGCGCTCATGAGAGGCGTCGTGCTCAGTGCTGCGAGATGCTGCCGCGCCATGCGCCCGTTTCCTTGCCGCGCTTCTCGAGCAGGTCCTTGAACTTCTGCAGGTTACCGCGGGCTTCCAGGCGGACGGCGCCGAGGGCGTCGCCGATCTTCTCGATCGCACCTTCCGGCTGGTAATCCATCTGCAGGGTGATGCGGGTGACGTCGTCCGAGATCTTGTGGAAGGACACCACGCCGCCGTTCGGCACGCCGCTCGTGCTGCGCCAGGCGATGCGCTTGTCCGGGATCTGTTCCGTGATCTCGGCATCCCATTCCTTCTCTTCGCCGGCCACGTTGGCCTTCCAGTGCAGGTGCTTGTCGTCCAGCTGGCGGATTTCATGGACGCTGCCCATGAACTGCGGGAAGTCCTCGAACTGGGTCCACTGGTTATAGGCGGTACGCACGGGGACGTTGACCTCGATGGTTTCGATGATCGACGAGTCCATGCCCGATTTATTGCCTTTGAGTTTTTTGGACAGCATCATGCCGCCCACGGCCAGCGCGGCGACCGTCACTACACGGTTCAGCATTTGTTACCTCCTTATGCTATTGCGTTCGCTTGCGTTACACAAAACCGGTCCATGCCCGCATCAGGAGCTGGACCGCATCTGTCGTCAAAAGTACGTCAAAAGCGATCAACCCGGCGCCCGCGAGCCTTGCGGAAACATTTGCAAAGGCGTGTCCGAATGTTGTGATACTGTATATATCATCAGTAAAAATCCTGCCGCGGCGATGCCGAGGGCGCCCCGACGTTTTATAATGCCCTCATGAATCTCCTCGACAATCTGAACCCCGAACAACTGGCGGCCGTCACGCTGCCGTCCCAGAGCGCCCTCATTCTCGCGGGCGCCGGGTCCGGCAAGACGCGGGTGCTGACCACCCGCATCGCCTGGCTGATCCAGACCGGGCAGGTGTCCCCGGCCGGCATCATGGCCGTGACGTTTACGAACAAGGCCGCGAAGGAGATGCTCACGCGCCTCTCGGCGATGCTGCCGGTGAATACCCGCGGCATGTGGATCGGCACGTTCCACGGCCTGTGCAACCGCCTGCTGCGCACGCACCACCGCGACGCCGCGCTGCCGCAGACGTTCCAGATCCTCGATTCGCAAGACCAGCTGTCGATGATCAAGCGCATGCTGAAAGCGCTGAACGTGGACGACGAGAAGTACCCGGCCAAGGACCTGATGTACTTCATCAACAATGCCAAGGACCGGGGCCAGCGCGCGCACGAGGTCGAGGCGTACGACCACGTGCAGAAACGCATGGCCGAGCTGTACGACCTGTACGACCAGCAATGCCAGCGCGAAGGCGTCGTCGACTTCGCCGAGCTGCTGCTGCGCGCCTACGAACTGCTGCAGCGTAATCACCCGCTGCGCCAGCATTACCAGATGCGCTTCCGCCACATCCTCGTCGACGAGTTCCAGGACACCAACGACCTGCAATACAACCTGCTGAAGCTGCTGGCGGGCCACGGCGAGCAGCGCGGCGGCGCCCTGTTCGCCGTCGGCGACGACGACCAGAGCATCTACGCGTTCCGCGGTGCGAACGTGGGCAATATGCAGGCGTTCGAACGCGACTTCGAGGTGAAGAACCTGATCAAGCTGGAGCAGAACTACCGCTCGCACGGCAATATCCTCGACAGCGCCAACCACCTCATCTCGAACAACGCGAAACGCCTCGGCAAGAACCTGCGCACGGACGCGGGGCTGGGCGAGCCGGTGCGCATCTACGAAGCGTCGTCCGACCTGGAAGAGGCGCAGTGGATCATCGACGAAGCGAAGAGCCTGATGGCCGAAGGCGTGTCGAAAAGCGAGATCGCCGTGCTGTACCGCTCCAACGCGCAGAGCCGCGTGATCGAGCACGCGCTGTTCGCGGCCGGCCTGCCGTACACCGTGTACGGCGGCCTGCGCTACTTCCAGCGCGCCGAGGTCAAGCACGCCATCGCCTACCTGCAGTTGATGGACAACCCGCACAACGACTCGGCATTCCTGCGCGTCGTGAATTTCCCGACGCGCGGCATCGGCGCCCGCTCGATCGAGCAGCTGCAGATGGCGGCGGAGTCGTACCGCGTGTCGCTGTACGCGGCCGTGCCCTACATGACGGGCAAGGCGGGCACGGCGCTGGGCAACTTCGTGAAACTGATCGAGAGCGCGCGCTTCGAGACCCAGCAATTGCCGCTGCCGGAAATGGTGCGCGTCGTGCTCGAGCGCAGCACGCTGCTCGCGCACTACGGCAACGAGAAAGAGGGCCAGGAACGCATCGAGAACTTGCAGCAGATGGTCGGTGCGGCCACCCAGTTCGTGCAGGAAGAAGGTTTTGGTACGCATGCTCCGGCCCACCTCGGCCCGCAGGCGGCCGCGGCGAGCGGCACGGCGATCGTCGACGGCGACGGCGTCGAGGTGCTCGATGGCGACGCGCCGCTGGCGGCCGTGATGTCGCCGCTGTCCGCCTTCCTCGCGCACGCATCGCTGGAAGCGGGCGACGCCCAGGCGCAGGCCGGCCAGGAAGCGATCCAGTTGATGACCGTGCACTCTGCGAAGGGCCTGGAATTCGACGCCGTGTTCATCACGGGCCTGGAAGAGGGCCTGTTCCCGCACGAGAGCAGCGCGCGCGAGATGGACGGCGTGGACGAGGAACGCCGCCTGATGTACGTGGCGATCACGCGCGCGCGCCGGCGCCTGTACATGAGCTTTACGCAACAGCGCATGCTGCACGGCCAGACGCGCTTCAACATGAAGTCGCGCTTCTTCGACGAGCTGCCGGAGCACGCGCTGAAATGGCTGACGCCGCGCGTGCAGACGAACTGGTTCGCGGGCCGCAAGTCGACGACGGCATGGGACGACGCTACGTTCCGCGAAGGCGGCACCGACAACCACATCGCCAAGCAGATCGCGCAAAAGTCGACCAGCGGCAACGGCACCGGCTGGCGCATCGGGGAATCGGTGAGTCACGCGCGCTTCGGCGAGGGCGTGATCGTCAACATCGAAGGCGGCGGCAGCAACGCGCGCGCGCAGATCAATTTTGGCGCGGCGGGCATGAAGGTGCTCGACCTGTCGGTGGCCAAGCTGGAGCGGATCGGCCGCTGAGCATGTACGCGTCATGGTGGGGCCCTGTGCCCACCATGACGCCGACGTCATACCGGCTGCGCTGCCTTCTCCATCGGCTTGCCGAAGATGGTGCGGTACCCCGCATACATCGCGCACTGCAGCAGCAGCATGAACAGGAAGATCAGCCACATCAGCACGACGCGGCCCAGCGCCGCGTCGCCGAACACCAGTGCGGCCACGATGCATACGCCGAAGAAGATGCCGAACCACGCCGCCAGCAGCACGAGGAACGGGCGCGCCGTGCGGATGACGGCGAAGAAGCTGTAGAACGTGGCCTTGCCCGGTCCCATGTGCTTCCAGTAGGTGAGCGGGGCGGCGAAGCACAGCGTCACCAGCACGGCCACGTCCAGCAGGAAGACGCCGAACAGGGCCAGCATGTGCGACGTCTGCACGTTGGGCGGCGTCTTGGCGTCCGGCCGCGGCATCATCTGCATGATCACCTCGGGCGGAATCGCCAGCCGGGTGATCACCATCATCAGCAGCGACACGGCCAGGTAGACGAGTCCCAGCTTGCACAGCGCGACCAGCGCCGGCTGGCGGAAGCCCGTCAGCAGCACGGCCGGGGTGACCCGGTCGCCGTTCTCGATCATCAGGCACGCCTGCATGAAGGCCATCGTGAACGACGGAATCAATACGACCGCAAGTACCGAACCCAGGATCGGCACGGCCGACAGGCCGATGCTGAACAGGATATTGGCGAAGAGGAGCGTCGTCAGGGCGGCAGGCTGTTTGCGGAACAGGCCCATGCCTTGTTTCAGCCACTCCCATCCGGTACGTGCGGGTAAATCGTTCATGCTGTCAAGTTGGGGGCGCCCCGTGCGATGCGCTCGCGCAGGACTCTTTCGAAGTGAGTCGGATCGTGCGGCGTGAGCATTTCGGCTTCGCGCGGACGGTGATAATCATACAGGCGCGACAGCCAGAAGCGCAGCGCCGCTGCGCGCAGCATGGGCAGCCATGCCGCCTGGTCGGCCGCCGTAAACTGACGCACCGCGTGGTAGGCGCGCGTCAGCGCCACGACGCGTGCCTCGTCGAGGCGGCCGGTGTCCAGGTCGATGCACCAGTCGTTGACGGTGACGGCCAGGTCGAACAGCCACGTGTCCCAGCCGGCAAAATAAAAGTCGAAGCAGCCGGACAGGCGTTCGCCGACGAACATCACGTTGTTGCGGAACAGGTCGGCGTGGACGGGGCCGCGTTCCAGTTCGGCGTACGTCGGACCGGCCGCGAACTCGCGCTGGAATGCCAGTTCGGATTGCAGCAGCGCGGCCGTCTCGGCATCGAGGAACGGCAAGACCTTCGGCACCGTCTCGACCCACCAGTCCAGCCCGCGCAGATTCGGCTGCTGCAGCGGGAAGTCGCGCCCGGCCAGGTGCATCTTCGCGAGGATCGTGCCTACTTCGGCGCAGTGGACCGGTTGCGGATCCATCTGCGAACTGCCGTCGAGCTTGCTGACGATGGCGGCCGGCTTGCCGTGCAATGCCACGACGAGCTCGCCGGCGTCGTTCGCCACCGGCGCCGGCACGGGAATGCCGCGCTCGGCCAGGTGGCGCATCAGCTGCACGTAGAAGGGCAGTTGCTCGAAGCTGAGGTTTTCGAAGATGGTGAGGACGTACTCGCCGCGTTCCGTCGTCAGAAAGAAATTACTGTTTTCGATACCGCTCGCGATGCCCTTGAGCGCGAGTGCTTTGCCAAGAGGAAATTGCTTGATCCACTGGGAGAGGTCATCCAGCGTGACCGGGGTGAAGACTGCCATTGTATAGGAAAGAAAAGTCGCGGTAGCGGTCGCCTCGGGCGACCGGGCTTGTTACTTCTTCTCTGGCTCGGCGGTAGCCGGCATGGGAGGAGGAGGCGGCACGTCGGCCGTCGTCGGGGCGTTGGTGCCGGATTCGCTCGTGGCTTTCCGCTTGCCCGACAGATCGAACTCACCCACCTTCCACTGCGGCGCGCGGATCGAATTCGTCTGCGCGTTGCCGGGCTGGGTGTTCGGTTTCATGTAGTAATGGCTGCCACCGGGCGTGGTGACTTCGACTTCGGTGACCTGGCCGCCGTCGCGCGTTTCCTTGATCTGGGTGCCGCGCTTCGGCGGAATCGTGGTCGCGGGAACGTCGCTGCCCGGCTCGATACGCTCGAGTTTCGGCGGTGCCGGGCTCGGGGTCGGCTGCGTGGTCTGCTGCTGGGCCGCGGCCAATCCTGCCTGGCAAGTCAGGAACAGCGCGAAAGTGGCGAGGCGGATAGGGGTACGCGGCATGATGATCACCTTTGTCGTTTAGTCCATTGTAACAAAGGGCGCCACTTCTCTGTGAAAAGTGTGGCTTCGTCCCCATCTGGATGACATCGCCTGCCCAGCTTTTCTCCATTTCCGATTCTGCGATAATGGCGCACGTTTTGCCGTGCCGCCGCGGCCCACTTTTTACTCTGCCCTATGGACAACACCCTGCTTCTCGTCGACGGTTCCAGCTATCTCTACCGCGCTTTCCATGCGCTGCCCGACCTGCGCAGCCCGGACGGCTACCCGACCGGCGCGATGCACGGCATGGTCAACATGCTGCGCCGCCTGCGCGCGGACTTCCCGGCCGCGTACATCGCCTGCGTGTTCGACGCGAAGGGCAAGACCTTCCGCGACGACCTGTATCCCGAATACAAGGCGACGCGCGCCTCGATGCCGGAAGACCTGGCCAGGCAGATCGAGCCGATCCACGAAGTCGTGCGCCACATGGGCTGGCCGGTCCTGATGGTGGAGGGCGTCGAAGCGGACGACGTCATCGGCACGCTCGCGGCGCAGGCGACGGCGCGCGGCCTGAACACGGTCGTCTCGACGGGCGACAAGGACCTCGCCCAGCTCGTGAACGACAAGGTCATGCTGATCAACACGATGAGCAACGAAAAGCTCGACGAAGCGGGCGTGCTGGCCAAGTTCGGCGTGCCGCCGAACCGCATCATCGACTACCTGACCCTCATCGGCGACACCGTCGACAACGTCCCCGGCGTCACCAAGTGCGGCCCGAAGACGGCCCTCAAGTGGCTGACCCTGCACGGCTCGCTGGACGGCGTGATCGAGAACGCCCACAGCATCACGGGCGCCGTCGGCGAGAACCTGCGCGCCGCGCTGGAATGGTTGCCGAAGGGCCGCGAACTGATCACCGTGAAGACGGACTGCGACCTCGTGGGCCACGTCGTGTCGATCGAGGAGACGCTCATCGGGCGCCCCGAGGACAAGGACGCGCTGCGCGATTTCTTCCAGCGCTACGGCTTTAAAACGATGCTGCGCGAGATCGGCCCCGGCAACGCGGGCAAGTACGGCATGCCTGGCGCGCCCGGTGCGCCGGCGCTGAATTCGCCGGAAGGCGCGGCGGGTACGCAACCGGGCATGCCGATCATCAAGGGCGAGTACGAGACCGTCACCACGCAGGAGCAATTGGAGCGCTGGCTCGCGCTGATCGACCAGGCGGCACTGACTTCCGTCGACACGGAGACGACGTCGCTCGACCCGATGACGGCGGAAATGGTCGGTATCTCGCTGTCGGTGGAGGCGGGCAAGGGCGCGTACATCCCGCTCGCGCACCGCTACGCCGGCGTGCCGGAGCAGCTGAACCGCGAGGACGTCCTCGCGCGCATGAAGCCGTGGCTGGAAAATCCGGACAAGCCGAAGTTGGGCCAGAACCTGAAATACGACAGCCACATCTTCGAAAACCACGGGGTGAAATTGCGCGGCATCGTGCACGACACCCTGCTGCAGTCGTACGTGTTCGAATCGCACAAGCCGCACGACATGGACACGATGGCGCTGCGCCACCTGGGCTATACGACCATTCCCTTCGTCGACGTGTGCGGCAAGGGCGTGAACCAGATCTGCTTCGACCAGGTGGAACTGGGCCGCGCGACCGAGTACGCGGCCGAGGACTCCGACATCACCCTGCGCCTGCACCACGCGATGATCGGCCACGTGGAAAGCGACAAGGGCCTGGACTATATCTACCGCAGCATCGAGCTGCCGACGTCCGTCGTGCTGCAGAAGATCGAGCGCAACGGCGTGCTGGTCGACGCGGACAAGCTGGCGGCGCAGTCGAACGAGCTGGCCGCGCGCATCATGGAACTTGAGCAGCAGGCGTATGAACTGGCCGGCGGCCCGTTCAACCTCGGCTCGCCCAAGCAGATCGGCGAGATCTTCTTCGGCAAGCTGCAGCTCCCCGTCATCAAGAAGACGGCGACCGGCGCGCCGTCCACCGATGAAGAGGTCCTGCAAAAGCTGGCGGAAGACTATCCGCTGCCGAAGATCCTGCTGGAGCACCGCGGCCTCTCCAAGCTGAAGTCGACGTACACCGACAAGCTGCCGAAGATGGTGAACCCGAAGACGGGCCGCGTGCACACGAACTACGCGCAGGCCGTCGCCATCACGGGCCGCCTGGCGTCGAACGATCCGAACCTGCAGAACATCCCCGTGCGCACGAGCGAAGGCCGGCGCATCCGCGAAGCGTTCGTGGCGCCGGCGGGCAGCGTGATCGTGTCGGCCGACTATTCGCAGATCGAGCTGCGCATCATGGCCCATATCTCGGAAGACGAGGCGATGCTGCGCGCGTTCGCGGCCGGCGAGGACATCCACCGCGCCACCGCCGCCGAGATCTTCGGCCTGCCGCCGGAAGAAGTGCAGAGCGAGCAGCGGCGCTACGCGAAGGTCATCAACTTCGGCCTCATCTACGGCATGAGCGCGTTCGGCCTCGCGCAGAACCTGGGCATCGAACGGGGCGCCGCGAGCAACTACATCGAGCGCTATTTCCAGCGCTTCGCGGGCGTCAAGCGCTACATGGACGAGACCCGTTTGCTCGCGAAGGAGCGCGGCTATGTCGAAACGGTATTCGGCCGCCGCCTGTGGCTCCCGGAGATCAACTCGCCGAACGGCCCGCGCCGCGCCGGCGCCGAACGGGCCGCGATCAATGCGCCGATGCAGGGCACCGCGGCGGACCTGATCAAGCTGGCGATGATCGCCGTGCAGGACTGGATCGAGAAGGATGCCCTGCGCACCCGCATGGTGATGCAGGTGCACGACGAACTGGTGCTGGAAGTGCCGCAGGACGAACTGGAACTCGTCAAGCAGAAGCTGCCGGAACTGATGGGCGGCGTGGCCACGCTGAAGGTGCCGCTGGTGGCCGAAACCGGTGTTGGAACGAACTGGGAGGAGGCTCACTGAGCCTGTAAAAACGCCCCCGCCAAGCGCGCGACTTCCGTCGTCGCCAGCAAGTTGTAATGCGTCGTCCCCGGCACGATGGCCAGCCGGGCGGCGGCGCGCAATGACCCATCCAGCCCCGCGTCGCGCTGGCCGCCCCCGAGCGCCTTGTAGAACCCGGCGATGTGGTCCAGCGTGATCGCATCCGCATCCGCGAACACCAGCATCGTCGGCGCCTGGATGCCACTCACCTGCGGCATCCAGTCGTAGTCGCGGCTCTGTAATTCTCCCATCTTGCGGAAAGCCGTTTCCCAGTTCACGGCCGGATACAGCTTGCCCAGCGGCGACTGCGCGACGTGCGCGCCGATCTGCGCGGCCTGCGTGTCCATGTGGTCGAAGGCCGTGCGCACTTCCGGATAACAACCGTTCCAGCTGGCCGCCGCCGACACGACGATCAGCCGGTCGACGACGTCCGGATGCCGGATCGCCGTCTGCAGCGCGACGCCGCCGCCGAACGAATACCCCAGCAGGTCGGCCTTGCCCAGGCCGAGTTCCCGGATCACGCCCGCGACATCGTCCGCCAGCGTTTCGAAGCGCAGCGGGCGGTCCACGTCCGGCGTGTGGCCGTGGCCTTGCAGGTGGATGGCGATCACGCGGCGGTGTTCCGCCAGCGTGGCGATGTTCGGGCCGAACGCTTCGCTGGCCATGATCCCGCCGTGCAGCAGCACGAGCGGCTTGCCGGTGCCGTGTTCTTCGACGTGGATCTGCATGCCGTTGACGGTGATGGAAGTAGTCATGATGGTCCTCGCAAGTGGGTGAGTGCCATGCAGAATACTCAGCCATATTATGTTGTCAAACATATCTAAAAGCGTGGCGTCACACGGGATCTATGCCTCGCTGCTAAGATAGCAAGCCTTTCAAGACCCAACGAAGGAAGGCGATGAACGACAACGCAAGCGGCTTCGCGGCGGCCGCGCTACCCATCGCGGCGCAGTCCGTGATCCACACCGAGTCCGACGGCCTGGCCGCCGGCACCATCCGCCTGGCCATCGACGGCCAGGAAGTGCCAGTGTATGTCGCCCGCCCGGCGGGGCAGGACCAGCTCCCGGTGATGATCGTCGTGTCCGAGATCTTCGGCCTGCACGAACACATCGCCGACGTGGCGCGCCGCTTCGCCAGACAGGGCTACCTCGCGCTGGCCCCCGATTTCTTCATCCGCCAGGGCGACCCGTCCACGATCCCCGACATCCCGACGCTGATGGCGCAGATCGTCCGCAAGGCGCCGGACGCCCAGGTGATGGGCGACATCGACGCCTGCGTGGCCTGGGCCGGCGAGAACGGCGGCGATATCGACCGGCTCGGCGTCAACGGCTTTTGCTGGGGCGGCCGCATCACGTGGCTGTACGCGGCGCACAACCCGCGCGTGACGGCGGCCGTGGCGTGGTACGGCAAGCTGGTGGCCGATCCGAATCCGCCGGGCCAGCCGGCGCACCCGATCCACGTCGCGTCCACGCTCACCGTGCCCGTGCTCGGCCTGTACGGCGCGAAGGACACCGGCATCCCGGTCGCCACGGTCGAACGGATGACGGCCGCGCTGGGCCAGGGGACCAGCGATTCCGCGATCGTCGTCTACCCCGACGCCGGCCACGCGTTCTACGCCGACTACCGCCCGAGTTACAACGCGAAGGATGCCCGCGACGGCTTCGCGCGCGCGCTGGCCTGGTTCCGCGAACACGGCGCCGGCTGACGGCAGCACGCCCGTCGGGTTACAATCAACGGTTTGCGCCCGGGGCGTGTGCATCCGCACGCCCCCAGAAAAAGAAGAGGCTTCCAGATCGACCCGATTCTCATCTCCATCCTGCTGGCCACCGGCCTGGCGGGCGTGGTCAGCATCACGGCCGCCGCGGTGTTTTCCTTTACGCTGCTGTCGAAGGTCGTCGAACGCATGGTCAGCCTGTCGGTCGGCATCATGCTGTCGACGTCGCTGCTGCATGCGTTGCCGGAAGCGTTCGAGTCGAAGGCCGACACGCATGCGCTGTTCGCCACCCTGCTGGGCGGCCTGCTCGCGTTCTTCCTGCTGGAGAAGGTGGCTCTGCTGCGCCATTCGCACCATCACGAGGGCGACGGGCACCATCACGCGCACGGCCACGACGCGCGCCAGGCCGGGCGCGCCGGCTGGATGATCCTGATCGGCGACGGCATGCACAACTTCACGGACGGCATCCTGATCGCGGCCGCCTTCCTCGCCAATCCGCAACTGGGCATCGTCACCGGCGTGGCGATCATCGCCCACGAGATCCCGCAGGAGATCGGCGACTTCATCGTGCTGCTGAACGCCGGCTTCTCGCGCGTGCGCGCCTACGTGTTCAACCTGTTGTGCAGCCTGCTGGCCGTGCTGGGCGGGATACTCGGGTATGCGACCCTAGACCGCGCCAGCGACCTGATTCCCTATGTGCTGGTGTTCGCGTCGTCCGGCTTCATCTACATCGCCGTGAGCGACCTGATGCCGCAGATGCAGCGCCGGGCCACCGTGCGCGAATCGATTCCGCAGGTCCTGCTGATCGGCCTGGGCGTCGTCATCGTGCTGGTCCTGACGCACGGCCATTAAGATACTAAACGCTGCGCCCTGCGGTTGACAGGGCGATTCCTCGCGACCTATGCTGGGCCGTTAGCTGAACGGAGGCCGGCATGGCGAAGCTCTTGAGTGAATGGATTGCAGCATTGCGCGACAAGCCGTCGCGCTTCGCCTACGTGGTCGTGGCCCTCGTGCTGTCGGTCGTGTTGTTCACGCTGGCGGACTTTTTGCCGGCGCCGTACGACTTCAGTCATTAATCGACGCGGCCCATGAACGTCGCCCCTGCGAAGGCAGGGGCCCGATTTTGCAAGCGCTGCCACTGCGCGTGAAACTTGGGTTCCCGCCTTCGCGCACTAGTGTCCGGAATATTGTTTTCAAAAACCGTCAGAAATAGCATCGTCATTCCCGCGCAAGCGGGAATCCATACTGAGTATGCTAACTACGTTCTTCATTTCCACCTCGTTGGCTACAAAGAGTCGACTTCGAGCAGTCAGCATGGGTTCCCGCTTTCGCGGGAACGACGGTTTTTCCCTATGGCGGGCCTATTTTCGACGGTAAAAATTATTCCGGACAGCAGTGCGCCTCCGCGGGAACGACGGCTTAGCTGAACATTCAGGCCGTCCCCGTCGCCACCGCCCGCTGCGGATCCGCCGTCCACTCGCTCCACGATCCCGGATACAGCGCCGCACCCGGCATCCCGGCCACTTCCAGCGCCAGCAGGTTGTGGCACGCGGTCACGCCGGAACCGCATTGCATGATGGCGTCCTGCGGATCGCCCACCGCCACCCCCAGTTCCGCCTTCAGTTGATCCGGCGCCTTGAAGCGGCCGTCGGCCTGCAGGTTATCCTTGAAGAAGCGGTTCTTCGCGCCCGGGATGTGGCCGCCGACCGGGTCGATCGTCTCGTTCTCGCCGCGGAAGCGGTCCGGCGCGCGCGCGTCGACGATGGTCTTGCCGCCGTGTTCCACGTTGTGCAGGATCGCGTTTACGTCGACCGTCGTCACGAGGGCCGGGTGCGAAGCGATGGTGCCGCGTGCGCGCGGGGCCGGCGTATCGGTGACGACGGGCTGGCCCGCCGCCTGCCAGGCGGGCAGGCCGCCATCCAGCACGGCGACGGCGCCGTGGCCGACCCAGCGCAGCATCCACCACAGGCGCGCGGCGTACATGCCGCCGTGCGCATCATAGGCGACGATTTGCGTGTCGTCGTCCACGCCCCAGCCGCGCAGCAGCTCGATGAACGCGTCCTGCTCCGGCAGCGGATGGCGGCCGCGGAAGTTGCCCGCGGCGTCGCGCTTGGCGCCCGACAGTTCCGTCTCCATGTCGGCGAAGACGGCGCCCGGGATGTGGCCGGCCGCATAGGCGTCCCGGCCGGCGGCGAGGTTCATCAAGTCGTGGCGGCAGTCGACGACGAGCCATTTGGGGTCGTTCACGTGTGCGGCCAGTGCGGCGGGTTCGATCAGGGTCGTGAAGCTGGACATGGCACTCCTTTATTCGCTGGCGATGGGATCGGTTTCCTTGACGACGGCGCCGCGCGCCGTGCGCGTCGTATTGTAGAACGTCGCGGCGATCCCGGAGGCCAGGATCACGCCCATGCCCAGCCAGACGTGCCAGTCGAACACGTCGCCCCACAGCATCATGCCCCACAGACTGGAAAAGACGATGCCCGTGTACTGCAGGTTGGCGACGACGAGCACCTTGCCGATGCGGTAGGCGCGCGTCATCGCGATCTGGGCGCCCAGGCCGCTGGCGGCGATCGCCAGCAGCAGGCCCATGCCGTGCCACGATTGCGGGCGGAACGTATTCATGCCGTTGCCGAGCAGCGAGCCGACGAGGCCCGCCAGGCCCATCGTGACGGAAAAATAGAACACGACGCGGTATTCCGGCTCGCCCATCTGGCCCAGGCGGCGCACCTGCATATAGGCCATCGCGGCGATCACGGACGAGCCGATGGCGACGAGGCCGCCGACCCATTCATGCGTCTCGACGGCCGGCCGCAGCACGAGCGTCACGCCGACGAAGCTCATGGCGATGGCGAGGGCCAGCGGCCATTCGGGCAAGCCCTTGCCGCGCCACCAGCCGGTGACGAACATGTAGGCGGCGAGCCAGATCGGCGCCATGTAGTTGAGGGTCACGGCGGTCGCCAGCGGCAGTTTGGCGATCGCGTAGAACCACATCCACAGCGAGACCACGCCGACGACGCTGCGCCACAGGTGTTCTTTCGGGAAGGGGGTCTTGAAGGAGCCGCCCTGCAGGCGGATCATCGGGAGCAACAGCAGGGCGCCGATGACACCCCGGTACATCACGATTTCCGAGGTCGAGTAGAGCGAGGAAGCCAGCTTCACTGCCGCGCCCATGGCGGCGAACAGGAAGCTGGCGAACAACATCCAGAGTGGGGCCATCAGCGACTAACCATCACATCCCCGGAGGAATATCGTCGAGTTTGCCGCGATACCACTCGTGGAAGTGCTGCATGCCGTCTTCCATCGGCGACTGGTACGGCCCCGCCTCGGTCACGCCGCGCGCCATCAGCGCCTTGCGGCCGGCGTCCATGCGCAGGGCGATCTCGTCGTCCTCGACGCACGTCTCCATGTAGGCGGCGCGTTCCGCGTCGACGAAGCCGCGCTCGAACAGGACGAATTCTTCCGGGTAGTAGAACTCGACGACGTTGCGCGTCCTCTGCGGACCCAGCGGCCACAGGGTCGACACGACCAGCACGTTCGGATACCACTCGACCATGATGTTCGGATACAGGGTCAGCCAGATCGCGCCGTATTTCGGTGCCTGGCCGTTGTTGAACTTCAGGACCTGTTCCTGCCATGCCTTGTAGGCCGGCGAGCCGGACTTCTGCAGGCCGCGATGCACGCCCACGGTCTGGACGCTGTAGTCCGGACCGAATTCCCAGCGCAGGTCGTCGCAGCTGACGAAGTTGCCCAGGCCAGGGTGGAAGGGCTCGACGTGGTAATCCTCCAGGTAGACCTCGATGAAGGTCTTCCAGTTGTAGTCGCAGTCGTGCACCTCGACGTGGTCGAACATATAGCCCGAGAAATCCAGGTCCTTCGTGACGGACATGTGCTTCAGCTTGTCCATCACGTCGTAGCCGTTCTGTTCGAACAGCAGGCCGTTCCAGTTCTGCAGCGGCGTCCTGGACAGGTTCAGGCAGGGCGTGTCCGCGAAATGCGGTGCGCCGATCAGCTCGCCCTTGAGGTCATAGGTCCAGCGGTGCAGCGGGCAGACGATGTTCTTGGCGTTCCCCCGGCCATTGAACATCAGCGCCTGGCGGTGGCGGCAAACGTTCGACATCAACTCGATGCCCTGTGCGTTGCGCACCAGCATGCGACCCTCGTTCTCCGATTTCAGGGTCGCGAAATCGCCCTTCTCGGGAACCATCAACTCGTGCCCGACGTAGCGGGGGCCCTTGAGAAACAATTGCTGCAATTCACGCTGCAACAGCGCGTCGTCGAAGTAGACATTTACCGGAAGCTGGGCGAGCGAACGCGCCAGCTTGGCGTGGGTAGCCAGATCGGACATCCCAACCCCCCTTTACAGAATTTCAGCCAAAAGAAGAGAAAGAATCCGAGAACCAGTATTTTTAGGGGAGCATCGAGACATCCGGCGCGCAGCAAAGCCCGGTCGGGATGCCACGCCGAGGCGTGGCATCCCGACCAATACAATGCTGCCGCTTATTTGGAGTTCTCGCTCCTTTAAAGAGCGGAATACGGTATTTCGGAGACAGAACCGGAGATTATAGCCTGTAACAGCCCCTCCAGTCCCGGACCCGCACGGGATTGTGGTACGCGGGTGTTCAAAAATTGCCTAAACAGCATCGTTTTCATGAATCCCGGGGCGCTTTGCGATAAAATGTATCCTTGCTTGCAAGTTGGCGGCGACAGGCGCACCGTTCATGTCGAAACAGGATTGTTTAGAATAAGCGATTAGACTGGCATGCCGCGCACGGGTTGCGCGTGGCGTCGCCCGGCCCCGAATCGATCAAACTCATTATGCCAAATAAAACAAACGCGGAGAGCGCCGCACCACCGGCCGCCGCGAGCGCAGCGGCGTCCGCACCGCCCGAATCCTTCGAGCAGGCGATGGCCGAACTGGCCCAACTCGTGACGCAAATGGAAAGTGGGCAATTGCCCCTGGAAGCCTCGGTCGCCGCGTATGCACGCGGTTCCGAGCTCGTGCGCTATTGCGCGGCCCAGCTGGAAAAAGTCGAGTCCCAGGTGAAAGTCCTGGAAGGCGAGATGCTCAGGCCGTTCAGCGCCGACGGCGAGGACGACGTATGAGCGCGCCGCAGGCGTTCCCGGCCTGGATGAAGGCCGTGCAGGCCGACGCGGAGTCTGCCCTCGACCGCTTCCTGCCGGCTGGGAGCCAGGCGCCGGCCAGGCTGCACGAAGCGATGCGCTACACGGCGCTGGGCGGCGGCAAGCGCGTGCGACCGCTGCTCGTGCATGCGAGCGGCGCCCTGTTCGGCGCGGATGCGGATGCGCTCGCGCGCGCCGCCAGCGCCGTCGAGATGATCCATGTGTATTCCCTCGTGCACGACGACATGCCGTGCATGGACGACGACGCCCTGCGCCGCGGCAAGCCGACGGTGCACGTGGCGTACGACGAAGCGACGGCGCTGCTCGTGGGCGATGCGCTGCAGGCGCAAGCCTTCGAGGTGCTGGCCGGTACGACGACCGTCCCGGCCGCGCGCACCGTCACGATGCTGCGCCTGCTGGCCGAAGCGGCCGGCAGCAAGGGCATGTGCGGCGGCCAGGCGATCGACCTGGACAGCGTCGGCATCAGCCTCACGCTCGAACAGCTGGAACGCATGCACCAGCTCAAGACCGGTGCCATGCTGCGCGTGTCCGTGCTGCTGGGCGCGCTGGCCGGCCGCGACCTCGCATCGCACGAGCAGGAAGCCCTGGGCGCGTACTCGCGCGCCATCGGCCTCGCGTTCCAGGTCGTGGACGACATCCTCGACGCGACCGCCGACTCGGCCACGCTGGGCAAGACGGCCGGCAAGGACGCCGCCGACAACAAGCCGACCTATGTGTCGATCCTTGGGCTGGAGCCGTCGAAGGCGCTGGCGGAACAATTGCGGCAGCAGGCGCACGACGCGCTCGCGCCGTTCGGAGAACAAGCACTGCGGCTGCGCGAGATCGCGGACCTGATCGTGCAGCGGAAGGCATAAATGAAACTGCTAGATACCATCAACGACCCGGCCGACCTGCGCAAGCTGCCGCGCACCCAGCTCACGCCGCTGGCCCATGAACTGCGCCAGTTCCTGCTCGATTCCGTGTCGAAGACGGGCGGCCACCTGTCGTCCAACCTCGGCACCGTCGAGCTGACGATCGCGCTGCACTACGTGTTCAACACGCCGGAAGACCGCATCGTGTGGGACGTCGGCCACCAGACCTATTCGCACAAGATCCTCACGGGCCGGCGCGAGCGCATGCCGAGCCTGCGCCAGCTGAACGGCCTGTCCGGCTTCCCCAAGCGCGACGAAAGCGAGTACGACACGTTCGGCACCGCGCACTCGTCGACGTCGATCTCGGCGGCCCTGGGCATGGCGACGGCCGCGAAGATCAAGGGCGAGAAACGCAAGGCGATCGCCGTCATCGGCGACGGCTCCATGACCGCCGGCATGGCGTTCGAGGCGCTGAACAACGCGGGCGTCGAGGACGACGTCGACCTGCTCGTCGTCCTGAACGACAACGACATGTCGATCTCGCCGCCGGTCGGCGCATTGAACCGCTACCTGGCGCGCCTGATGTCGGGCCAGTTCTACGCGGCCGCGAAAAACGTCGGCAAGACGATGCTGCCCGCGCCGATGCTGGAACTGGCGAAGAAGCTGGAAGAACACGCGAAGGGCATGGTCGTCCCGGCCACGATGTTCGAGGAATTCGGTTTCAATTACATCGGCCCGATCGACGGCCATGACCTCGATTCCCTGATCCCGACGCTGGAAAACATCAAGAAGCTCAAAGGCCCGCAATTCCTGCACGTCGTGACGAAGAAGGGGCAGGGCTACAAGCTGGCCGAGGCCGAGCCGATCCTGTACCACGGCACGGGTAAATTCAATCCGAGCGAAGGCATCAAGCCCGCCAAGGCGACCAAGATCACGTACACCGAGGTGTTCGGCAACTGGCTGTGCGACATGGCGCATGTCGACAAGCGCCTGGTCGGCATCACGCCGGCGATGCGCGAAGGCTCGGGCATGGTCCGCTTCAACCAGGAATACCCGGACCGCTACTTCGACGTCGGCATCGCCGAGCAGCATTCGGTGACGTTCGCGGGCGGCCTGGCAACGGAAGGCATGAAGCCCGTCGTCGCGATCTACTCGACGTTCCTGCAGCGCGCCTACGACCAGCTGATCCACGACGTGGCGCTGCAGAACCTGGACGTGACGTTCGCGCTGGACCGCGCGGGCCTCGTCGGCGCGGACGGCGCCACGCACGCGGGCAACTACGACATCGCCTACCTGCGCTGCATCCCGAACATGGTCGTGATGGCGCCGTCGGACGAGAACGAGTGCCGCAAGATGCTGACGACGGCCTACCGTTTCGACGGCCCCGCCGCCGTGCGCTACCCGCGCGGCGCGGGCGTGGGCGCGGCCATCGAGCCGGCGCTGGACGTCATCGAGATCGGCAAGGGCGTCGTGCGGCGCGAAGGCAAGGGCGTCGCGATCCTGGCCTTCGGTTCGATGGTGGCGCCGAGCATCAAAGCGGCCGACGGCCTGAACGCGACCGTCGCCGACATGCGCTTCGTGAAGCCGCTGGACGTGGAACTGGTGAAACAGCTGGCGCAGAACCACGACTACCTGGTGACGGTGGAAGAGGGCTGCACGATGGGCGGCGCCGGTTCCGCCGTGGCCGAGGCGCTGGCGGAGGCGGGCATCGCCAAACCGCTGCTGATCCTGGGCCTGCCCGACCGTTTCATCGACCACGGCGACCCGGCGCTGCTGCTGGCGTCCGTCGGCCTGGATGCGCACGGTATCGGGAAGTCCATCCGCGAACGCTTCGGCATCGGCGAACCGCGCCTGGTGGTCAACAACACCTGACCCTGCGCAGTTTGCCCCTTTGAAGAACGCCATCCCGGCCCGTCCGGCGGTGGCGTTTTTTGCTATGGCGAATCGGCCGACGCGTCTGTCGCGACAGCCCTATAATGCCGCTCATCGACTATCGAAAGCACCGTTCATGCTTTCCCCCGCCCTGTTCGAAGCCGTCTTCACTCGCTCCCCGAGCGGGCATTACCTCTTGTCGCCCACGCCGGAAGCCACCATCCTCGCCGTCAACGACGCGTTCCTGCAAGCGTCGGGGCGCACGCGCGAGGAGCTGGTGGGTGTCAGCCTGTTCGCGGCGTTCCCGCGCAACCCCGACGACCCCGCCGATACGGGTGAAACGGTCCTGCGCCGCTCCCTCGCGCGCGTCATCGCGACGGGCCGGCCGGATCGGCTGGTGGCCCAGCGCTATCCGATTGCCGTCGTCCTGCCGAACGGCGAGACGGGCTTCGAGGAGCGGTTCTGGAGCGCCGTCAACACGCCGATCTTCGGTGCCGACGGTACCCTCCTGTGCATCTCGCATACGACCAGCGACGTGACCGACCAGGTGCGTTCCACCGCCGCGATGGCCGAGAGCGAGTCGCGCTACCGCGCCCTGGCGAATGCGACGGCGGACGTCCTGTACCGCATGAGCCCCGACTGGAGCCAGCTGCGCCAGCTCGACGGGCGCGGCTATCTGAAGGACACGGCCGACGCGAGCCGCTACTGGATCGACGACTACATCCCGGTGGAAGACCAGGCCCTCATCCACCGTGCGATTGCGGCGGCGATCCACGCCAAGTCGACGTTCCAGCTGGAACACCGCGTGCGCCGCCTGGACGGCAGCGTGGGCTGGACCTATTCGCGCGCCGTGCCGATGCTCGACGCGCGCGGCGAGATCGAGGAATGGATCGGCGCCGCCAGCGACATCACGGAACGCAAGCTGGCCGAGGAAAAGCTGAGGGAATCCGACCGCCGCAAGGACGAGTTCCTCGCGATGCTGGCGCACGAGCTCAGGAACCCGCTGGCGCCCATCGGCGCGGCGGCCGCGCTGCTGCAGCGCGCGCGGCTGGACGAAGGCCTCGTGCGCAAGACGAGCGAGATCATCGGCCGCCAGGTCGCCCACATGACGGAGCTCATCGACGACCTGCTGGACGTCTCGCGCGTCACCCGCGGGCAGGTCGAGCTGGACGAGGCGGCGCTGGACATGCACGCCATCGTGGCCGACGCGGTGGAGCAGGTCATGCCGCTCGTCCGTGCCCGGCACCAGCAGCTGGACGTGGACGTCCCTGCGCAACCCATGCCCGTGATGGGCGACGCGAAGCGCCTCGTGCAGGTCCTCGCCAACCTGCTCAACAACGCCGCCAAGTACACGCAGGAAGGCGGCCGGCTGCGGCTCGCGGCCAGGGTGCGGGGCAACGAGGTGGCTGTCGATGTCGTCGACAACGGCATCGGCATGGCGCCGGAACTGGTGGCGCGCGCATTCGACCTGTTCGCCCAGGCCGAGCGCACGTCGGACCGCGCCTCCGGCGGACTGGGACTGGGCCTGGCGCTCGTGAGGAGCCTCGTCGAGCTGCACGGCGGCACCGTCGCGTGCGAGAGTGCGGGGCCGGGCCGGGGCAGCCGTTTCACCGTGACCCTGCCGCTCATCGCGGCAGGCGCCGAGCCGGCCGGACGGCGCGACGGCGCGCATGCGGCGGCGCAGGAAAGCAGCATGTCGATCATGGTGGTGGACGACAACGTCGACGCGGCGGAGACGCTGGGCCTGCTGCTGGAAGCGTCCGGGCACCGCGTGAGCGTCGAGCACGATCCGCTGCGCGCGCTGGAGCGGTCGCGCACGGAGGCGCCGCAGGTGTGCCTGCTCGACATCGGCCTGCCGGGCATGGACGGCTACGAACTGGCGCGGCGCCTGCGCGCGCAACCTTCCACCGCGCACGCGTTCCTTGTCGCCATCACGGGCTACGGCCAGGACAGCGACCGCCGGCTCGCCGCGGAGGCAGGCTTCGACAGGCACCTCGTCAAGCCGATCGATCTCGATACGCTGCGGGACGCGCTGGCTGGCGCGTCCCGCACTACTTGAACAGGTCCTCGGCGCGGCGGTACAGGATCCACGACGTGGCCACGTACTTGTCGCCGCTCGTCGCGACGTGGCCCTTGTGCGTGTGGGTAAAGCCGGCCGGGGCGATGACCAGCCGGCCCTGGCGCGCCTCGACCTTGCGGCCCTGGTACAGGAATTCCGTCGCGCCGCCGTCCGCCACGTCGTTCAGGTAGAACTGGAACAGCAGCACGCGGTGCAGGGTCTCGCAGCTCGCGTTCTGCGGATAGATCTCGGAATGCCAGTGGTGGTAGCCGCCGCTGCCGCGCAGGTACTTCTGCAGGTTGATGGCGCCGAGACGGTACAGCGCCTGGACCAGCGCATC
This sequence comes from Massilia orientalis, assembly GCF_030411975.2. Taxonomy (NCBI): domain Bacteria; kingdom Pseudomonadati; phylum Pseudomonadota; class Betaproteobacteria; order Burkholderiales; family Oxalobacteraceae; genus Massilia; species Massilia orientalis. Next base: position 268,829 of record NZ_JASNRB020000005.1, on the reverse strand, counting down.
GAGGTGCGGGCGGCCGCATTCGTCGAAGTTGTCCAGCGAGAGCGCCACCGGCTGGCCCGTCGCCGGATGCGCCACCGTGGGCGCGAGGGCGCCCAGCAGCAGGGCGCGGTAGCGGTCCATGTACTCGGCCAGGTGGCGCCGCACGGCCGTCGCCATCAGGTTGCACACGTCGTGCCATTCCTTGTGCTGGCTGATGGTGATGTCCCAGCTGTCCTTCTTCGCCACGTCCACGCCCATGCCCGTGCGGCCGCGCTGGTGCTTGTCGCTGGCCTCGAAGCGTTCGAGGATGTGGGCGCATTGCTCGGGCGTGAGGGCGCCGTCGTAGATGCCGATGAAATCGTCGCTCATGTCGTCCTCTCCGCCGGCACGTGCAGCGAGCGCGCCAGCAGGTGGCCGGCCAGCCAGCCGCCGATGAGGCCCCCGATGTGGGCCGCGTTGTCCGTGTGCGGATACAAAAAGCCCGCCGCCAGGTTGAACGCCAGGAACGGCAGCAGCGTGCCGCGCAGGTCGTTGACGACGGTGGGCGGGATGCCGCTGTTCTCGCGCCGCATGAACGCGAACAGGCCGCCGACGATGCCGAAGATGGCGCCGGACGCGCCCACGCTGTTCACGTGCGGATTCCACGTCACGCTGGCGATGCCGCCGCACAGGCCGGCGACCAGGTACAGCGCGCTGAAGCGCAGGCTGCCGAACAGGCGCTCGACCAGCTGGCCCACCTGCCACAGCGCGATCATGTTGAATGCCAGGTGCAGCAGGCTCCCGTGCAGGAACAGCGACGTGAAGAGACGCCACCATTCCCCGTGCAGCGTCCGGTCGCCCACGTTCGACCCCCAGATGACGAGTTGCGCCGAGCGCAGCATCGCGTCGTAGGCAGAGTTCCAGCCCCAGCCCAGCATCGATCCCATCGCACCGCCGGGCAGGCTGCGGCGTACGAGCCACATGAGGAAGTAGATGCCGATGTTCAGAGCCAGCAGGGTCCAGATCACGGGCGTCGACGGGCTCCAGTAATCGATCCGGTCGTGGAAGGCGTTGCGTTCCGCGTGGGCCACCGCGAAGGCTTCGGTCTGGCGCGCGGGCAGCAGCGCGAGGAGCCGTTGCGCCGTCGCCGCGTCCGGCGCGGAAAAGCCGACGGCCAGGTTCTCGCGCACGCCCAGCACGTGGAAATACACGTCCTCGCCTTCGCTGTATGCGTTGACGATGTCGACCATGCGCAGCCGGTGTTCCGCGCGCGCCGGAAAACGGAACGAGCGGTGGGTGCTGCCGCGCACGACGACGAAGTCGGGTTCGACGACGACCTGGCCCTTGCCCTGGAAGTGGAACGGATTGGCCGGCCAGTTGGCGCGGCCGGCGTGGAAGCGGACGTCGAAGGTTGCCGTCATCCGCACTCCGTCAGGTGCGCTTGCGTTCGTGCTGCCACAGTACGTCGCTGCCGCCCGCATGGCGGTTCAGCACGCGCGCCAGCACGAACATCAGGTCCGACAGGCGGTTCACGTACTGGCGCGGCTGCGCGTTGATCGTTTCGAGCTTCGACAGCGTCACGATGGCGCGCTCGGCGCGGCGGCACACGGTGCGGCACACGTGCGCGAGCGACGCGGCGCGCGAGCCGGCCGGCAGGATGAATTCCTTCAGCACCGGCAGGTCGGCGTTGTACTTCTCCAGCAGCGCGTCCAGGCGCGCCACCTGCTCGTCCTTGATCAACTGGTAGCCGGGGATGCACAGCTCGCCGCCCAGGTCGAACAGGTCGTGCTGGATCGTGACGAGCTCCTCGCGCAGGTCGCCGGGCATGTCTTCGCACAGCAGCAGGCCGACGAAGGAATTCAGCTCGTCGACGTCGCCCAGCGCCGCGATGCGCGCGCTGTCTTTACCGGTGCGGCTGCCGTCGCCGAGGCCGGTGCTGCCGTCGTCGCCCGTGCGGGTCGCGATCTTCGAAAGTCGATTGCCCATGCTTATATCCTGCCCACGAAAAAAGATAGCCGGAGCATACGCCAAATCCTTGGGATTGTGCTTACAATCGTTCCATGATTCCCTCGATTCCCTCGATTCCAGTCGACCCCGAGCGCAGGCGGCAGGTGGCCGCCGCCCTGCGCGCCGTCCTTCCCGCGCGCGCCGTCCTCGCCGATCCCGAAGACACCCGTCCATACGAATGCGATGGCCTGGCCGCCTACCGCCAGCTGCCGATGGTCGTGACCCTGCCGGACGACGAGGCGCAGGTGCTCGCGATATTGAAAGTCTGCCGCGACCTGGACGTGCCCATCGTGCCGCGCGGCGCGGGCACGGGCCTGTCCGGCGGCGCGCAGCCGCTGGCGGACGGCGTCGTGATCTCGACGGCGCGGCTCAACCGCATCCTGCGCGTGGAACCGTATGCGCGCACGGCCGTCGTGCAGCCGGGCGTGCGCAATCTCGCCATCTCGGAAGCGGCCGCGCCGTTCAACCTGTATTACGCGCCCGACCCGTCGTCGCAGATCGCCTGCACCATCGGCGGCAACGTGGCCGAGAACTCGGGCGGCGTGCACTGCCTCAAATACGGCCTCACCGTGCACAACGTGCTGCGCGTGCGCGTCTGTACGATCGAAGGCGACGTCATCGAGCTCGGTGGCGAATCGCTGGATGCGCCCGGCCTCGACCTGCTGGCCGTGTTCATCGGTTCGGAAGGCATGCTGGGCATCGTCACGGAAGTGACCGTGAAACTCGTGCCGAAGCCGGCGCAGGCGCAGGTGATCATGGCCTCGTTCGACGACGTGGCGACGGGCGGCAACGCGGTCGCCAGCGTGATCGCCGCCGGCATCATCCCGGCCGGCCTGGAGATGATGGACCGGACGTCCTCGCGCATGGTCGAACCGTTCGTGAAGGCGGGCTACGACCTCGACGCGGCCGCCATCCTGCTGTGCGAGGCGGATGGCACGGCGCTCGAAGTGGCGGAAGAGATCGCGCGCATGACGGAGGTCTTGCGCGAGGCCGGCGCCAGCGCGATCACGGTGTCGCAGACCGAGGCCGAACGCCTGCGCTTCTGGTCCGGCCGCAAGAACGCGTTCCCGGCCGCCGGCCGCATCTCGCCCGACTACTATTGCATGGACGGGACGATCCCGCGCAAGCAGCTCGCGCGCGTGCTGGCGCGCATCGAGGAGATGGAGACGACGTTCGGCCTGCGCTGCGCGAACGTCTTTCATGCGGGCGACGGCAACATGCACCCGCTGATCCTGTTCGACGCCAACCAGCCGGGCGAACTGGATCGCGCGGAAGCCTTCGGCGCCGCGATCCTCGCGCTGTGCGTGGAAGTGGGCGGCACCATCACGGGCGAACACGGTGTCGGCGTCGAGAAGATCGATTCGATGTGCGTGCAGTTCGGCGCCAGGGAGCTCGACGCGTTCTTCACGGTAAAGCGCGCTTTCGATCCTGGCATGCTCCTCAATCCCAACAAGGCCATTCCGACACTCCGGCGTTGCGCGGAACTGGGCCGCATGCGCGTCAGCGGCGGCGTGCTGCCGTTTTCTCATCTGCCGCGCTTCTGACCATGCAGAATCTCGTCGACCACTTCCAGGAACTTGTGCGCAACGGGCGCCCCTTGCGCATCCGCGGCGGCGGCACCAAGGACTGGTACGGGCAGCGGCTCGAAGGCGACATCCTCGATACGCGCGACTACACGGGCATCGTCGATTACGAGCCCACGGAACTCGTGATCACGGCGCGCTGCGGCACGCCGCTGGCCGACATCGAAGCGGCGCTCGCGCAGCAGGGGCAGATGCTGGCGTTCGAGCCGCCGCATGTCGGACCCGGCGCGACGCTCGGTGGCGCCATCGCCTCCGGCCTGTCCGGACCACGTCGTGCAAACGCGGGCGCCGTGCGCGACTTCGTCCTCGGCTGCAGGCTCCTGGACGGCAAGGGCGACGTGCTGTCGTTCGGCGGCCAGGTGATGAAGAACGTGGCCGGCTACGACGTGTCGCGCCTGCTGGCGGGTTCGCTCGGCACCCTGGGCCTGCTGCTGGAAGTCTCGATAAAAGTGTTGCCGCGTGCGCCGCGCGAAGCGACGCTCGTGTTCGAGGGCGTGAACGAGGTCGATGCGATCCGCAACCTGAACGAATGGGGCGGCCAGCCGCTGCCCGTCTCCGCCAGCTGCTGGCACGACGGCGTGCTGGCGCTGCGGCTGTCCGGCGCGAATGCAGCCGTCGACAACGCGATCCGCACGCTCGGCGGCGACGTGATGCCGGACTGCGCCCGCTTCTGGGCCAGCGTGCGCGAACAGCAGCATCCGTTCTTCGCAGGGGGCATGCCGCTGTGGCGCCTGTCCGTGCCGCCGACGGTCGGCGCAATCGTGCCGGGCAGCCCGCAACTGATCGAGTGGGGCGGGGCGCAGCGCTGGCTGCGTGCGCCGGGTGACGCGGCGACGGCGGAACGCATCCGTGCGGTCGTGGCAGCGTGCGGCGGCCACGCGACCCTGTTCCGCGGCGGCGACAAGAGCGTCGGCGTGTTCCAGCCGTTGGCGCCGGCCATCGCCCGCATCCACGAACGCCTGAAAGCCGGGTTCGACCCGGCCGGCATCTTCAATCCCGGCCGGATGTATTGAGGGACCATGCAAACGAATCTCGCCGATTTCATCAAGGACACGCCCGAGGGCATCGAGGCCGACGCGATCCTGCGCGCGTGCGTGCACTGCGGCTTCTGCACCGCCACGTGTCCGACCTATCAGCTGCTGGGCGACGAGCTGGATGGCCCGCGCGGCCGCATCTACCTGATCAAGCAGGTGCTGGAAGGTGAGACGCCCACGCGCAAGACGCAGCTGCACCTCGATCGCTGCCTCACGTGCCGCAACTGCGAGACCACGTGCCCGTCCGGCGTGAAGTACGGGCGCCTCGTCGACATCGGCCGCAAGGTGGTCGAGGAACGCGTGCCGCGTCCGTTCGCGGACAGGGTCAAACGCACGACCTTGAAGGAATTCCTGCCGCGTTCGAACCTGTTCAAGCCCGCGTTCAGGGCGGGGCAGATGGTGCGCCCGCTCTTGCCGTCCGCGTTGCAGGACAAGCTGCAGCCGGCGCGCGCGCCCGGCCGCTGGCCCGTGCGCGGCCACGCGCGCAAGATGCTCGTGCTGGCGGGCTGCGTGCAGCCGGCGATGGCGCCGAACGTCAATGCCGCGACGGCGCGCGTGCTCGACGTGCTCGGCATCCAGCTCATCGAAGCGCCGCAAGCCGGCTGCTGCGGCGCCGTGCGCTTCCACCTGAACGACCAGGACGGCGGCCTGGCCGACATGCGCCGCAACGTCGACGCGTGGTGGCCGTACGTGGAGCAGGACGGCGTCGACGCCATCGTGATGACGGCATCCGGCTGCGGCGTGACGGTCAAGGACTACGGCCACCTGCTCGCCCACGACGCGGCGTATGCGTCGAGGGCGGCGCGCATCGCCGCGCTGACGAAGGACCTGTCCGAGATCATGTGCGACTTCGAGGGCGAGATTGCCCGTCTCCTGTCGGGCCGTATCCATGAGCGCGTCGCGTTCCACCCGCCGTGCACCCTGCAGCACGGCCAGCAGATCCGCGGCAAGGTCGAGGGCGTGCTGCGCGCGGCCGGCGTCGACGTCGTGCTGTGCGCGGAAAGCCATCTGTGCTGCGGCTCGGCCGGCACGTATTCCGTGCTGCATCCCGAGCTCGCGCACGCGCTGCGCGACCGCAAGCTGGCCAACCTGGAAGCGACGGGGGCGCAGGAATACGTCTCGGCCAACGTCGGCTGCATGTCGCACCTGCAGTCGGGGACGGCGACGCCGGTGACGCACTGGATCGAGCTCGTCGACCGCGCGCTGACGAGCGGCTGATTCGTCCTATAATGGTCTTGCCGTCGCGTTCACCCACAGCGCATGGCGCCCATCTTTACAGGACGTTTCCCGCATGGCCGAACCGCTTGCCTCCCGCCGCACTTCACGCAAACCCGCGTATCGCATCTCGACCGGGGTACCCGGGCTGGACGACATCCTCGGCGGTGGCCTGACCGCGGAGCGGGTGTACCTCGTCGAGGGAACGCCCGGCACGGGCAAGACGACCCTCGGCATGCAATTCCTGCTCGACGGCGTGGCCAAGGGGGAAACCGGGTTGTACATCACCCTGTCGGAAACTGCCGATGAGCTCGATGCCGTCGCGGAGAGCCATGGCTGGTCGCTCGACGGGCTGGCCATCTTCGAGCTGGCCAGCGACGAGGCGCTCGATCCGGAGGCGCAGCAGTCGATCCTGCATCCGGCCGAGATCGAGCTGGGCGAGACGGCGCGGGGCGTGATGGAAGAGGTCGACCGCATCAATCCGGCGCGTGTCGTCTTCGACAGCCTGTCGGAAATGCGGCTGCTGGCCCAGAATCCGCTGCGCTACCGCCGCCAGATCCTTGCACTCAAACAATTTTTTGCATCGCGCGCCTGCACGGTGCTGATGCTGGACGACAAGACCAACCAGTCGGACCAGCATCTGCACAGCATCGCGCACGGCGTCATCAGCCTCGAACAGCTCGCCAAGGAATTCGGCAAGGAGCGCCGCCGCGTCAATATCATGAAGATGCGCGGCATCAAGTTTCGGGGCGGTTACCACGACTACATCCTCGACACCGGGGGCATCCGGATCTTCCCCCGGCTCGTCGCGGCGGAACACCTCACGAAGTTCATCCCGGTGACGCGCTCCACGGGATCCGACGGACTCGATATGCTGCTCGGCGGCGGCCTCGTCGCCGGGACCAATACGCTGTTCGTCGGGCCTTCCGGCGTCGGCAAGACGACCGTCGTGGTGCGCTGCATGCTGGCGGCGCTGGAACGGGGCGAGAGGTCGTCGTATTACCTGTTCGACGAAGGCATGGGGACGTTTTTCGCACGCGCCGCCGCCCTCGGGCTGGACCTGTCGCCGCACCTGGAGTCCGGACTGCTGACGGTGCGCCATATCGACCCGGCCGAACTGGCGCCCGGCCAGTTCGCCCAGATGCTGCGCGACGCCGTGGAAACCGACGGCGCCGTCTTCGTCGCCATCGACAGCCTCAATGCCTATCTGCAAGCAATGCCCGGTGAACAATTCCTGCTGCTGCAGATGCACGAGCTGCTCGCCTACCTCAACCAGAAGGGCATCACGACGGCGCTGATCCTCGGCGAGCACGGGGTTGTCGGCGAGGCCGTCCGGGACGTCGACCTCAGCTACCTGAGCGATTCGACGATGCTGCTGCGTTACTTCGAGTCCGGCGGCAAGCTGCGCCGCGCGATCACCGTGTCCAAGAGCCGGACGGCGCACCATGCGCTGACGATCCACGAGCTCCAGCTCGGTGCCGGCGGTGTCGAAGTGGGCGCCGCGCTCGAAGGCTTCGAAGGCGTGTTGACGGGCTTGCCGACCTACCGCGGATCGACGCCCATGATGATCGAATCCGATGCCGATGCCTGACCAGCGGGAAGAGCGCGTCCTGGTGCTCGCTCCGCACGGGCGCGACGCCGACGTGATCGCCGGCGTCGTGACGCGCGACGGCGTCGGGTGCGAAGTCGTCGCCGGTGCCGACGCGCTCATCGAGGCGATCGGGCAGGGCGCGGCGGCGGCCATCGTGGCGGAAGAGGCGCTGTCGGCGCTTACCCTGGCGCGCATCGCGGCGTGGCTGGCGGACCAGGAACCGTGGTCGGATTTCCCGTTCGTCGTCCTGCTGGCCAAGCGCTACGGCGCCGCGCCGGCGCAACTGAAGGCGACGTTCGCCGCCCTCGGCAACGTCCTCCTCCTCGAACGGCCGTTGAGCGCGGACACGCTGGCCACGGCGGCAGGGTCCGCGCTGCGCGCGCGCCGGCGCCAGTACGAGGCGCGCGAGGTGCTGGCGCAGCTCGCGGCGCTGAATGCGAACCTCGAGGCGCGCGTCGAGGAGCGCACGCGGGCACTGGCGCAGGCCAACGACCGGCTCACGGCCGAAGTGATGGAACGCGAACGCGCGCAGCAGGCGGTGGCGCAGGCGCAGAAACTCGAATTCCTCGGGCGCTTCACGGGCGGCGTGGCGCACGACTTCAACAACCTGCTGAACGTCATCCAGGGCAACCTGGAACTCATCGGCATGTTCACGCGCGAGGAATCGACGCAGGGCCGCGTGGACAAGGCGCAGGCCGCGTGCCGGCGCGGCGCCAAGCTCACGGGCCAGCTGCTGACGTTCGCGCGCGACCAGTCGCTCGACCTGCGCCCGTTGCCGGTGCGGACCCTGTTCGAGAGCGTCGAGGAGCTCGCGCGGCCGGTGCTGGGCGCGGGCGTCGAGCTCGTGCTGTCGATCGACGCCGACGTGGACAGCGTGCTCGCCGACGCCAGCCAGGTCGAGATGGCCTTGCTCAACCTGATGATCAACGCGCGCGATGCGATGAGCGGGCGCGGGCACATCCACCTGCAGGCATCGCGCGCCCAGCCGCCCGCCGGGACGCTGGCGGGCGGCGACTATGTCCGCCTCGCGGTGACCGACACCGGTCCCGGCATGTCGTCCGAAGTGGCGGCGAAAGTCTTCGAGCCGTTCTTCACGACCAAGGCCGTGGGCAAGGGCACGGGCCTGGGCCTCAGCCAGGTGTATGGCATGGCCCAGCAATCGGGCGGCGCGGCGTTCGTGCACAGCGTCCCGGGCGAGGGCGCGACGATCGAGATCTGGATGCCCGCCGCGCATGACGCCACGGCGTCGGAACGGCCCGCCGCGGTCGATCGCCGCAAGCTGGCCGGCCTGCGCGTGCTCGTCGTCGAGGACGACGAATCCGTACGCGCGGGGATCGTCGATGCCCTGCTGGCCCTCGGCTGCCACGTGTCGCAGGCGGGCGACGGCGGGGAAGGGTTGGCGGCACTGGAGGGAGACCGGCCCGGCCTGCTGCTGACGGACTACCTGATGCCGGACATGACGGGCGTCGACCTGGCGGTGCGCGCCCGCGCGCTGTTCCCGAGCCTGCCCGTGCTGGTGGCGACGGGGTACGCGGACATGGGTGCGATCGAACACGCGATCGGCAGCGACGCCGTGCTGCGCAAGCCGTTCCAGCTCGCGGAGCTGGGCGCGGCCGTCGCCCGCGTGGCCAACCTGGGCTAGCGCAATCGGTGGTATAGTCCATCGACCACGCAGTTAACCTCCGATGCCTCTCGGTCGGCGCAAGACTTTCATAGCCCGACCCGACCAGGAGCCACCGATGATTCCCCCATCCCATGCCGTCCCGCTCGGCCAGTTCGTGCGCGACCACCATGCGGCGTTGTGCGCCGCATGGCTGGAACGCGCCGGCGCGCCGTCCGTCCCTGCGCACTGCGAACGCGTCCTGCAGGCCTTCGCCGAGGCGGCCGACGATCCGCAGGCCGGCAACATCGAAGGCCGCGCCTGGCGCGCCATGCGCGACACGCTCGACGACATCACCACGGCCCGGGCCGGCCGCGGCTCGACGGCGGCTGCGACCGTGGCCTTCGTGTTCGCGGTCAAGCAGCCGCTGGCCGACCTGCTGCGCACGCACCACGCCGCCGCGCCCGCGGCGCTGCGGGCCGTCGACACGTGGGTGGACCAGATGGGCATGTATGCGCTCGACGCCTTCCAGCGCAGCCGCGAACAGATCATCGCGCGCCAGCAACGGGAATTGCTGGAGCTGTCGACGCCGGTCATCAGCCTGTGGGAAGGCGTGCTGGCCCTGCCCCTGATCGGCACGCTCGACAGCGTCCGCGCGCAAGTCGTGATGGAAAGCCTGCTCGACCGGATCGCCGCGACCCACGTCCATACGGCCATCATCGACATCACGGGCGTCCCCACCGTGGACACGATGGTCGCGCAACACCTGATGAAGACCATCGCGGCGGCCCGCCTGATGGGCGCCGACTGCATCCTCAGCGGCATCCGGCCGCAGATCGCCCAGACCATCGTGCATCTCGGCGTGGACCTCGCCGGCGTCGTCACGAAAGCGACGCTGGCCGACGCGTTTCTCCACGCGACCGGGACGGCGGCCGGCTGAAAAACGCGGGCCGTGGTAGCATCGGCGCCCTGTTTCAGCGATCGATGGAGGACCCGGTGAGTTTCGTGTTTCGGCTGATATCCCAGGACGAGGATGCGGCGCCGTCCGTCGCCTTCCAGGACAGCATCAGTCCCGGCTACGTGCCGCTGTGGGAAGAGGTCGGCGTGTACGACGCCCTGTACAACAGCGACGGCCGCGAGGCCCGCGACATCTCGCGCGCGATCGCGTACGGCATCGACCGCATCGCCGCCGACGAATCGCTGGGCCGCATGCTGCCGTCCTCGTGCCGCCAGGAGGACGCGCTGCGCTTCCTGGAAAACGTGCACCGCGGCTGCACGATCCACGCGTCGGCGCGTGTCGAGACGCGCTGATTCCATGTCCCGGACCACCGTTACCCTGAGCGGCGAGCAAGTCGACCGCGCACGCATCGACGCGCTGCTGGCGGAAGACACGCTGCTCGTCCTCGAAGACTGCGACCTCGCCGGCGCGGACCTGTCGCGCCTGAACTTGCAGGACTGCGCATTCATCCGCTGTGCCGTATCCGAGACGTCGTTCTATGCCGCGAACCTGGCGCGCACGCGCTGGCAGCGCTGCCGCGGCGGCCATGCGGATTTCGAATCGGCCGACCTGGTCGATGCCCGGTTCGACGCCTGCGACCTGAACAACGCGGGCTGGCGCCGCACGAAGCTCGCCTCCGTCGCGTTCCGCGGCTGCAAGCTGACGGGCGCGCGCTTCGAAGAGGTGAGCCAGCTGGGGCTCTCGTTCGAAGACTGCCTGCTCGTCGGCGCCGACCTGCGCCGGATGTCGTTCCGCAAGGCGGTGCTGCGCGGGCTGGATTTCGCCGATGCGGACCTGTCGGGCTGCGACTTCCGCGAGGCCGTGTTCGAAGAAGGCTGCAGCCTGCGCGAGGCCCACATCAAGGACACGCGCTTCGATGCGGCCGACCTGCGCGAGGCGGATCTCGGCGGCCTGAAGCTGTCGAATGCGAAGCAGTTTGCCGGCGCGACGATTTCGACGCGGCAGGCGGCGGAGCTGGTACGGGGGTTGGGGTTGAACGTGGCTTAGCCAGGACGACCGGTACGTCATTCAGTCTATCATCGCCTTCGATCTAGCCTGATATCGGTGGTAGTTTCCCGCCACATCATCATACATTTCCGCAGTCTTCTTCAAGTACGACGGATGATTGGCGTTGATGAAGATCCGTCCGCCTGCTTCGTGCACGCGTGGGCCAACGCGTCGGATTGCAGGATAAACGTGTTGTTTGATCGCTCGATAGGTCCCACCGCACACCACGATCCGGGGATCAACCAATTCGATCTGTTCGCGCAGGAAGATGGCGTCGCGTGCAGCGGCGTGCTCCACGGCGTTGGTCGCCCTGGCACCTCCCGTTGTCTTTTTCAGGTTGATGAAGGCGCATGCGAGCAGTGCAGTCTTCCTGCTCTTGTGCGCGTCCTCGAAGGTTGGAAAATTCGCGTCCCCGGCGTGGAGAAGTCCATGTGCCCAACGCCCGACATTGTGGAAGGTGGGGCGATCCCATAGCTTGCTGGATGGATGTGTCGTGCACGCTTTATGAATCAGCGCTGCGATGTTGCCGCGGTAGCCGTTGGTTTCTCGGAGTACGAAAAGAATCTTCGTGCCGGCCTGGACCCACCGGGCTGGATCGATGATACCGTCCTCGACGAAGTGGTCCTGAAAATCCGGACTGCTGGCGCGCCATCTCGAAAATAGATCGCTTGCTGCGGAGGGATAGTCCCTGATCATGGAAAGGGGCGGCCGTTCAGTGTACGAATCCAGTCGAGCCGCAAGGTCGGGCCGCCACGCAGCCGCAGGTATTCGACGCCGGTGTCGGCGTAGACATCCTCGATCACGCCCGCCAGGTTGTCGAGCGTGCCATCGGGACGCTCCACGTCCAGCGTGCACGGGCGGCGCAAGGTGGCCAGCGCCAGGAGTTCGTCATGGCGCTCGCAATTGATCGGGATGTAGGGCTGGTCCATGCCTTATTCTAGCGCGTTGCCAGTCCGGCGATGACGTGCTGCAGCGGCGTGGTCCCCGCCCATTCGACGGCGGCGGGATCGCTCCCGATGTCGATGTGCGGGCCATTGAGGCCCCGCGTCATTTCCGTGAAACCGGCGAGCGCTGCCGGTGAAAAGCCCGCATCGGCCAGCGCGTCGGGCCACCGAGCGTCCGGCAGGACCACCACGTCGACCGGCTTCCCGAGCGTGGCCGCAACGCTGGCGGCGACGTCGTTCGGGGCGTAGTCCGCGGGCCCCGCGAGCGTGACGATGCGGTGCCCCGTCCATGCTTCCTGCAGCAAGGCGGCCGCGGCGTTGCCGACGTCCGCGGTGGCCACCATCGGGATGGCGCGCTGCGGCGGTGCCAGGAACGTCGGCAGGGTGCCGCTGCGCACGGCCTGGCCCACCATGGGCATCCAGTTTTCCATGAAATAGGCCGCGCGCAGGAAGGCGGCCGGCACGCCGGATTCGCCCAGGCGCTGCTCGAACATCCGGTTCATGCCGATCCAGCCCGTGCCGTTCTCGCGGTCGGCGCCCACCGAGGACAGGGCCACGAGCCTGGGCACGCGCGCCGCCGCCGCCGCGCGCGCCGTGGTGGCGGCAATCAGGTCGGCGTGCTCGAACAGGTCGTCGCGGCCGTATTGTTGAGGACTGACGACGTAGGCGCTGCGGACGCCACTGAGCGCCCTGGTCAGCGAGACCAGATCCGTCAGGTCGGCGATCGCGACTTCCGCACCACGTTCGGCCCAGTGGCGACCCTGGGCCGGGTCGCGCACGACGACGCGAACAAACTGGCCGGCGCGCAACAACGCATCGGCCGCGGCGGCACCGGTGCGGCCGGTCACGCCGGACACGGCGTAAGGAAGAGAGGGGGCAGCAGTCATGGAAATCTCCTGTGAAGTTGAACCGGAAGCGTGCATGATTGCGGGACATGCATCAATGACATGAAAGGCATAGTGAAAATGCGCCAAGTGGATTTGACCGGGGCCGACCTCAACCTGTTGAAACTGTTCGAAGCACTCGTCCGGGAGCGCAGCGTCACCCGGGCGGGTCTCCGGCTGGGCCTGAGCCAACCGGCCGCCAGCCGCGCACTGGGACGATTGCGCACGATGCTGGGCGATCGCCTCGTCGTCCGCGGCGCGTCCGGGCTCGAATTGACGCCGCGCGGCGAGGCCCTGGCAGGCCGGGTGACCCGATTGCTGGACGACGCCCGTGGCATCGTCGCGCCTGCCGTCTTCGATCCGGCCGCAGCGACGGGGCGGATCACGATTGCCGCGCACGATCACCTGAGCCTGGTGGTCCTGGGTGAATTGATCGCCCGTTTTGAACGACAGGCGCCCGGATTGAGTCTGCATATCGCACAACCTGCCGGGGACAATGTGCGGCTCGTCGAGCAGGGGATGGCGGATCTGGCCCTGGGCACGTTCGAGAGCCTGCCGGGCAGTCTTTATCGACGCGGGCTGTACACCGACCGCTTCGTATGCGTAGTGCGGTCCGGCCACCCCGGCGCGGCGCGGGGACTCGGTCTGGAACAGTATGTGGCGCTGCGCCACGTGACCGTGACCATTTCCGGCCTGGGTGAAAGCGCGGTCGACGCCGCGCTCTCGGCACTGGGCCTCACGCGCCGCGTCGCACTGCGCGTCCCCCATTTCATCGCCGCTGCGCTGCTGGTGGCGGACAGCGACATGATCCTCACGCTGCCGGGCCGCCTCGCGCGCCGGCTGGCGGACAAGCTCCCGATTGCGCTCCTGGATGTGCCGCTGGAGGTCGCCCCCTTCTCTCCGGCCATGATCTGGCATGAGCGCTGCCACGGCGATCCCGCCCATGTCTGGGTCAGGCAACAACTTGCAGACATCGTGGCGGCGTTCGTGTAGTAATATTACATCTCCATCATCCAGCCGGGTCGCTGCGCCGTCCGGCCTTCGGGAGTGTAAAGATGCGTCTCCGTCCCCTCGCGCTTGCCGCGATGTTTACAAGCTACATGGCGGCGCCGGCCGTCTGGGCCCAAACCGTCGTGGCCACGGCCAGCTCGCCGGGCGGCGTGCTGACGGTCGACGTCCAGCTCGACGGCATGGGCAAGCTGGCCTATGACATCAAGCGCAAGGGCAAGGAGATCATCGCCCCGTCGCATCTCGGCTTCAACCTCGCCAACGCGCCCAAGATGGACGACGGTTTCACGGTGAAGGACAAGCGCGTCAGCGAGCATGACGACACGTGGGAACAGCCGTGGGGCGAGCGCCGCTACGTGCGCAACCATTACCGCGAGCTGCGCGTCGACGTCGAGCAGACGCACCGCTCGAACCGCCGGCTCGCCATCGTCTTCCGCATCTACGACGACGGCATCGGCTTCCGCTACGAATTCCCCGACCAGCCGCAGCTGCGCGACGTCGCCATCACGGACGAGCTGACGGAATTCGTCGTCGCCCGGCCTGCGACGGCGTGGTGGATCCCGGCCGGCGAGTTGTCCGGGCTGGAGCAGATCGTCGAGAAGGCGCCGCTGGCCGAGATCGGCACGGCCAACACGCCGCTGACGCTGCGCCTGGACGACGGTACGCACATCGCCCTCCACGAAGCGGCACTGGTCGACTACGCGACGATGTGGGTGCGCAAGGTCGCGGGCCAGAAGCTGCGCGCGCAGCTGGCGCCGTCGACGACCGGGGCGGCCGTCGTGCGCCATGGCGCGTTCACGACCCCGTGGCGCACCCTGCGCATCGCGGACGATGCGCCTGGCCTGTACATGTCGGACCTCGAGCTGAACCTGAACGAGCCGAATAAACTGGGCGACGTGTCGTGGGTCCACCCGTCGAAATTCGTCGGCGTGTGGTGGGAAATGCACTTGAACAAAGGGACGTGGAACGCAGGGCCGAAGCATGCCGCGAACACGGCCAACGTCAAGCGCTACATCGACTTCGCGGCCGCCAACGGCTTCCGCGGCGTGCTGGTGGAAGGCTGGAACCGCGGCTGGGAAAGCGACTGGGGCCACGGCGGCGCGGACTTCAGTTTTACGCAGCCTTACCCCGACTTCGACCTGCCCGCGCTCGCCGCGTACGCGCAACAGAAGGGCGTGCGCCTGATCGGCCACCACGAGACGGGCGGCAACGTCGCGGCCTACGAAAAGCAGATGGATGCGGCCTATAAGCTGTATGCGAAGCTGGGCGTGGACAGCGTCAAGTCGGGCTATGTGCACGAAGCGGGCACGATGCAGTTCCCCGGCCCGGACGGCAAGGTCCACTACGGGAACTACGATTCGCAGGAAGGCGTGCGCCACTTCGTGAATGCTGTGACGGCGGCGGCGCGCTACCGCATCGCCGTCGACACGCACGAACCCGTGAAGGACACGGGCCTGCGCAGGACGTACCCGAACTGGCTCGCGCGCGAGGGCGCACGGGGCGTCGAGTACAACGCGTGGGGCGAGCCGCCGAACGCCGCCGACCACGAAGCGAAGCTCGTGTTCACGCGCATGCTGAGCGGCCCGATGGACTACACGCCGGGCGTGCCCAGCCTCGTCGGCGCGGGCGGCAAGACGTTCAATTCGACGCAGGCCAAGCAGCTCGCCGACTACGTCGTGATCTATTCGCCGCTCGCGATGGCGGCCGACCTGCCGGAGAACTACGCGAAGTATCCGGCCGCCTTCAAGTTCATCCGCGACGTGCCGACCGACTGGGCCGACACGCGCGTGCTGAACGGCGCCGTCGGCGAGTACGCGACCATCGCGCGCAAGGACCGCCGTTCGGACGCCTGGTACGTGGGCGCCGTCACCGACGGCACGGCGCGCACGGTGGCCGTGCCGCTGGCCTTCCTCGACCCGGGCAGGCAGTACGTGGCCGAGATCTACCGCGACGGCGAGCAGGCCGATTACCGCAACGAGCACCGGTTCGATCTCGTGACGGAGACGAAGACCGTGACGGCGAAGGACGTACTCGACGTGCGGCTGGCGCCGGGCGGCGGGCTGGCGGTGCGGATCGTGCCGAAGCGGTGATTTTTCGATAGCCTTCGCGGGCGCCGTTCGTGGGATGATCGCGCCCATGAACAAACGCTTACTTGCATTCGTCGGCGGCATCCTGCTCGCCGCCTCGGCGGTCCACGCCGCGCCCGCCGCACAGCAGGAACCGCTGGAACTCGGCAAGGCCGCCGCCACGCGCTTCACGTTGCAGCGCGACGGCGCGCCCGACATCCGCTACGTCATCTCGCAACCCGCGCACAAGGCGCCGCTCGTGCTGTTCGTGCAGGGGTCGGGTTGCACGCCGCCCTTCGTCGGCCTGGGCACGCCGAACCGTTATTCCACCGTCTTCAATTTCGTGCCGCTGGCGCAGCGGGGCGACTACGCCGTGATGGTGGTCGACAAGCCGTACCAGCCGGACGCCCCGCCTCAAGCGCCGCCGGGCGTGGCGACGGGATGTCCGGCCGCGTTCAACGCCAACTTTTCCTACGACACCTGGCTGGACACGCTGCGCGGCGCGCTGCGCCATGCGCTGGCCTTGCCGTGGGTCGACGGCAGCCGCGTGCTGGTGTTCGGCGTGTCGGAAGGCGCCGTGATGGCCGCGGGCCTGGCGCGCGCGCTGCCCGAGGTGACGCACGTGGCGCTGATCGGCGGCACCGGCACGAGCCAGCTGTTCGACTTCTTTGCCAACGCCTATCGAGCGGGAGATCGCGCGGGAAGCGGCGACGACGACACGCTCGCGCGCCTGCGCGACATCGACGCGACCGTCGACGCGATCAACGCGGACCCGCGCAGCAGCGTGAAATTCGCGTGGGGCCACACCTATCTGCGCTGGAGTTCCTTCTTCGCGCAGGCGCCCGGCGAGAACCTGGTCCAGTCGAAGGCGCGGGTCTGGCTGGCCAGCGGCATGCGCGACGACAGCGTGCCGGTCCTGTCGACCGAGGTCGCGTACGCGCGCCTGCGCGCGCTCGGACGCGACGTCACGTTCCGGCGCCTGCCGCGCGCCGGCCACAACCTGATGGCGGAAGGGGGCTCGATGGCGGACGTGCAGAAGGAATACGACGCCATCATGGCGTGGTTCGACCGCCGTTGAGCGTTGGCGCTTACGGCTGCAGCGCCTTCTCGATATCGCCCGCGATCTCTTCCGGCTTGGTCTGCGGCGCGTAGCGATGCAGCACGGTGCCGTCGCGGCCGACGAGGAACTTGGTGAAGTTCCATTTGATGCCCTCGGTGCCCAGCACGCCCGGCGCCGCGTTCTTCAGGTATTTCCACAGCGGGTGGGCGCTGTCGCCGTTGACGTCGACCTTGGCGAACATCGGGAACGACACGCCGTAGTTCTTTTCGCAGAACGCGCCGATCTCGGATTCCGTGCCCGGCTCCTGGCTGCCGAACTGGTTGCAGGGGAAGCCCAGCACTTCCAGGCCGCGCGCGTGCAGTTCGCGGTACACGGTCTCGAGGCCCTGGTATTGCGGCGTGAAGCCGCATTTGCTGGCGGTGTTGACGATGAGGAGGACCTTGCCGCGGTACTGGGCCAGGTCGACCGGCTTGCCGTCGAGGGAGGTGGCCTGGAAGTCGAACACGTTCATCGTGGGCTCCTGTAAGCTTGATTGATTCGAAGGCAACAGTGTAAGGCAAAGGAGACATCGATGCAGTCCACCGTGAACATTCCCCTGGCCGCCGGCGCGCTGCTCAGCGCCGTCGCCGCGCTGCTCCACGTGGGCATCGTCGCGGGCGGTCCCGCGTGGTACCGCTTCTTCGGCGCGGGCGAACGGTTCGCGCGCGCGGCCGCGCAAGGGCGCTGGTATCCGACCCTCGTCACGCTGGGGATTGCCGCCGTGCTGTTCACCTGGTCCGCGTATGCGCTGGCGGGCGCCGGTGTCATTGGCCCTCTGCCGTTCCTGAAGGCGGCGCTGGTCGCCATCACGGCCGTCTATCTCGTGCGTGGCGTGGCGTTCGCGCCGCTCGTTCGCGCCAGGGGCGGCGCGATCACGCCGT
Source organism: Massilia orientalis (assembly GCF_030411975.2). Classification (NCBI taxonomy): domain Bacteria; kingdom Pseudomonadati; phylum Pseudomonadota; class Betaproteobacteria; order Burkholderiales; family Oxalobacteraceae; genus Massilia; species Massilia orientalis. Next base: position 250,954 of record NZ_JASNRB020000005.1, on the reverse strand, counting down.
TCGTCGTGTGGAGTTCGGTGATCTGCTTCGGCTACGGGGTGGTGCACCTCGTCGGCCTCGTGCAGCGCTGGGCGGCGCTGTAGCCGACGCGGATCAGAGGAGACCGAGCGTCTCGGTGCCCGCGGAGAAATCGCGGTTCTTCGCGTGCTTGCTGTTGAGCTTGATGTTCAGGCGCAGGTCGTTCACGGAGTCCGCGTTGCGCAGCGCATCCTCGTAGGTGATCTTGTCCGCCTCGTACAGGTCGAACAGGGCCTGGTCGAACGTCTGCATGCCCAGTTCGCGCGACTTCTTCATGATCTCCTTGATCTCGTGGACCTCGCCCTTGAAGATCAGGTCCGAGATCAGCGGCGAATTCAGCATGATCTCCATCGCGACCACGCGTCCCTTCGCTTCCTTCTTCGGAATCAGGCGCTGCGAGATCAGGCCCTTCATGTTCAGCGACAGGTCCATCAGCAGCTGCTGGCGGCGCTCTTCGGGGAAGAAGTTGATGATGCGGTCCAGCGCCTGGTTCGAGCTGTTCGCGTGCAGGGTGGCCAGGCACAGGTGGCCCGTCTCGGCGAACGCGATCGCGTGTTCCATCGTCTCGCGGTCGCGAATTTCTCCGATCTGGATCACGTCCGGCGCCTGGCGCAGGGAGTTCTTCAGCGCGGCCTCGAAGCTGTCCGTGTCGACGCCGACCTCGCGCTGCGTGATCACGCAGTTCTTGTGCGGGTGGACGAATTCGACGGGATCCTCGATCGTGATGATGTGGCCGTAGCTGTTCTCGTTGCGGTAGCCGACCATCGTCGCCAGCGTCGTCGATTTACCGGAGCCCGTGGCGCCGACCATGATCACGAGGCCGCGCTTGGTCATGATCACGTCCTTCAGCACCTCAGGCAGGTCGAGGTCCTCGAACTTCGGGATCGTCGTCGTGATCACGCGCAGCACCATGCCCACGGCGCCCATCTGCATGAAGGCGGAGACGCGGAAGCGTCCCAGGTCGCCGGGGCTGATGGCGAAGTTGGCTTCCTTCGAGAGCTCGAAGCCGGCGGCCTGCTTGTCGTTCATGATGGCGCGCGCCAGGTCGGCCGTGTGCGAGGCCGTGAGGGCCTGGCTGGACACGGGCGTCATGCGGCCGTCGATCTTCATCGCGGGCGGGAAGCCGGACGTGATGAACAGGTCGGAACCGCCCTTGCTGACCATCAGGCGCAGCAGGTCGAACATGAATTTGGAGGCCTGGTCGCGTTCCATCGTCGTGTTCCTTCTTTAGCCCGGGAAGTTTTCGGGAATCTTGGCGGCGGCGCGCGCGGCCGCGGACGAGATCACGTTGCGGCGCACGAGGTCCGTCAGGTTCTGGTCCAGAGTCTGCATGCCGACGTTGGAGCCGGTCTGGATCGCGGAATACATCTGCGCGATCTTCGCTTCGCGGATCAGGTTGCGGATGGCCGGCGTGCCGATCATGATCTCGTGCGCGGCCACGCGGCCGGCGCCGTCCTTCGTTTTCAGCAGGGTCTGCGAGATCACGGCCTGCAGCGATTCCGACAGCATCGCGCGCACCATCTCCTTTTCCTCGGCCGGGAACACGTCGACGATACGGTCGATGGTCTTCGCGGCCGACGACGTGTGCAGGGTGCCGAACACGAGGTGGCCCGTCTCGGCGGCGGACAGCGCGAGGCGGATCGTCTCCAGGTCGCGCAGCTCGCCGACGAGGATCGCGTCCGGGTCTTCGCGCAGCGCCGAGCGCAGCGCGTTGTTGAACGACAGCGTGTGCGGACCGACTTCGCGCTGGTTGATCAGGCACTTCTTCGAGTCGTGCACGAACTCGATCGGATCCTCGATGGTGAGGATGTGGCCGTACTCGTTCTCGTTCAGGTGGTTGACCATCGCGGCCAGGGTCGTCGACTTGCCGGAGCCCGTCGGACCCGTCACGAGCACGAGGCCGCGGGGCTTGAGCGCGAGGTCGGCGAAGATCTTCGGCGCGTTCAGTTCTTCCAGCGACAGGATCTTCGACGGAATCGTCCGCATCACGGCGGACGCACCGCGTTCCTGGTTGTACGCGTTGACGCGGAAGCGCGCGAGGCCGGGAATCGCGAACGAGAAGTCGCACTCCAGCATCTCTTCGTACTGCTTGCGCTGGCCGTCGTTCATGATGTCATAGATCATGCCGTGCACGTCCTTGTGCTCCAGCGGCGGCAGGTTGATGCGGCGTACGTCGCCATGCACGCGGATCATCGGCGGCAGGCCGGCCGACAGGTGCAGGTCGGAGGCCTTGTTCTTGACCGAGAAAGCGAGCAGTTCGGAGATGTCCATTTATAATGATCCTTTGACGCGGAGATAGAAAACCGTCGTTCCCGACCTGGCCGGTCGCCTTGGCGGGAACCCAATTGCTGCGGGCATGCAGGCTGAGCTTGGATCCCCGCCTGCGCGGGGATGACGATGAGATATTGCACCGCCAGGCTAGAAAAATATTTCCTGAAGAAAACCATTATGTCCACAATCGCAGCCAACTTGCAAGCTGTCGAAGCGACAATCCAGGCTGCTTGCGAGGCCGCGAACCGGCCCCGTTCCACGGTCCGGTTGCTGGCCGTTTCGAAGACGTTTCCGGCAGAAGCCGTGCTGGAAGCGATCGAAGCGGGCCAGCGCGCGTTCGGCGAAAACTATGTGCAGGAAGGCGTCGACAAGATCGCCGCTGTGGCAAAAGCGCGACCTGACCTGATGCTCGAATGGCATTTCATCGGCCCGATCCAGAGCAACAAGACGCGGCCCATCGCAACCAGCTTCCAATGGGTGCACACGGTCGAACGATTGAAAATCGCGCAGCGCCTGTCCGAACAGCGCCCGGCCGAACTGGGCCCGCTGGATATCTGCCTGCAAGTGAACATCAGCGGCGAGGCCACCAAAAGTGGCGTCAAGCCGGAGGAGCTGGAAGGCCTGGCCAAGGCCGTCGTCCAGCTGCCGAACCTGCGCCTGCGCGGGCTGATGGCGATCCCGGAACCGCAGGCCGACCCGGCCCTGCAACGCGCGCCGTTCGCACGCCTGCGCGCACTCGCGCAAGACCTCATCAAAGCCGGCATCCACCTCGACACGCTGTCGATGGGCATGTCCGGCGACCTGCAATCGGCCGTGCTGGAAGGCGCGACCATCGTACGCATCGGCAGCGCCATCTTCGGCGCGCGCCATTACGAGTGAATGAAAAAGCGCGCATCACGCGCGCCTAACCCCGGGATTCTCATGAAAATCAGTTTCATCGGCGGCGGCAACATGGCCACCGCCCTCATCGCCGGCCTGGCCGGCAAGGTCGCGCAGGCGGCGGACATCCACGTCGTCGACCCGAACGGGGACGCGCTCGAGCGCCTGCGCACGCAATACGGCGTGACGACGTCGCCCGACATCGGCGCGGCCGTCGCCGCCAGCGACGTCATCGTGCTCGCGGTGAAGCCGCAGCAGATGCGCGACGTGACCGTGCACCTGCAATCGCAGTTCGCGAACAAGCCCCTGCTGCTGTCGATCGCGGCGGGCATCCGCGGCGCGGACCTGTCGCGCTGGCTCGGCGGCTACGGCGCCATCGTGCGCACGATGCCGAACACGCCCGCGCTGATCGGGCAGGGCATCACGGGCATGGTGGCGATGGCCGGCGTCAGCGCCGCGCAAAAGGATGCCGCCGACACCATCATGCGCGCCGTCGGCCAGACCGTCTGGCTGGATGAAGAAAGCCTGATCGATCCGGTGACGGCGGTGTCGGGCAGCGGCCCGGCGTACGTGTTCTACTTCCTCGAAGCGATGCAGCAGGCGGCCGCGGAAATGGGCCTGTCGGCGGAGCAGGGCAAGGCGCTCGCGCTGGCCACGTTCACCGGCGCGGCCCAGCTGGCGGCGCAGTCGGAGGAACCCGTCGACGTGCTGCGCCAGCGCGTGACCTCGAAGGGCGGCACCACGCATGCGGCCATCACGAGCATGGAAGCGGCCGGCGTGAAGCAGGCGATCGTCGACGCGATGAAGGCGGCGGCGGCGCGCGGGCGGGAGCTCGGCGCGGAACTGGGCAAGGACGCCTGACATGCTGTCCGCCACCGTGCGCCTGTCCGTCATGTCGATGCTTGCCGCGGGCCTGGCGGCGTGCACGCCGGTCCCGCACGTGGCCCATCTGCGGCCGGCCGTCGACGGGATCGTCCTCGATGAGGGGAAACCGGCTGCCGGCGTCGAGCTCTTCCTGGCCAAATTCCCCGGCAAGAATCATCCCTGCACCGACGTGGGCGAAGTCATCCCCGTGGCGTCCGATGGCCGTTTTTCATGGACGGCGGCCGACGAACGCCGGAGCACGACATCGCTGCTCGATCCGCCTTCGGTGAGCGGCGCGCTCACGGCCCTGTGCATCCGCCATCCCGCGAAGGGTGTGCTGATCGGGGCCGTGCTGTTCGTGATGCAGAATGAATCCGTCGCGGTGCGTCTCCGTTGCGACGTGGCGCACCCGCGCGCCAGCGGCGGCCCGCACACGGTGTCGGCGATGCTCGGTCAGCCCCAGTATTGCGAGGCGAGCGACGCCGGCTAACGGCCTGGCGCCCCGGCCGATGCCGGCCGGTTGCCCAGCAGGGCCCAGAGCGAATAGACGCCGATCGCGGTACCGAACGGGAAGTTGAGCAGCCCGAGCACGCTGAATATGATCGTGAACACGCGCCCCGTCGGTGATCCTTTCAGCAGCGCGATCCCGGCGATGGCTTCCGCTGCCAGCAGCAGCGCGAAGAATCCGGCCACCACCGCGCCGAAGCCGAAGAAGAAGTTCGCCACGGCGCCGTCGCCGCCGGCCGAGTCGGCGATGAAGTGGCCGATCCAGTTGGTGCCGAGCGCGAAGATCAGCATCATGCCTGCGCCCAGTACGCCGATGACGATGTGAAGTGCAGCGGTAATGCGAGTGTGGATGTCCATGAGGTTCCCGTTGATGAACCGGCATAGTGTATGCCGGTTTTACCTCGCATAGATACGCACAAAGTCACGTCAGGGCGATGGCGCCTTCAACCGGAACGAGACATCCCGGTCGCGGTCGACCTCGAGCCGGCCGTCCTTGAACACCAGCTCCGCCACCTGGATGACCGTACGCTGGTGCCAGCGCGCGTCCGTGGCCGCTTCCGCCTCGTTCACCTGGTGGACGAAGTAGTAGATGAACGCGCGGTCGCCATCGACGACGACGTCCGCGTGCTGTCCCTTGGCCCGGTCGGTGGCCTTGCGGCCCGGTTCGCCGAGGATGTAGCCTTTCTGTTCCGTCCAGGTACGCGCATCGTCGGACCGCAGCACCATCAGGCCCTTCCACACGTCGACGACCATCCAGTAATACCCCTTGAAGCGGAACACCTTCGGTCCCTCGCCCGTGGTCGGATTGACCGGCTCGTCGCTCACCTTCTTCCACGTGCGCAGGTCCTGGCTGTCGGCGGCCAGGATCTTGCTGCCGGCGCGCTCGTCCTTGTACCACATCCGGTAACCCTGTCCGAGCTTGATGACGGTCGGGTCGATCATGCGGCCCGTGTCCAGCTTCACGGTCCCTTCGCACTTCCATGTGGACAGGTCGGTGCTGGTCAGGTGCTCGATGCGGCCATCCGCGCCGGGGCCGCCCCACCGGTGGAAGATGCCAGGCACGATCGTGAGCCACATGTGGTACGTGCCGTTTTCATAGTAGATCTCGGGCGCCCACAGCGTCACGTCCGTGCACGCCTTGGGAAACTCGGCCGTGCCCTGGTAGCGCCAGTGCATGCCGTCCGGGGACGTCGCGATGCCGATGGCCGTGCCGTGCACCCATTCGACGTCCTTCGGGTCGGGCAGCTTCATCGTCGCCCGGCGATTGGTATAAAACATCTTCCACAGTTTGGCGGCGCGGTCGTACACGATCGACACATCCGCCGCGCCGTCGTACACGGGGTCGCGGAACACCGGTTTCGGTGCGACGTCGGCCGCGCTGGCCGCCAGCGGCAGCACCAGGGCCAGGGTGGCGAGGAACGATTTCATGGGGTCTCCCTGGACTCAGAACTTGATCGACAGCGGTTTGCCGGCATACGTGACCGACTTCGTCGCGCCCGCCGGTTCGATGGCGGTCGCGTTGTCCCGGCCGACGACGACGACATTCAGCTTGCGCGTCCCGACCAGGCCCTTGAACGTGCCCTTGCGGGCGCCGATGGTCAGCGTGCGCGCGGCGTCGTTCCACGCCAGGTCGTACGTGGCGTACTTGCCCTTTTCGTAGTCGTACGTTTCGTTGTCGTCTTCATAGACCGTGAACTTGCCGTCGGCGCCCGGATAGACGCGGATCTCGTACGGCGCATCCGGCCGCTCGGTCGCGTACTGGACGACGGGGCCCATCGGCACGATCGCGCCGGCGCGCACGTACAGCGGGAAGACGTCGAGCGGCACGTCCCTGGCGACCGTGGTGCCGCCTTTGAAGCGCTCGTGCGTCCAGAAGTCGTACCAGTCGGTGCCGGCGGGCAGGTAGGTCTGCATCGTCGTGTCCGGCTTGCCCGACGTTTGCGCCTGCGCGGCCAGTTGCGACGGCGTGCGCCATGCCAGGCGCAGGCTCCGCTCCGACGTGGCGTTGTAATACTCGAGGGTGATGGGGAGGCTCTGGCCCTTTTTCAGGACGACCTTGGTGCCGGCGTAGCGCTTGCCGCCGTTTTTCCAGTCCTCGACGGCGGGCTTGCCGTCGACGATCAGGCGGTAGCCGTCGTCGCCTTCCGCGCCCAGCTCGTATTCGCCGTCTTCCGGCGCCACGACGGCGCCCGTCCAGCGCGCGGAGAAGTTGTCGAGGCTCGCCAGGCCGGCAGGCATGTCGGCCAGCGGCGGGCCGGGCCACTGGAAGTCGATGGTGGCGTCGACGGTCTTGCCGTGCGGCGTCTCGAAATTGGTGCCCGCGAAGTACTGGCCAGCCAGTCCGGGCCTGCCGTCGGGCGTGCGCAGCGCGGTCGCCGGGATGGTGGCGGGCGGCGGCGGCTGGAAGCGGTACATCTGGCGCGTGACCGGATGGACGAGGAAGGACGGGCCGAACTGGAACGCGTCGTTGATGTCGCGCACGCGCGGGTCGTCCGGGAAATCCATCGGCAGGGCGCGCATCAGCGTATAGCCGTCGCGGGTGACCTTGCCGGCCAGGCTGTAGGTATAAGGCAGCAGGCGGTAGCGCAGGCGGACGGCGTCGTACAGCGCCTTGTACATCTCGGGATCCGACTGCTTGAAGAGGTAGGGCTCGCGCTCGATGTCGGTGCCGTGGATGCGCATCAGCGGATTGAAGGCGGCGTATTGCAGCCAGCGGGCGTACAGTTCGCGGTACGACGCATTCTTTTCGCCGCCCGGGAATCCACCCCCGATGAAGAAGCCGGCGGTGTCCTGCGTCCAGTACGGGTTGCCGGTGATGGTGACGTTGACGCCGCCGTTGATCTGCTCGAGCAGGGTTTTCCAGCTCGCCCGCGTGTCGCCCGACCACGAGGCCGCCGCCGTCCGTTGCGCGCCGGCCCAGGCCGAGCGTGTCAGGGTGAACACGCGCTGGTTGCTGGTGGCGCGTTGTCCCTCGTACGTGCCGAGCGTCGTCATCAGCGAGTACGGATTGAGGTAGCGGGCGAAGTCGCCCATGGCGTTGTTGCCGAGTCCCTTGATGTCGCGCTCGTTGTCGGCGGCGTTGTGCGCGGCCGTGCCGACTTCGACTTCGGTGCCGTCCATCCACAGCGCGTCCACGCCCACGTCGAGCAGGCCCTGCTTGACATGCTTGAAGTAGATCTTGCGGCCTTCGGGGCTGTACGCGTCGTAGATGCGCGCCTTCTTCGAAATCCAGTGCAGCGGTTCGAAGCGCAGCTTGTGCTGGTCGAGTTCATGCGCCAGCGCGGTGTCGTTGCCGATCGAGGGCCAGATCGACACCATCAGCTTCATGTGCATGTCGTGGATGGCCTTCGTCATGCCCTTCGGATCGGGGAAGCGCTCGCGGTTCCACGTCATGCCGCTCCAGGTGCCGTCCTTGTCGCTGCCCCAGTACTGCCAGTCCTGCACGATGTAGTCGAGCGGGAACTGCTCCTTGCGGAAGGTGCGTGCCACCTCGACGAGGCGGTCCTGCGTCTGGTAGCGCTCCTTGCTCATGAACAGGCCGAACGCCTGCTTCGGCACCATCGGCGCCGCGCCGGTGAGGTCGCGGTAGCCGGCGACGACGTCGTCCAGCGTGGCGCCGGCCATGAAATAGTAATCGACGCCGCCCGGCGCGCTTTCCGCCCACAGCGACGCGCCCTCGGCGTTATCCGTGAAGCGCATCTTCGAATACGTGTCCCACAGGATGCCGTAGCGTTCCGTCGACATCATGACGGGGATGATGATGCCGATATTCGTCTGCACCAGCAGCAGGTCCTTGTTGCGGCGGTTGATGTCGCCTTCGCCCACGAACCCGAACCCGTAGATGCCCTCGCCGGGCTTCAGGGTGAACGTGTTGCGCGCTTCATAGGTCGGCGCGCCGGCCAGCTCGATTTTCTTCAGCGTCTGCGGTGCGCTGCGTTTTTCCTGCGTATAGACCTTGCCCTGCGCATCCTGGAACGTGATGGCGCCGGTCGACTTGTCGATGACGATGCGCAGCAGCTTGCTCTCGAGCGTGAGGGAGTCGGCGCCGTCGCGCGTCGTGAAGGCGACGGCCGCGGGCGCGTGCGTCACGACGATGCTCGGATGGCGCCAGAAGTTTTCGCCGAGCGTCGTGTTCACGCGCACCGTCGCCGGGCCGTAGAAGATCACGTTCTTGGTCACGCCGCCGACGCGGACCTGCACGCCGTGCGCGATGGGCGCGTACGAGAAGGACGCCGTCGCGGCGGCGACCGGCAGCAGGTGGCCGTTGGCGTCGAGGCCGGCGAGCGGCGCCGCGTGCGCGCTCGCGGCGAGAGTTGCGAGCAGCGTGAGCGTCGGCAGCGCGGTATGTGGTTTCATGACATTCCTGGTCGATGGATGGCTGGGATTAACGCGGGACGTTAGCAGAATAATTTGTTCGGCGATAATACTAATTTTTACGATATCGATAACGAAAACGATATCGCAACGGCCGCGTACGTACCCCGGCGCGCCGAGATAGCGCTATCATCGTGTGATCACAATAAAGGAGACCTCATGAAGACACTGTTGGCAGCATGCGCCGTCGCGCTCGGCGTCGTCATCCCCGCCTCGGCGCAGCAGGCCGCCGCCCCGGCGGGCGAACGCCATTTCGTGCTGGAGAACACGCAGATCATCCCCGTGCAGTCGCAGTCCACGGGCAGGGCGCACGAGCTGGTCGTCGTGCTGCCGTCCAGCTACGCGGCGCATCCGGAAAAGCGCTACCCCGTCCTGTACTACCTCGACGCGTACTGGGACACGCCGCTCCTCACCGCCACCTATGGCAACCTGATCTATGATAACCAGGTCCCCGAATTCATCATGGTGGGCCTGTCGTATCCATCCGGCGCCAACTACGACGTCGAGCGCCGCCGCGACTACACCATCACCGCGACGGACGCGGATTCGGGCAGGGCCGACGCCTTCCTCGGCTTCATCACGAAGGAGGTCGCGCCGCTGATCGAAAGCCGCTTCCGCGCCGAGAAGACGGACCGCGTGATCTCCGGCAGCTCGCTGGGCGGCCTGTTCGCCATCGCGGCCGCGTACAAGGCGCCCGGCTTCTTCGCGGGCCACATCGCGATCAGCCCCGCGGCCGGCTGGGACCACGGCGCGCTCGGCAAGCTCGATGCCGCCTACGCCCGCGACCACAAGGCGCTGCCCGCGCGCATGTTCATCTCGCACGGCAGCATCGAATATCCCGCATTCCAGCAGCCCATCGTGGCGTTCCAGAAGCAGCTGGGCAACCGCAACTACCAGGGCCTGGCGCTGCAGACGTGGACGATGGAAGGGCTCGATCACACGGCCGTGAAAGGCGACGGCTACGTGCGCGGCCTGATGTGGGTATGGAAGCCGAAGAAACCGGCCGGACCGAGCGGGCTGACGAAGGCGATGCAGCAGCAGGGCGAATAGAAGCGTCGTTCAGCGTCCGCGGAAGTGCGATGCCTGCAGGAAGCGCAGGCCCGCGAGCACCTGGTCCACGCGTTCGCCGGACAGCCGGCCGATGCGTGCTCCCAGCCGTGCTTTCGGGATCGCACTGATCTGCGAAGGGAGGACGACGCTGCGTTTCTCGAGTCCGCCCTCGCCGGGTTCCAGCGGCACGCAACCGGGCTCGCTTGCCCGCCTGAGGTTCGTCGTCAGGGCGCAGACGATCACGGTGTCGATGCGCGAATGGTTGAACAGGTCGTCCTGCACGACGAGGTGCGGATGGGGATAGCCGGGCACCGAGCCGCGCGTGCCGTCCGGCGCTACCCAGTAGAGCTCCCCCTTGTCGATGCGCCGCGCGGGCGTGTGGTCGTTGTCCATGTGGTGTCCAATCCGTGGAATGATAGGATAGCGCTTTACGCACCATCCAGAGGAAGCCATGACCATATTCGCCATGCCCGTATTCGACGCCACCGTCATCTACGAAGGCAAGGAGCTGTTCAAGGGCCAGGGCGCCGCGCGCGGCTGGGCCGAGAAGCTGGCCAAAGAAATCGAGACGCCCGTCACGGTCGAGAAGATCGGCACCGGCTGGGCACTGTGCGCGCAGCTGGACGGCGTCGATTGCCGCTGGGGCATCCTGGGCCAGCGCTTGAAGCGGTTGGACTGATGGCCGCGTTGACGGTCGCGCGGATCCTGCATGCGGGCTACGTGTTCACATGCGAGGGTACGCGCATCGCCTTCGACACCATCTTCGAAAACCCGTTCAGCCGCAACTGCCACGCGTTCCCGGACGTGCGTTTCGACGAAGCGCTGATCCGGCGCCAGCGCTTCGATGCCGTCTTCATCTCCCACTTCCACGACGACCACTGCTCGCTCGAGAGCCTGGACCTGCTGGACCGCGCGACGCCGCTGTACATCTACTGCCTTTTCGATGAGCTGTTCGACATGGTGCGCGCGCTGGGTTTTACGCGCGTCCACGCGCTGCAGCTGGACGTGCCCGTGGACGTCGGCCCGTTCCAGGTCGTGCCGCGCGAAGCGATGGATGCCGAGGTCGACTCGATGTTCCAGGTCCGTGCCGCGGGGCTGAACGTCCTGAACGTGGTCGACTCGTGGATCGACGATGCGGCGCTCGCGCGTCTCGTCGCCGAGAAACCGTGGGACCTCGTGCTGTTTCCGTTCCAGACGATGCGCGAGATCGAGGTGCTGGCCCCGACGCGCGCCGAACCCGCGCCGCCGGCGCTGCCGGAGGAATGGCTGGAGCAGTTGCAGGCCCTGGACCCGCGCTTCGTCGTGCCGAGCTCCTGCCAGTTCCGGCTCGAACCCTGGTCGTGGTACAACCGGGCGTTCTTTCCGATCTCGTATGCCCGCTTCACCGACGAGGTGCAGGCGGTGCTGCCGCACGCGCGCGTCGTGCGCATGGATCCGTCGGTCTCGATGCAGCTCGATGCGGACGGGTTGCATCCGGCGCCGCCGCTGGACTGGATCATTCCCGTCGGCGCGCAGGACGTCGACTACATCTATGAGGGCAATGCCGACGCGCCGCCCACGGCCGACATCGCCCGCCATTTCCCCGCGCTGACGGCGGACCAGTGGACGCGCGTGCTTGACTTTTGCCGCACCGGCCTGGCGGACCGCTACGCCGCGCTGGATGACGAAAGCGAATATTTCGACAGCCCGCGCCTCTGGCAGTTGTCGATCCACGATCATGCGGGCGAGGTGACGCGCTTCCGCTACCGGCTGTCGCCGGGCAGCGCGGACCTGGTCGACGATGATGGGCCACTGGGCTGGACCACCGGGATCCCCGCCGTGAAACTGTACGCGGCGCTGGAACTGGGCGAGTCGCTGACGTCGCTGTACATGCGCATCAACGATGCGGTGTTCGACGCGGACACGGAGCGCGACGTGGCGCAGGCCGACGTGGTCGAGGATCCGCTGATCCGCTGCCTGTTCAGCGAGGGCTTCGGCGCCTACCAGCGGGCGCAGTTGCGGCGGTTGCTCAGCCCGGCGGTCCCAGGTCCAGTTCCGATTGCTCCGGCGGATACGTGATGCGCAGGCCTTCGACGTGGGCGAAGGGCGTCAGCTTGTGCGGCTTGCGCTGGCGCGCATCGATGATGTCGTCGACGGGCACGCCGCGCACCAGCAGCGCATCGGCGACGAGCGAGCGGTGGCAGCGCCACGGCACGGCTTCCGCGCACATCAGCGCGCAGGGCCGGGTCTGCGCGAGTTCGATGACCGCGTCGACGTTGGCCGCGAATTCGTCGGTCTGCATGTAGTCCGCGTAGCCGCGGAACGACGTGTTGCGCCAGGCGGCATTCGGTGAATCCTTGAGCGGGCGGCGCAGGCCGCCGAGGCCTTTGATGTACCGGTATTCGATGCCGGCATCAAGCAGCGAGGCCGCGAGTTCATCCTGCCCGAATTGCGGATTGTGGCGCGATTTGGGGACGGTCCGGATATCGAGCAGGCAGGCGATGCCGTTCTGCCAGAGCAGCCCGATGAACTCCTCGATCGTACGGTTCGAATGCCCGATGGTGCAGACGGCTGCGGGTGTCATGGCCTTATTCTGGCACGGCCGCGCGGGGCGGGGCGCCCGCTTCCTTACAGACTGAAACGTCTCTTACACCGACCGCACAGAGCGTTTCGAGCGCGCGCGCTACGATGAAGTCATCCACTTCAATCGGGAGAACAAAATGACACTCAATAATCGCCCCCTCCTGCGCATCGCCGCGATCCTGGCCTTGAGCGCCGCCACCACGTCCGCGTTCGCGCAGAGCGCCGAATACCGCCGCGGCTATGACGACGGCTATGCCGCCGGCCTGCGCGAAGCCGGCGGCGGTCGCGGTGAAGGCCGCGGCTCGCGCATCTTCGTCGAAGACGCGGAATACGGCACGCACTTCGCTTCCTGCGACGCACGCCGCGCCGTGCGTTATCAGGTCGAACGCAATCGCGGCACCGTCCGTGCCGACAACCAGCTGTGCGGCGATCCGGCGCGCGGGGAGCCGAAGCGGTTGCGCATCGTGTACCGGTGCGGTGACAGCGAGGCCGTCCGCGTCGTTGCGCGCGAGAATGAGTCGGTGCGGTTGAGCTGCCGGAGGTAAATGGATTGCCCGGCGCGTGGCGCGCAATGCGCTGGGCGAAAATAGTCGCTAGAATCGCGCTATGGTAACTGTCTGATTTCCTCGATCCGCGATCTCATCGGTCAGCCGAATTCATCGGCTGGCCGGAGTTCGCGCGTCAGTACCCTGAATCCATCATGGTTATACAAGGAAAGCAGACATGGACTATCAAGACGTTCTCGATTTTTGGTACGGTACCCCGTCAAGCCAGGGCTATGGCGCCCCGCGCGACGCGTGGTTCAGCGCCGATCCCGATTTCGATACGGTGATCGCTACCCGCTTTGGCGAGACGATCGACCAGGCTCTCGCGGGAGGGCTGCGCCACTGGGATACCAACGGGCCCTCCGGAACACTTGCCCGCATCATCGTTCTCGACCAATTCACGCGCAACGTTTTCCGTGGCAACGCGAAATCGTTCAGTGGGGACGGTCTTGCTCTCGAGGCGGCTCAGCAGCTGCGGACCAGTGGTGCTCATCTATATCTGAGGCCGCTTGAGCGCTGGTTCGCATATATGCCGTTCGAGCACGCAGAGGACTTGGCCATGCAAGACATTTCAGTCGCGCTGTTCACGACACTGGCGGACGACTGCCCGGGTTTTGACGAAGTGCTCGGATGGGTGCGAAAGTATCGCGATGTCATTGCCCGGTTCGGCCGATTCCCGTTTCGCAACAGCATACTCGGCCGTACTTCGACCGCTGAGGAAATCGCCTTTCTGAGCCGGCTCGGATACGCTGGGTCGCCTCACTAAGGCCTGCCACAAGCCGAGCATTCGGCTTGTGCGACCTGCCGCTAGTGCGCCGCCAGCGTCAGCGCAATCCCCATCTCCCGATACGGCCGCAACACTTCCTCGCCGGTCGCCGCCGGCACCACCATCCCGCTGATCTCGGCCAGCCCGACGATCCGGTACGGGGATGCGGTGGCCAGCTTTTCCGACGACGCCAGCACGATGGTCTCGGCCGCCGCATGGCACAGCGCCCGCTTGATGCACGCTTCCTCGTAATCGCCGGTCGACAGCCCGCTCTCGGGATGCACGCTCGTCACGCCCATGAAATACGTGTCGGCGCGGATCCGGGCGATGGCTTCCAGGGTCGCCGCGCCCACGCCGACGGCCGAGTGGCGGAACAGGCGGCCGCCGAGCATGATCACGTCGATGTCCGGATGGTCCATCAGCTCCATCGCGATGGACGGGCTGTGCGTGACGACCGTCGCTCCCAGGCGCCGCGGCAGCGCGCGCACGAGTTGCGCGCACGTCGTGCCGCCGTCGACGAACACGACCTGGCCCGGCTGCACGAGCGCGGCGGCGGCGCGGCCGATGGCGGCCTTGTCGTCGGTGGCGATAGCGTGGCGCGTCGCGAAGTCCGCCAGCGCCGGGCTGGCGGGCAGGGCGCCGCCGTGCACCCGCTGCAGCAAGCCTTCCTTCGCGAGCTCGCGCAGGTCGCGCCGGACGGTGTCTTCCGACACGCCCAGTTCCGCGCTCATCTTCGTGGCGACGATCTGGCCGTCGCGCCGCAACACGTCCATCAGATACTGCTTTCGCTGGCTCGTCAGCATGCCGTCCTTTCGTCGTGCTTGACATTGCACGATACTGCACGATAGTTTACACGAACTTCAATGACTGGAGAATATCGTGCAGGATCATGTGGAAATCAGGCAGGTCGAGCTGCTCTCGGACGACTGGGGCATCCTGAACAAGACGACGTTCGCGCTGCGCACGGCCGAAGGCGGCTGGGATGTGCAGACCCGGGAAACCTATGACCGCGGCAATGGTGCGACGCTGCTGCTGGCCAATCGCGCGCGCCGCACCGTCGTGCTGACGCGCCAGTTCCGCCTGCCGGCCTATGTGAACGGCCACGACGGCTTCCTCGTCGAGGCCGCGGCGGGCCTGCTCGACGGCGCCAGTCCGGAAGAACGCATCCGTGCCGAGGTCGAAGAGGAGACGGGCTACCGCGTCGGCAAGGTCACCCGCCTGTGGGATGCGTTCATGAGCCCCGGCAGCGTGACGGAGCGCCTGCACTTCTTCGTGGCCGAGTACGAGGCGCGCGACCGCGTGGAACCCGGCGGCGGCGTGGCGGCGGAGGGCGAGCGGCTGGACGTGCTGGAACTGGACATCGACGCGGCGCTGGCCATGATCGGCACGGGCATCGTCGACGGCAAGACGATCATGCTGCTGCAGTACGCGCGCTTGCACCTGTTCGCGCCGCGCGGGATGATGATCCTGGTCGCGGGCCCGTACCGGTCCGGCACGGACGGGGACCCGGACCGTGTCGCGGCCAACGTCGCGGCCATGGAAGCGTGCGTGATGCCGCTGTACGAGGCCGGACATCTACCCGTGCTGGGCGAATGGCTGGCGTTGCCGACGGTGCGCCTGGCCGGATCGCAGGCGCCGGGGGACGCGGTGTTCGACGCCGTGTTCCACCCGCATGCGCAGCGCCTGCTGGAGCGGTGCGATGCCGTCCTGCGCATCGGCGGCGCGTCGGAAGGGGCCGACCTGATGGTGGCGACGGCGCGGAAGCTGGGCAAGCGCGTGTACGCGGCCATGGAAGAGATTCCACCCGCGCCCAGCCTTGGTACAATCACATCACCATGAACAAGACTGCCATCTCCCTCATGCTGGGCGCGACGCTGGTCGCATCGCTGTCCGCCTGCAGCAGCAAGACGTCGGCCAACGAAAAGAACTTCGGCCTCACCGTCTCCCAGTATTTCGACAAGAAGGGCGACCTGTGCCTGGATCCCATCAAATGGCCGGTCGACGTGTATGAAACCGACATCCGCCAGCAGAAGATGTACCCGGACGGCGTGGCCGGCCAGATGTCGGCGCTGGAATCCGTCGGCCTTGCCAGGAGCGAGGACGTGGAATTACCCGGCGCCGTCGTCAATGGCAAGCCGAGCGGGGTGAAGGTCAAGCGCTACACGATGGCCGATGCCGCGAAGCCTTACCTGCACGCGAACGCCGGGAAGCAGCCGCGCATCTGCTGGGGGCGCAAGTCGCTGAGCAAGGTGCTCCGCTGGGCGGACCCGGCCAAGGTGGGGGACCACGAGGAGAGCAGCGTGATCTACACCTATCAGCTGTCGAACGTGGCCGACTGGGCCCGCAAGCCGCAGGTCAAGGAAGCGTTCCCCGAAGTCGGACGGAACGTCGACGGCGAGCGCTCCCAGAAGGAAAAACTGTACGTCAAGCTGACGCCGAATGGCTGGGAAGCGCTCGGCCTCAACGACTAGCGGCGCAGCTGCGCGAGGATGCCCAGCGCGCCGCGCGCCATCTTCACCGCCGACAGGGCCGATGTGACGAGCCCGGCCAGGCGCTTGCGGCGCATGAGGACGAGCCCCAGTGCGGCGCCGGCCGCACCCAGCACCAGCTTGCGGTTGGCGGCGACGTAGCCCATGACCGGATGCCCGGCCAGTGCATTCGACGGACGCAGCGCCTTCAGCTCGTAGGCGAGGCCCACGCGCTGTTCGGCGCATTGTTCGATCAGGGCCGCGCGGCGGGTGGCGAGATCAGGCTTGTTCATCGGTTGCCTCCGCATGATGTTGGGCCAGGCCATGGCGCAGGTAGTCGACGTCGTTGCGCAGTTCGGCCAGCGTGGCCGAGAGCAGCGGCGCTTCCGCGGTCATGCTGGCGCGGACTTTCATGAGGATGATGCCGGCCAGCACGCCGAACAGGACGGCCATGCCGCCGACGGCCTGCAGGCGGTACGTGTCCCAGAAGATGGCGATGACGAACAGCGCGGCCAGCAGGAGGGCGCCGGCCGCGAGGAACACGGCCAGCAGGGTCCACGCGAGGTGGCCCAGCAGGCGGCGTGCGTCTTCCTGGAATTCGACCGCGGCCAGCTCCAGCCGCGTGCCCGCCATCGCGACGAGCGTCGCACCGATCCGGCCTGCCGTCGCGACGACTCCCATTACTTACGCGCGATCAGCATGCCGATCACGACACCGACGGCGGTGCCCAGGCCGACGGCCTTCCACGGATTCTCCTTGACGTATTCGTCGGTGGCCTTGGCGGCGACCTTGGCTTTTTCGACCGCGGCTTCTTCCAGGCGGACGATGTCTTCCTTGGCCTTGACCAGGGTGCGCTCGAACTTGACCTTGGCGGCCTTGAATTCTTCGCCGGTCAGGTGGCCGCTGTGGCGCAGCCACGCTTCCGCGTCCTGGATGACGGTCTTCAGGTCGGACAGCAGCTGGTCGCGGGCGCCGGACTGGGTCGGGATTTTTTCCATCATGGGGGAACCTCTCGTTATGGATTGCGTTGCGGACAATATTATCCTAATGCATAGTCTAGCGCGACGCCAGCAAACACGGCCGCACCCAACCAATTGTTGTGGTTGAACGCGGCAAAACATTTCGTGCGGTCGCGGCCGCGGATCAGGGTGTAGTGGTAGACGGCCATCCCGGCCGCGACGGCGATGCCCGCCACGAACCACCAGCGCAGGCCCAGCGACCAGCCGCACACGAGGTCGATGCCCAGCGTCGCCGCGTAGCACAGCATGATCGCGGCGACGTCGTAGCGGCCGAACGTGATGGCGGACGTGCGGATACCGATGATCAGGTCGTCGTCGCGGTCGACCATCGCATACTCGGTGTCGTAGGCCAGCGACCAGAACACGTTGGCGACCAGCAGCCACCACGCGACGGCCGGGACGTGGTCCTGCACGGCCGCGAACGCCATCGGGATGCCGAAGCCGAACGCGATGCCAAGGTAGGCCTGCGGCAGCGCGAAGAAACGCTTGAAATACGGATAGCTGCCCGCGACGATCACGGCCACGACAGAGAGCTGCTTCGTCAGCGTGTTCAGCGGCAGGATCAGCAGGAACGAGACGATCGCGAGCACCGCCGCCACCATCAGCGCTTCCCAACCCTTGATGCGGCCGCTCGTCAGCGGGCGGTCGACCGTACGCTTGACGTGGCGGTCGAAGTCGCGGTCGGCGTAGTCGTTGATCGCGCAGCCGGCTGATCGCATCAGCGCCGTGCCGACGATGAAGATGGCGAGGATCATCGGATCGGGATGGCCGTTCGATGCCATCCACAAGGCCCACAGCGTGGGCCACAGCAGCAGCAGGATGCCGATGGGCTTGTGGCCCCGGACCAGGCGGAAATAAAGCGCCAGCTTGTTCATTGTGCGTTCGAATTGAAAATCTGCAAGGTCAGGATTGTAGCCTGTCGGGGCGCGCCCGGCTGTACGGCGCAGGACGATACGCGGCGATCATGCGCACGTCGACGATGCACAAGGCATGGCGTACGCGCGCGCTCTACGATGCCGGCTTCGGATCAAGGAGAATGCATATGCGGTTCGTAACCATGGTGGTGGCCGGAATCGGACTTGGAAGCTGCCTGCTCGCGCAGGCCGGCGGGCAGGAGCAGGGCGCGTGGACGGAGGCGCGGTCGCTGCGCGAGCTCCCTGCCGGCATCCAGGCGCTGCTGGGCGTGGGACTCGGACTCGCGGGTATCGCCGACCGGGGCGGCGATTTCAGCGAGACCGACGCCAGCGACGACAGCATGCCGCGGCGCCGCTTCGTGCTCGGGGTCGTGAACGGCGGCACGGCGCTGGTCGCGCTGGAGCAGGGCGGCCGCGTCTATGCCGTGCGCGCCGTCGAATTCAAACAGGAAGGCAGCACGTGGGACGCGGTGCGATGCGCGCCGCTGGTGTCGGTGCCGCAGCGGGGCACGGAACTGGTCGGCGCGCTGTCCGGAAAGCAGGCGGGACCTTGCGGCGGTATCGGCATCCGGACGGACGATGCGGACGCGGCACCCACTGCGGCCGCGCCGGTCCTGCCCGCGCGCGTCAGGCCGCGGCCTGGAGCGTGACCATCTCGACGCCGGGCAGCCCGCAGTCGGCCACGGCCTTGACGACGGCATCGATGGCGGCGCGGCGCGTAAAACTCTTGCGCCATACGATCACGACGCGGCGCGACGGGACCGGATCCTGGAACCGGACGAAGGTCAGCATGCCGTTCGGATCCTTCATGTCCGGCACGGAGGCGCGCGGCAGCACGGTCAGGCCGATGCCGCTCGCGACCATGTGCCGGATCGTCTCCAGCGACGAGCCCTCGAAGGTGCGCTGCATGCCGTTGCCCGGCGACGAAGAGAAGCGCGCCATCTCCGGGCAGACTTCGAGCACCTGGTCGCGGAAGCAGTGGCCGGCGCCCAGCAGCAGCATCGTCTCGCTCTTGAGGTCCTCGGCCGCGATCTCGGTGCGCGTCGACCACGGGTGGTTCTTCGGCATCGCGACGACGAACGGTTCGTCGTACAGCGCCTGCACGGCCATGCCGTGTTCCGGCAGCGGCAGGGCCATGATCGCGGCGTCCAGCTCGCCCTGGCGCAGCAGGTCGAGCAGTTTCACCGTGAAATTCTCCTGCAGCACGAGCGGCATTTGCGGCACGTTCGCGATCAGATTTTTCACGAGCGGCGGCAGCAGGTACGGGCCGATGGTGTAGATCACACCGAGGCGCAACGGGCCGGACAGCGGGTCCTTGTTCTGCTTGGCCAATTCCTTGATGGCGGCCGTCTGCTCGAGCACGCGCTCGGCCTGGGCGACGATCTGCGCGCCCAGCGGCGTCACGGACACTTCCGAGCCGCCCCGTTCGAACAGCGTGACGCCGAGTTCGTCCTCGAGTTTCTTGATGGCGACGGACAGCGTGGGCTGGGCGACGAAGCAGGCTTCGGCCGCATGTCCGAAATGGCGGGCGCGTGCGACGGCGACGATGTATTTCAGTTCGGTCAGTGTCATGGGATCGGAGTGTATTGAACGGCCGTGTTCTCGAAGACACGTTTGCCTGCCTTTTAAGCAGTCTGTCACTATTTTACCGGTAAAGCCATGGATATAATGGCCGGGCAGGCGATGTTGCCTTGCGTTAATAGGAACACATCCATGTCCTCGACCTTCGGCCCGGCGGAAGCCCAGGCCTATATGCACAAGCTGCTCACGGTCATGCACCAGCAGGGCGGCTCCGACCTGTTCATCTCGGCGGACTTCCCGCCCAGCATGAAGCACCAGGGCGCGATGAAACCCCTGAGCCAGCAGCGCCTGACGGGCGAAATCACGCGCGCGCTGTCCCTCTCCCTCATGAACGAGCGGCAGCGGACCGAGTTCGAAGCCGAGATGGAGTGCAACTTCGCGATTTCCCTGCCCGGCGTATGCCGGTTCCGCGTGAACGTGTTCGTGCAGCAGCAGAGCGTAGGCATGGTCGTGCGGACCATTGCATCGGAAATCCCGAACTTCGAAAAACTCGACCTGCCCGAGGTCTTGAAAGATGTCGTGATGACGAAGCGGGGCCTCGTCCTCGTCGTCGGCGGCACGGGTTCCGGCAAGTCGACGACGCTGGCGGCGATGATCGATTACCGCAACAGCAACTCGGCCGGCCACATCATCACGGTCGAGGATCCCGTCGAATACGTTCACAAGAACAAGAGCTGCCTGATCACGCACCGCGAGGTGGGCGTCGACACGCTGTCGTGGCACAACGCGCTGAAGAACACGTTGCGCCAGGCGCCGGACGTGATCCTGATCGGTGAGATCCGCGACACGGAAACGATGGAACACGCGATTGCGTTCGCCGAAACAGGTCATTTGTGCCTCGGCACGCTGCACGCGAACAATGCGAACCAGACGATGGACCGCATCATCAACTTCTTCCCGGAAGAGCGGAGGAATCAATTGCTGATGGACTTGTCGTCGAACCTGCGTGCCATCGTTTCGCAGCGCCTCGTCCGCACGGAAGACGGCAAGGGGCGCAAGGCGGCCATCGAGATCCTGCTGAACACGCCGACGATCGGCGAGATGATCCTGAAAGGCAGCTTCCAGAGCATCAAGGAGATCATGCACAAGTCGCGCGAGCTGGGCATGTGCACGTTCGACCAGGCGTTGTTCGAGCTCTACAACAAGGGCTACATCAGTTACGACGAAGCGATCCGCAACGCCGATTCCGCGAACGGCCTGCGCCTGCAGATCAAGCTGTCGGGCGAGAGAAAAGCGCCGGGCGAGGGCGGCGGCGCCACGAAGCCGGCCGAGCTGTCGATGCTGATCGACGAGCCGGAAGAGGAACCGCCGGCCGCAAGTTAAAATGCACGCCATGGCTACCTTCGAACAAAAACTCTGCACCCGCGCCACCTTGCCGCAACGCATCGCCGACCTGCCGAAACCCGTCGTGCTGACGAACGGCGTGTTCGACATCCTGCACCGCGGCCACGTGACGTATCTTGCCCAGGCCCGCGAACTGGGCGCGTCGCTCGTCGTCGCCGTCAACACGGACGCGTCCGTGAAACGCCTGGGCAAGGGCGACGACCGCCCGCTGAACACGCTGGCCGACCGCATGGCCGTGCTGGCCGCGCTGGAATCCGTCAGCCTCGTCGTGGAATTCGACGAGGACACCGCGCTGGAAGTCGTCCAGGAAGCCCGCCCCGACATCTATGCCAAGGGCGGCGACTACGTCATGAGCGCCATCCCGGAAGGGAAGGAAGTGATTGCCTATGGCGGCAAGGCCGTCGCGATCGATTTCGCGCACGACCGCTCGACGACGAAGCTCGTTGCGAAGATCCGGCAGTTCGGCTGATCGGGAACTGCCGGTCCGCGGCCTGGTCGAACGATGAGTATTCCGACAGGAGATACTCATGAAATCCAGGCTCGTGCTCGTAGCAACGCTATTGACCGCTTGCCAGTCGTGGCAGGCGCACGCGCCGGAACAGCCGCCGCCTCGCCGCGGCGCGGGGGTGGAGCACATGGGCATGCACGGCCAAGACGATATGTGCCGGCTGCATCAGCAAATGATGAGTGCGCGCACGCCAGAAGCACGCCAGGCGATCATGGAGCAGGCGATGCCGGACATGTCTAGGGAATCGCGCGAACGGCATCTGCAAATGATGCAGCAGATGTGTCACTGATGGGCATCATCTGCAGGCGGATGCGCTGGGTTGTTGCGACCAGCTGCACAATCTATCGCGCAGATGAAGTGGCCAGCGAAAGCAGGATCGCGTCGTTACTTCAAGGACGGTGAAATCATGCCAGCTTTCGGCACGGATTACGGCGTTACATTCTGGCAATGGGACGAGAATCAGATGTAAAGGTATCTACGACCAAGACCTACGAAACGGCACAGGAGAACGTCCATGAAAGGCGTGATTCGATTGGGCGATCTGACGAGCCACGGTGGCAAGGTTGTCATCGCTTCCGCCACCTCTTCGGTCAATGGCCTTGCCGTTGCACGGCAAGGTGACGCATGTGTCTGTCCCATCCCCGGGCATTCAATATGCGTGATCATCGAGGGTGACCCGTCCGTGTTGATCGGCGGGGTTCCGGTTGCCTTTCACGGCCACAGAACGTCCTACGGTGCAAGCCTTATCTCTTCCGCCTTAACCTCGGGAACACCATAAATCACGCGTGTGGGAGAGTGTGGGGTAAAGACGGGTCAGCCGCCTCAGCCCCCGCCCGCGTACCCGTTCTGGCGCCACGCCTCGTAGACGACGACGGCCACCGTATTCGACAGGTTCAGGCTGCGGTTGCCCGGCATCATCGGCAGGCGGATGCGTTGGGCCGGCGGGAACGATTCGCGCAAGGCCGGATCCAGGCCGCGCGACTCGGCGCCGAATACGAACACGTCGCCTGGGCGGAACGCGGCATCCGCGAACGGCGACGAGCCGTGCGTCGTCATGGCGAACATCCGGGTGGGGTCCGGCTGCGTGTCGGCCAGGAAGGCGTCCCAGTTCTTGTGGACCTTCATCGTGGCGTAATCGTGGTAGTCGAGACCGGCGCGGCGCATCTTGGCATCGTCCAGCGGGAAGCCGAGCGGCTCGACCAGGTGCAGTTGCGCCCCCGTGTTCGCGCACAGGCGGATGATGTTGCCCGTGTTGGGCGGGATTTCGGGTTCGACCAGTACGACGTGAAACAAAATCAATCTCCTTGGGTTACGGGTGGGGCGGCGTGCGCGCGAACACAAAATTCGTCACGCGCACCGCGCCGAACCGTTTAAAAGTGGCGGCCAGTTCGCCCAGCGTGTGGCCGCTCGTCATGACGTCGTCGACGAGGCCGACGTGGCGGCCTTCCACGAGGTCCGGGGCCTCCACGGCGAACGCGCCGCGCACGTTTTGCGCCCGCACGCTCGGGGCCACGCCCGACTGCGCCGGCGTGTCGAGCGTGCGCAGCGCCAGCGCCGGATGACATGCTACCCCGAGCGCCGCCGCCAGGGGCCGCGCGATTTCCAGCGCCTGGTTGAAGCCGCGTTCGACGAGCCGGCCCGGACCCAGCGGGACGGGGCACAGCAGATCGGGCAGCGGCAGGCCGGGCCGGGCCAGCACGGCATCGCGGATCTGGCGCGCGCACCACGGCGCGAGCGCGAGGCGGGCGCCGAATTTTAATTGAAGCACGAGCTGGTCGAGGGGAATCGCGTAATCGACGGCGGCGACCGTCGCGTCGAAGGCGGGTGGGTCGCGCAGGCAGGTGCCGCAAATGCCACTGACGTCGTCCCCGCGCAGGCGGGGATCCAAGTTTGCTTGCGTTCCCGGCAACTCCAACTTGGGCTCCCGCCTGCGCGGGAGCGACGGTATCTCGGCTAGCGGGTTTGCGCATTGGCCGCACCGCATCCGCCGCGCCCCCGCATATGCCTCCCGGCACGCCGCGCACACGACATCATCGCACCCGCCCCCGCACAGGGCGCACATCGACGGCACCAGCACGCGCAGCCAATGCCGCAGGGACAAATAACGGGCCGTCATCGTAAGTTCCACCCATCATGTACACTCCCGCCATTATCCCATTCACCGCAGCCCCATCATGGTTTCACCCCAAGCCCCCTCCAGGATGAGCGCCCCGATCGATCCGGTCCGCGTGCGCCAGCTGTTCGCCGACCCCGCCCGGGTCGCGCCATCCGATTTCCTGCGGCGCGAGATCGCCAGCCGCATGTTCGACCGCCTGACGCTCGTCAAGACCGCGCCGCGCCAGGTGCTCGACGCCGGCTGCGGCACCGGTGTCGACATCGCCGAGCTGCAGAAGCGCTACCCGGCCGCGCAGGTGCTCGGCCTGGACGCCGTGCCGGCCATGCTGGCGGCCGCCGGAGCCGCCACGTCGGCGCCCCGGTCCCTGTTGAGCCGTTTGCTCCCCGCCAAAGCCGGCATCGATCTCGTTTGCGCGGACTTCGGCAACCTGCCGTTCGGCCCGAACTCGCTCGACCTGGTCTGGTCGAACCTGGCATTGCACTGGCATCCTCAGCCCGACCGCGTGTTCGCCGAGTGGCGTCGCGTGCTGCGCGTGGATGGCTTGCTGATGTTTTCGAATTTCGGTCCGGACACGTTCCGCGAACTGCGTGCCGCGTTCGCGGCGATGGACGAGACCCCGCACACGCTGCCGTTCGTCGACATGCACGACTTCGGCGACCAGCTCGTGGAAGCGGGGTTCACGACGCCCGTCATGGACATGGAACAGATCACGGTGACGTACGACTCGGCCGACAAGCTGCTGGCCGACGTGCGCGCGTTCGGCGGCAACCCGCTGGCAACGCGCCGCCGCGGCCTCGTCGGCCGGGCGGCGTGGCAGCGCATGCGCGACGCGCTGGAAGCGGGCCGCCGTGCGGACGGCAAGCTGGGCCTGACGTTCGAGGTCATCTACGGCCACGCTTTCCGGCCGGCACCGAAGACGACGGCCGCGGGCGAGGCGATCGTCCGCTTCCAGCCGCCCAAGCCGCGGTAAGACCCATGCATCCTGTATACGATCGCGGTAATTTTCCTTGAATAAAAATTACCGCTTTCAGTATAATCAAACACACTTTTTTCGACTGGATCAAAAAAGCGCTAAAAAATTAAGCATAAAGGCGTGAAGTCGAGGGTTGGAGCATCACCCGGGGATACAAGGCAGCGTATCGGGTATCCCCCGCAAGCAAGGTTTGAAGGCATCGTTCAACGAGGGTTCCAGACGGTTCCCGGCTGGACGGTGTCGAGTCCCGAAGCGCCCGCCGGCGCGACGGGAAGTGGTTGCGTTTAGTTTAAAAAGGATTTCAGAACGGAAGTTGTCTTCCGTGGTTCCTCCATGGCGAGCCAGAGGAGGGCCGCTTCCGTTCTAGAAATTTCTCTTCTAAAGGTGGTTGGGGACAACATGACATATGCAAAACGATTCAAAGCGTTGATGCTCGGTCTCGCAGTAGCGGCCAGCATCCCGGCGATGGCGGCTACCGAGCCCGTCATTACCGGTCGTCCAGTGGAACATCAGCTCAACATGCAGGCGCCCGTGACGGGCATTGCGGCCTATATCTACAGCCTGCATAACTGGATGATGGTGGTCTGCCTGGTCATCTTCATCGGCGTGTTCGGCGTCATGTTCTATTCGGTGTTCAAGCACCGCAAGTCCCTCGGCCACAAACCGGCCACCTTCCACGAATCCACCACGGTCGAGATCGCCTGGACCGTCATACCGTTCCTGATCGTCATCGGCATGGCCCTGCCGGCCACGCACGCCGTCGTGCAGATGAAGGACACTTCCAACCCGGACCTGACCATCAAGGTCACCGGCATGCAATGGAAATGGGGCTATGACTACCTGAAGGGCGAGGGCGAAGGCATCTCGTTCCTGTCGAACCTGGCCACGCCGCGCACGCAGGTGGGCGAGCCGGGCATCGCACCGACCGAGAAGCGCACCGAGAACTACCTGCTCGAGGTCGACAATCCCGTCGTCGTCCCGGTCGGCAAGAAGGTCCGCCTCGTGCTGACCGCCAACGACGTGATCCACTCGTGGACGATTCCCGCCTTCGCCGTCAAGCAGGACGCCATCCCCGGCTTCGTGCGCGACACGTGGTTCAAGGCCGAGCAGATCGGCACGTACCGCGGCAACTGCGTCGAGCTGTGCGGCAAGGAACACGCGTTCATGCCGATCGTCGTGAAAGTCGTCTCCGCTGAAGACTACACTGCATGGGTGAACGGCGAGAAGACCCGCATGGCCGCGCTGGCCGACGACCCGAACAAGGTCTGGACCATCGACGAACTCAAGACGAAGGGCGAGAAAGTCTACGCCGCCAATTGCGTGGCCTGCCACCAGGCCAACGGCCAGGGCGTGCCGAGCGCATTTGCCGCGCTGGTCGGTTCGCCGGTCGTACTCGGTCCCAAGGCCGAACAGATCGCCGTGCTGCTGAATGGCAAGCACAGCGGTAAGTATCCGTCGGCGATGCCGGCGTGGAAGCAGCTGTCGGATTCCGAGATCGCTTCCGTCATCACTTATACCCGCAATAACTGGACCAACAAGGCCGACGAGAACATCGTCCAGCCTTCCGAAGTCCTGGCTGCCCGCGGCAAATAAGACAAGACAAGCAACAAGCGTTTGGATTACAGGGACCGGGCCGTCACCGCGTCACCGCACCACGGCCTTGCTGTCCCGCACGACTAGGATACTGACATGACTTCCCCTACTATCGATCACACTCATACCGGAACAAATGAGCATGGCCACGACCACGCGCACGACCACCCGGTCGGCGCGCGCCGCTGGCTCTTTGCCACCAACCACAAGGACATCGGTACGCTGTACATGTGGTTCGCGTTCATCATGCTGCTCTCGGGCGGCGTGCTGGCGCTGATGATCCGCACCGAGCTGTTCCAGCCCGGCCTGCAGTTCTTCCGCCCCGAATTCTTCAACCAGCTGACCACCATGCACGGCATCGTGATGGTGTTCGGTGCGATCATGCCGGCGTTCGTCGGCTTCGCCAACTGGATGATCCCGCTGCAGATCGGCGCATCCGACATGGCGTTCGCGCGCATGAACAACTTCTCGTTCTGGCTGCTGCCGCCGGCCGCGATCCTGCTCGCGACGTCGTTCTTCGTCCCGGGCGGCGCCACCGCCGCCGGCTGGACGCTGTACGCGCCGTTGTCGACGCAGATGGGCCCGGGCATGGACATGGCGATCTTCGCCCTGCACATCATGGGCGCGTCGTCGATCATGGGTTCCATCAACATCATCGTCACGATCCTGAACATGCGCGCACCGGGCCTGACGCTGATGAAGATGCCGATGTTCTGCTGGACCTGGCTGATCACCGCCTACCTGCTGATCGCCGTGATGCCGGTCCTGGCCGGCGCCATCACGATGACCCTGACCGACCGTCACTTCGGCACCTCGTTCTTCAACGCGGCCGGCGGCGGCGACCCGGTCATGTACCAGCACATTTTCTGGTTCTTCGGCCACCCCGAGGTCTACATCATGATCCTGCCGGCCTTCGGCATCGTCTCGCAGATCATCCCGGCCTTCGCCCGCAAGCCGCTGTTCGGCTACGCATCGATGGTGTACGCGACGGCTTCCATCGCGATCCTGTCGTTCATCGTGTGGGCCCACCACATGTTCACCACCGGCATGCCGGTGACGAGCCAGCTGTTCTTCATGTACGCCACCATGCTGATCGCGGTGCCGACCGGCGTGAAAGTGTTCAACTGGGTCGCGACGATGTGGAAGGGCTCGATGACGTTCGAGACCCCGATGCTGTTTGCCGTCGGCTTCATCTTCGTGTTCACGATGGGCGGCTTCACGGGCCTGATCCTGGCCGTGACCCCGATCGACATCCAGGTGCAGGACACGTATTACGTCGTCGCCCACTTCCACTACGTGCTGGTCGCCGGCTCGCTGTTCGCCCTGTTCGCCGGCTTCTACTACTGGGCACCGAAGTGGACCGGCCACATGTATCCGGAACTGCGCGGCAAGATTCACTTCTGGAACTCGCTGTTCTGGTTTAACCTGACGTTCTTCCCGATGCACTTCCTGGGCCTGGCCGGCATGCCGCGCCGTTACGCCGACTATGCCGTGCAGTTCACGGACTTCAACCAGATCGTCTCGATCGGCGCGTTCGGCTTCGGCCTGTCGCAGGTGTACTTCCTGTTCTTCGTCGTGCTGCCGACCATCCGTGGCGGCAAGCCGGCCGAAGCGAAGCCGTGGGAAGGCGCCGAGGGCCTGGAGTGGACCGTGCCGAGCCCGGCGCCGTTCCACACCTTCGAAACGCCGCCGCTGGTGAAGTGAGATCGCGATGAACGATGATCGTTCGCAGCAGATCAGGAAGAACAACCGGCGCACGGCCCTGTGGCTGGCCGGGCTCGCGCTGTTCTTCTTCGTCGTGCTGTTCGTCAAGCGCCTGTGGCTGAACTGAGGCTGTCATGCAAGCGGAAACGAATGCAGGCCGCCACGAGGACAGTGGCCGCCTGCGGCTGAATCGCACCACGCTGATCAAGCTGATCGTCGTGGCCGGCATCATGTTCGGCTTCGGCTATGCGCTGGTGCCGATTTACCGCCAGGTGTGCGAGGCGCTCGGCATCAACGTGCTCACGCAGAAGGACGGCACGGTGGCGCGGCCCGCCAACACCCAGGTCGACCTGGCGCGCACGATCACGGTGGAACTGGACGGCAACGCCCAGGGCCCGTGGCGCTTCCGCCCGACGCAGCGCAGCATCGACGTGCACCCGGGCGAAATGGCGACCGTCGTCTACGAAGTCGTGAATACGCAGGGCCGTACGGTGAAGGCGCAGGCCATTCCGAGCTACGCGCCGCAGTCCGCGGCGCCGCATTTTAAAAAGGTCGAGTGCTTCTGCTTCAAGGAGCAGGTGCTGAAACCGCACGAGGCGCGCCAGATGCCGGTCGTGTTCTTCATCGACCCGAAGCTGCCGCGCGAAGTGAAGAACATCACGCTGTCGTACACGTTCTTTGAAATCGGTGGCGCCGTGACGGCGCAAAAATAATGGCCAACGACGACCAACGTGAACCTGTAAAAACCGCGTCGTTCGGCGCCACGATGAAGGCCGTGTTCTGGTCGTTCTTCGGCGTGCGCAAGCGCCGCGACTACGAGCACGACGCGGCCAACCTGAACCCGATCCACGTGATCGTGGGCGGGCTGATCGGGGTGGCGCTGTTCATCGGCATCCTGGTGTTCGTCGTGCGCATGGTCGTGGCAAAAAGTTAAAACACACAGCAATACGAAGGCGGGGAAGTACCCGACATTCGAAACAATGCTTGATTGAGGAGATATATATGAGTTCGCCCCATTCCGCGCCGTACTATTTCATCCCCGGCCCATCGCGCTGGCCGATGGCAGCCGGCATCTCGATGCTGGTCACGATGGCCGGCGCTTCCGGCTGGGTCAACGGCACCGCCTGGGGACCGGGCGTGTGCACCGCCGGCATCGTCGCCATGCTGATCGTGCTCTATAACTGGTTCGGCGACGCCATCGGCGAGTCGGAATCCGGCAAGTACGGCGAGCGTGTCGACCTGTCCTACCGCTGGTCGATGAGCTGGTTCATCTTTTCCGAGGTGATGTTCTTCGGCGCCTTCTTCGGCGCGCTGTTCTACGCACGAGCGATCTCGATGCCGTGGCTGTCCGACCTCGACCACAAGGTCATCTGGCCGGACTATTCGGGTCACTGGGGCAACATCGGCCCGGCCGGCACCGTGGAGCAGTTCAGCACCATGGGCCCGTTCCCGATCCCGACCATCAACACGGCACTGCTGCTGACCTCGGGCGTGACCCTGACCATCGCCCACCACGCCCTGCGCGCCGGCCACCGCGCCCGCACCGCGCTGTTCCTGTTCGCGACGATCCTGCTGGGCGCCATCTTCATGGGCTTCCAGGCGTATGAATACCACCACGCGTACAGCGAACTGAACCTGAAGCTGACCTCGGGCATCTACGGCTCGACCTTCTTCATGCTCACGGGCTTCCACGGCTTTCACGTGACGATGGGTGCGATCATGCTGTCGGTCGTGCTGTACCGCGTACTGCGCGGCCACTTCACGCCGGAACATCACTTCGCGTTCGAAGGTGCGGCGTGGTACTGGCACTTCGTCGACGTCGTGTGGCTGGGGCTGTACGTCGTCGTGTACTGGCTGTAATTAAGGTAGCCTTGAGACCGTCGTTCCCGCGAAAGCGGGAACCCATACTGAACAACAGAACCCCGTCAGTTGGATGCACCGCGCTGTTTCCAGCAAATCGACTCCGGGCCTTCAGCATGGGTTCCCGCCTGCGCGGGAACGACGTTTTTGTTAGTGCAGTCCTTTCGGCTGAATCCACCCCATCTTGTACGCGAACAGCACGAACAGGAACAACGTGATCGACAGCCCGACCCGCATCGCCAGCGCCTGCACGGTGCGGTTGCTGCGGCCCTTGTCGCGCATCAGGAAGAACAGGGCGGAGGCGAGGCTGCCGATGATGAGCACGAAGGCGATGGCGACGACGGTTTTCATGGGCGGCCGGTAGAGTTTGTTTGGGTTGTACGATCATTGTATGCGACTGCGCTTCCGTTTCAGAACCATTCCTTTCCTCGCGACGCTCGTGCTGGTCG
This sequence comes from Massilia orientalis, assembly GCF_030411975.2. Lineage (NCBI taxonomy): Bacteria > Pseudomonadati > Pseudomonadota > Betaproteobacteria > Burkholderiales > Oxalobacteraceae > Massilia > Massilia orientalis. The sequence goes on along the minus strand of NZ_JASNRB020000005.1, from coordinate 220,589 downwards.
CGGTCGGCATCCTGCTCGGCAACTGGCAGGTGCGCCGCGCGGCCGAGAAGACGATGCTGCAGGCCCGGCTCACGCAGCGTACGGCCTTGCCGCCGCTCGTGCTCGACGGGACGCCGGTCGATCCGGCCGCCGTCGAATATCGCCGTGTCGTTGTGACCGGGGAATTCGTCTCCAACTGGCCGCTGTTCCTCGACAACCGGCCGCTCGAAGGCCGTACCGGATTCGTTTTGCTGATGCCGTTTAGAATAGCGGGTAGCGACGAGGTCGTCCTCGTCGCGCGCGGCTGGGTCCCGCGCGATCCGGCCGTGCACGATCGCGTGCCGCAGGTGGCGACGCCAAGCGGCCGCACGACCATCGAAGGCCTGGCGATCCTGCATCCGGCGCGCGTGATGGAACTCGGCAAGGCGCCGCCGCCCCGGCCCGGCGCCATCGTCCAGAATGTCGACCCGGCCGGCTTCGCCCAGGCGAGCAGCCTGCGCACGCTGCCCGTGCTGGTGGAGCAGACGAATGCGGACGGTTCCGACCTCACCCGCACATGGCCCGCCCCCGCGGTCGACGTCGACCGCAACAAGGGCTACGCGTTCCAGTGGTATGCGCTGGCGGCGATGGCCTTTCTATTTTTTGTGATAACAGGATTTCGAAGTGGAACCAAACAAGCTGGCTGAACCGGCAATCGACCCGAAGAGCGTTCGCAAGCGCGGCCGCTGGATGCTGTGGCTGGTGCTGCTCGTGTGCGCATCGCCGATGATCGCGTCGTATTTCACCTATTACGTCATCAAGCCCGAAAAGCGCAACAACTACGGCACCCTGATCGACCAGCGCGCCCATCCGGTCCCCGCGATGGCGACGACCACGCTGGACGGCCGTCCGCAGGCGCTGGAACAGTTCAAGGGCAAGTGGGTCATGTTGATGGTCGGGCCGGGCGCATGCCCCGACTCTTGCCGGAAGCAGCTCTTCGCGCTGCGCCAGCTGCGCCTGATGCAAGGGAAGGAAGCCGACCGCATCGAGCGCGTCTGGCTCATCACCGACCGGGAACCGCTGGACACGCTGATCATCCGCGAATACGACGGCACGCACATGCTGCGCGCGGATGGCGCGACGGTCGCGTCCTGGCTGCCGGCCGACACGGGTACGACACCGGCCGACCACATCTACCTGATCGACCCGCTGGGCCACCTGATGATGCGCTTCCCGAAGGATCCGCAGCTGCAGGAAGTGCGCAAGGTGTACAAGGACATCAACAAGCTGTTGAAGGCGTCGGCCGTCGGCTAAAGCGCAATGGAAGTCTCGAATTTCATCCTGCTGGCCCTGACCGGCATCCTGGCGGCCAGCGTGCCGCTCGCGCTCGTGTGGACGGCGACGGGCACCCATAAATACCGCAAGCTGGCGTGGGTGATCGCGTTCTTCACGTTCGACCTGATCGTCTTCGGCGGTTTTACGCGCCTGACGGACTCCGGCCTCGGCTGCCCCGACTGGCCGGGCTGCTACGGCGAAGCGAACCCGTTCCTCGCGCACGAACACATCGCCGCGGCCGAGGCGCTGATGCCTACCGGACCCGTGACGAAAGTGAAGGCGTGGATCGAGATGATCCACCGCTTCCTCGCGATGGGCATCGGCTTCCTGATCATCGGGTTGATGGTGGCGTCGTGGCTGGAATGGCGCAAGGCGCGGGCACGCGGTGTGCGGCCCACGCATGGCCCGGCGCTGCCGACCCTGCTGTTCCTGTGGGTGTGCGTGCAGGGCGCGTTCGGCGCGTGGACCGTCACCCTGAAACTGCAGCCGGTCATCGTCACCCTGCACCTGCTGTTCGGCCTGACCCTGCTGGCGCTGGCCGTGTGGCTGGGTGGACGCGAGGACAACCTGCTGGCCGCGCCGCCGGCTGCCCCGCCCACCGTGCTACGCAAGCTGCGTCCGCTGGCCTGGCTGTCCGGCGCCGTGCTGCTTGTCCAACTGGCATTGGGCGGGTGGGTGAGTACCAATTACGCGACACTCGCATGTAACGATTTCCCGCTTTGTAATGGACAAATTGTCCCAGAGATGGACTGGCAACATGGCTTCACCTTGTGGCGCGAGCTGGGCAAGACGGCGGCCGGACACTACCTGCCGTTTTCCGCGCTGACGGCGATCCACTGGGTGCACCGCAACTTCGCGCTCGTCGTCGTCCTCGTACTGGGCTATACGGCGTGGCGTGCGTGGCGTCTGCCGGGCCTGCACGGGACGGCGCGCAACCTGGCGCTGGTGCTTATCGCCCAGGCAACGACGGGCATCGCGACGGTGTTCCTGAACTTCCCGTTGCCGATCGCCGTGCTCCACAACGCGGGGGCGGCTGGCCTCGTCCTTCTGGTGACCATGTTAAACTACAAGGTACAGTATCAACTCGAGCTGGCGCTGCGCAGTCCACGACGTGAGGCGGCGACGTCCGCGAGCCACCCATGATTACGCAAACCGCCATCCACAAACCGTCCAGCCGCGTCGCGCAGTACTGGGCGCTGACCAAGCCGCGCGTCACGCAGCTGGCCGTCTTCTGCGCCGTGATCGGCATGTTCCTTGCCACCGACGGCTTTCCGGGCTGGCACGTGCTCGCCTGGGGCACGATCGGCATCTGGCTGCTGGCCGGCGCCGCGTTCGCCGTCAACTGCCTGATCGAGGCGGAAGTCGATGCCCGCATGGCCCGCACGGCGCGCCGCGCCACCGCGATGGGCGAGCTGTCGACCACGCAGGTCCTGATCTTTTCCGCCATCATCGGCGGTGCCGGCATGGGCATCCTGTACACGATGGTCAATCCGCTGACGATGTGGCTGACGTTCGTCACCTTCGTCGGCTATGCGCTGATCTACACGGTCCTGCTGAAACCCAACACGCCGCAGAACATCGTCATCGGCGGCTTGTCGGGCGCGATGCCGCCGGCCCTCGGCTGGGCCGCCGTCGCGAATACCGTGCCGATGGAAGCCTGGCTGCTCGTATTGATCATCTTCGTCTGGACTCCGCCGCACTTCTGGGCCCTGGCCATGTACCGCCGCGACGACTACGTGCGTTCCGGCCTGCCGATGCTGCCCGTCACGCACGGCATGCAGTACACGGGCCAGCAGGTGTGGCTGTATTCCGTCGCGCTGGCGGCCTGCACGCTGTTCCCGTTCGCCGTCGGCATGAGCGGCATCGTGTACCTGGCGGCCGCCATCGTCCTGAACGCGATCTTCCTGCGTCATGGCTGGATGGTCCACAAGCACTACAGCGACCAGGTCGCGCGCAAGGCCTTCGCCTGGTCCATCGTCTACCTGTCGCTGCTGTTCGCCGCGCTGCTCGTCGACCACTACGTGAAACACTACCTCTAGACCCGATGATGAAAAAACTGCTGTCCGTCCTCGTCGCCGCCTGCGCGCTGACCGTCTCCCTCGCCGCATGCGACAAGCTGCCGGGCAAGCAGAAGGAATCCTTCCAGAACACGGACGTCACCGGCCTCGATTACGCAAAAGGCTTCACGCTGACCGACCACACCGGCAAGCCGCGCACGCTGGCCGACTTCAAGGGCAAGGCCGTCGTCGTCTTCTTCGGCTACACGCAATGCCCGGACGTGTGCCCGACCACGATGGCGGAAATGGCCACCGTGATGCAGAAACTGGGACCGCTGGCCGACCAGGTGCAGGTGCTGTTCATCACCCTCGACCCCGAGCGCGACACGCAGGAACTGCTGGCCAACTACGTGCCCGCGTTCGACAAGCGCTTCCTCGGCCTGCGCGGCACGCCCGAGCAGACGGCGAAGACGGCCAAGGAATTCAAGGTGTTCTATTCGAAGGTGCCGGGCACGGACCCGGGCAGCTACACGATCGACCACACGGCCGGCAGCTACGTGTTCGACCGCGACGGCCGCCTGCGCCTGTTCATCCGCCACGGCCAGGGCCCCGATCCTATCGTGCACGATCTGCGTGCGTTATTATCCTGATAATCTTAACGATTCGATTATCGGGATTGCATGGACAAGCGGCCAGGTAGAAACTACACGCGCGCCGGCGTGGTCATTTTACTGACGCTCGGCTGCCTCTACGTCCTGCAACCCTTCCTGGCCGCGATCCTGTTCGCGGCCGCCGTCGTCATCTCGTCCTGGCCGCTGTACCAGCGCCTGCTGCTGCGCCTGCGCGGCCGGCGCACGCTCACCGCGCTGACGATGACGCTGAGTCTCACGCTGCTCGTGATCATCCCGCTGGCGCTCGTCGCGTACAACCTCGCGGACAACGTGGCGTCGTCGTTCGACCAGATCCGCGCCGCTTTGAACCAGGGCGAACTGCTGCCGCCCAAGTGGATCCGCGACATCCCGCTCGTCGGCGACCAGCTCGACAACTACCTGCGCCAGCTCGTCGCCAGCCGCGACCGCATGATGGAACTCGCGCGGCGCATGGTCGAACCGGCGCGGCACGCGCTGCTGTCCGGCGGCATCATGCTGGGCGCGGGCGTCGCGCAAATGAGCCTCGCCGCATTCGTCAGCTTCTTCTTTTACCGCGACGGCGAGGCGCTGATGGCCGTCATCAAGGCCACCATGCACCGCATCATGGACGAGGAGGCGGAATCGGTCGCGGAGACCGTCAGCCAGACCGTGCGCGGCGTGATGTACGGCCTGCTCGGCACGGCGCTGGCGCAGGCGCTCGTCGCCGCGCTGGGCTTTTTCATCGCGGGCGTGCCCGCCGTGCCGCTGCTGTCCGTACTCGTGTTCGTGTCTTCCTTGATTCCCGTCGGGCCGCCGATCGTGTGGGGCGGGGCGGCCATCTGGCTGTTCGCCCAGGGCGAGACGGGATGGGCCATCTTCATGCTCGTGTGGGGCTTCTTCCTGATCAGCGGCGTCGACAACGTCGTGCGCCCGATGCTCATCAGCCGCGGCTCCAGCCTGCCGTTCCTGCTGACCTTACTGGGCGTGCTGGGCGGCGTGATCGCGTTCGGCTTCGTCGGCATGTTCATCGGGCCCACGCTGCTCGCGGTGGGCTACTCGCTGATGAGCGGGTGGACCCATACGAAGGATCCGATCGTCAGGCAGAACGGCAACGGCGTCTTGCCAAAGTAAATTTCCTTGCGGAAATGATATGGTATTTCGTTAGTCACGCTGTTGATTAATGGACTATTAACGCTCGTCTCGTACATACATAATTGTTCGACCTACTACGGTTACCGACCCGCGTTCACGCAGGCGCTGCAAGCCGTCGGGACCTTCTCGAACAAAACGGAGACGATGATGCAACTGAAAAGCACGCTGGCCCTGACGCTGGGTCTGCTGTTCTCGCTGGGCGCGAACGCTGAGACATACCGCTGGGATAACGTCGCCATGGGCAGCGGCGGTTTTGTCAGCGGTGTCGTTCCCAGCAAACTGGAGCGCGGCGTGATCTACGCCCGCACCGACGTGGGCGGTTCCTACCGTTGGGATGCCCATAACGAACGCTGGGTCGCGCTGACGGACTGGATCAGCGAAAGCGATACCGGCCTGATGGGCGTCGAGTCGATCGCGGTCGACCCGCGCAACCCGGGCACCGTCTATATGCTGGCCGGCACCAGCTACTTCAGCAACGGCAAGACCGTGATCATGCGCTCCACCGACTACGGCCAGCATTTCGACCTGGTCGACGTGACGGCCCAGTTCAAGGCCCACGGCAATGGCATGGGCCGCTCGAACGGCGAACGACTGCAGGTCGACCCGGGCTCGAGCAACGTCCTGTTCGTCGGTACGCGCGACAACGGCCTGTTCAAGAGCGTCGATTCAGGCGCGACCTGGACTCATGTGAACGGGCTGAACGTGGCCTCGACGCCCAACGGCAACGGCATCAGCTTCGTGCTGCTCGATCCGACCAGCGTCAGCGGCGGGACGGCCAAGCGCATTGTCGTCGGCGTATCGCGTTACGGCTCGGTCGGACCGAACCTGTACATGAGCAAGGACGGCGGCATCACCTTCGCCCCGGTCGCGGGTGCGCCGGCGAACCTGATGCCGCAGCGCGCGGCATTGACGAACAAGGGCCGCCTGTACCTGACCTATGCCAACGGCGCCGGACCGCACGGCCAGAGCGACAGCGAACCGATGACCACGGGCCAGGTCTGGGAATACAACATGGTCGGCGGCGCCTGGACCAACATCACGCCGGCAGGCATGACCAATGCGTTCGCCGGCATCAGCGTCGACCCGGGCAATCCGAAGCACCTGATCGCGTCGACCACCAACATGTACTGGCTGCAGCACAGGAACCCGGACGGGTACGGCGACCACATCTTCACCTCCTACGACGCCGGCCGCTCCTGGGTCGACCTGATGCAACGCGGCATGGAGATCGACCCGAACGGTATCGACTGGGTCAAGGAATCCTCGATCCACTGGGCCGGCGACGTCGAGTTCGACCCGTTCGATTCGAAGACCGCGTGGGTGATCTCGGGTAACGGCGTGTTCAGGACCACCGATCTCGACGCAACGACGAGCGTCTGGAAGTTCGACGTGAAAGGCATGGAAGAGACCGGTTCGTTCGCCGCCGAGGCCATCCCGGGCGGCCCGTTCGTGTCGGTCATCGGCGACTACGACGGCTTCACCCAGCCCGATCCGTCCCAGTACGCCCTGCGCCATTCCCCAGGCGTCGGCACGACGACCGGCCTGGCCGTGGCGCCGAAGGCGACGCACGTCATGGCGCGGGTCGGCTCGAACGCCATGTACATCTCGACCAATACGGGCGCAAGCTGGCAAAAGGCGCCGACCATGAACGGCAAGTTTGGGAACCTGGCGCTGTCGGCCGATGGCGCCGTGCTGCTGCACAGCCCGGACGGCTCGACCACCACGTATCGCTCGACCGACTTCGGCGCCAACTGGGCGCCGGTGGCAGGCCTGTCCGTGAAGGACGCCTATCCGGTCGCCGACCGGGTCAACCCGGCCAAGTTCTACGTCTACGACATCGGCATGGGCAAGATGCTGGTCAGCACCGACGGCGGCGTGTCGTTCAACGCCACGGCCACCCTGCCGGCCGGCGGCAACAGCCTCGTGCGCGCCACGCCCGGCATCGAGGGCGACGTGTGGGCCTGCGTAGGTTCGAAGGGCATCTCCCATTCGACCGATTCGGGCGCCACGTTCACCAGCGTCGGCGGGATCGGCTCCTGCGGCACCATGGGCCTGGGCAAGGAAGCACCTGGCGCCAGCTATCCGACGCTCTACATGTGGGGTATGGTGGGCACGTCGCGAGGCCTGTTGCGCTCGATCGACATGGGCGCCCACTGGGACCGCGTCAACGACGACGCCCATCAATACGGCGGCACGCTGGGACGCTGGGTCACCGGCGACATGAACACGTATGGCCTGGTATACATGAGCACCAACGGCCGCGGCATCGCCTACGGCAAGATCGACGCGAGCGGCGACGTGCAAGTGGTGCCGCAAGTTCCCGTCAAGCCGGCGCCCACCGCCGTGTGCACGTACGAACTCTCCAGCACCTGGTCGGGCGGCGGCATCGCCACTGTCTCGATCACCAACCAGGGTACGGAGACGCTGCATGGCTGGGAAGTGTCCTGGACCTACAGCGACGGCACGTTCGTGTCGGGCAGCGCGTGGAACGGGGTCGTGACGGGCAGCGCGCCGACATTCACCGCGTCGGACGGCGGCGGCTGGAACAAGGACATCGCGCCAGGCGGCACGGCCTCGCTCGGCTTCGTCATCGCGGGCCAGGATGCGCTGAACGCGACGATCCCGAAAGTGACCGGCGACATCTGCAAATAACGAACCCTGACACAGCAAAGATACCCACCATGAAAAAGACTCTGTTCGCATTGATTGCCAGCGCCAGCCTGATGCTGGCCGGCGCCGCCAACGCCGGTATCCTCGGCTTCGAGGACGTGGCCACGGACGGTGACTTCGCCGGCCTGGGCGACATCAATCCGTACGCCGGCCTGACCTTCAGCGACGACTGGTTTGCCGGCGACACCGGCATCGACGGCTACGGCAACGGCGCCCACGGCGGCACGCATTTCGCCGTGAACGGCTTCGGCTCCGATGGCGCCACCATCGGCAGCGCCACGCCGTTCAGTTTTGCCGGCGCGTGGTTCGCGGCGCCGGACGGTGCTGCGGACAAGGCGTCGTGGATCGCCATCGCCGCCTATGACGCCGCCAATAACCTCATCGGCACGACCGGTCCGGTCGCGATCGGCAGCAGCTACACGTGGGCGGCCGCGGCATTCGACAACGTGTCGTCGCTGACCATCACGCGCGATACCGGCTGGTTCGTCATGGACGACTTCACCACCGCCGCTTCCGTTCCCCCCGGCGGCACGGTGCCCGAGCCGGCCAGCCCGCTGGTGCTCGGCCTGGGTGCGTTCGCCCTGATCCTGGGCCGCGCGCGCCGCCGCAAGGCGCCTGGCTCGGCGGCGTGAGGCCGGTCCGGCATTGAATCGTCGGGCCGGCACGGCGTGCCGGTTCCACAGATGCCCGCCGAGCACGGCGCCATCGTGGCATTGCCGCGGAAGGCCACGACGTCCGCCACGCGCCGCGGTTCACGCTCACGTAGAGCCCGAACAGGAACAGTGCGAGGAAGGTGCGCGATCATCTGCCGTGCGATGGAACGCGTGTTCAGCGGTATGAGCGGTCGTCAGGCGTGCGCGCAGGCGCATGAACGGCGTCTCCACGCAGCGGTACAGCACCCAGCCGCCGGCGATGCCCGCGCCCATGACGGCGACGACGGTGAGCGGTGCGCCCGCATCGATGTGCAGGCGCTCGACGTGCGGCCGCAGCGCCATGAACACGGGCTTGTGCACGAGGTAGACGGCGTACGACCACAGCGCGAGCTGCGACGCGCCGGGGATGTCGATGCGGTTCAGGATGCAGGCGGGGGACAGCGCGGCGCACGTCAGCAGCCCGAAGCCGAGTGCCAGCAGCGAGAAGCCGAACGTCGACGTGACGGCTGTCGTTGGCCAGTCGAGGTGGATGCAGGTCAGGATGCCGACGCTCAGCGCGAGGCCCGCCGCGCACAGCGCGTTCGCATGGCGCAGCAGGCGAGTGAATGCGTGCGGATGGACGTTGCGCAGCAGGGCGATGGCGACGCCGGGCAGCAGTTCGTCGGCGCGGCAGAAGCTCGAATAATAAACCTCGGCCATGAACGCATCGTGCCCGTGCAGCGCATACGCCGCGGCGCGCGTGGCCATGCCCGCGCAGATGCCGCCCGCCAGCAGGCCCCACGCGAGCCGCACGGGAAAGCCGATGCGCGCGAGGGCCAGCACGACGAGGGGCAGCAGCAGATAAAACTGCTCCTCGATGCACAGCGACCAGGAGTGTGTAAACGTCTGGCCGTAGGCGAGCCCGAAGTTCTGCGTGAACGTCAGGAAGCGCCACGGCGCCGCCATGCCCGAACCGCCGAGCGGCGCGCCGGGGAACAACCAGTACACCACCAGTACGACGTAGTAATTGGGCAGCGTCCGCAGGAGGCGCCTCACGAAGAAGGTCTTCAGCGACAGGGATTCTCCGCGCGCGGCGGGGGCGAGCAGCTGGTTGCCTATCAGGTAGCCGCTCAATACGAAGAACAGGTCGACGCCGGCCCAGCCGACCTTGCCGACGACCCCGAACGTGGGTGCGTGGCTGACGAAACCCGTGTAGTGGCTCGTCAGGACGAGCAGGATGGCGGCGGCGCGCAGCAGGTCGAGGCCGCGCAGGCGGTAAGTGGAAGCAGATTGGGTCATGGGTGTGTATGGAAGGCCAGCGCCTGCGTCAGCGCCGGCATGTAGGTACGGCTCGCGCGCAGCAAGGTGCCGTCGCGCAGGCGCAGCATGGCGTCGCGGTTCGTCAGCGCGCGCAATTCGGCGACCACGTCCAGGCGCACGATGCTGGACCGGTGCACGCGCTGGAACCGGGCCGGATCGAGGCGCCGGGCCAGTTCCTGCAGCGGTTCGCGCACCAGGTAGGTCTTGCCGCCGGCGTGCAGCGTGGCGTAGTCGCCGTCGGCCTCGATGCGCTCGACGTCGGCCGCCTCGACGAGCACCGTGCGGGTGCCCACGCGCACGGTGAAGGTGCGCGTCCATGCCGGCGGCGTGACTGGGCGCAGGTGCGTCATGGCCGTGCGGGCGCGGTCCAGTGCGTCGTCCAGGCGGTCGTCGTCGACGGGTTTCAACAGATAGTCGAGGGCGGCCAGGTCGAAGGCGCGCACGGCGAAGGTGTCGTGGGCCGTGAGCAGGATCGCCAGCGGACGCGTGGCGCGGGGCAGGGCGGCCAGCATGTCGAGGCCGTTCTTGCCGGGCATCTCGACGTCGACGAACACGAGATCGGGCCGGATCGCCGCGAGGCCGGCGGCGGCCGTGTCGCCGTCGCCGTATTCCGCCACCAGTTCCAGGTCCGCGTGGCGCGCCAGCCGCGCCTTCACGGCGAGCCGGGCCAGCGGTTCGTCGTCGACGATCGCGACGCGCATCATGCCGCCACCTCAGTGTTCACCCTGAGGGGCAACGTCAGCGACACGTGGAAGCGGCCGTCGTCGCGCCAGCCCGCGTCCACGCGCTGGGCGTCGCCGTACAAATGGCGCAGGCGGTTCGCAACGTTGGCCAGGCCGATGCCGCCGCCGGCTTGCGTCGGCTGCGTGCCGTCGTTGCGCACGTCCACGCGCAGGCGGTCGTCCACACGCGCGACGCGGATGTCGATGCGCCCCGCAGCGGAGGACACCCCGGCCATGGGCGCGATGCCGTGGCGGACCGCGTTCTCGACGAGCGGCTGCAGCATCAGGTAGGGCACGGCGGCATCGAGCAGGTCGGGCCCCGCATGCATCGCCAGTTGCAGGCGTTCGCCGAGGCGCGCCTTCTCGATGTCGAGATAGGCTTCCGTCAGCGCCAGTTCCTCGGCCAGCGTGTGCTCGTGGCGGCCGTCGTGCGCCAGCGTGGCACGGAGAAAATCGGACACGCGGGCGAGCATGCGGTTCGCGTCGCGGTTGGCGCCGGCCGCGACGAGGGCCGACACCGCGTTCAGCGTGTTGAACAGGAAGTGCGGATTGACCTGCAGGCGCAGCGCGCGCAGTTCGGCGTCGCGCGCGTCCGCGAGCGCCTGCGCGAGGCGTAGCCGGGTGCGCTGCAGCGACAGGTAGTACACGGTCACCGCATGCATCGCGCAGAACGCGACCAGCGCGAGCCAGCAGCCGTCCAGGCCGCGCAGGAGGTCGTCCCAGTGGTAGCCCGTCTCCAGCCCGAGCGCGATCGACAGCCACTGGCCCAGCAGCGAGTTCGCGACCGCCATCGCATACGACGCCGCGAGCAGGATCAGCGTCATCGCCCACCACGCGCGGCCCTGGCGCCACAACGCGCGCTGCAGCAGGACCAGCGGCACGGTCCAGACGGCGCAAGCGACGAAGAACAGCGTGCGAAACATGGGCGCGTAACCGTGGCCCAGCGCAGGCAGGCCGAGGATCACCATGCAGGTGAACACCGGCAGGGCGGCGAGGACGGGGACGAGCAGGGGCGTGTCTTCTTTCACGGCGGCGTGGCGTATGGACGGATCGGCCATTCTAGCCCGCGTCACTGGTGGACGGAATACAGCATCGCGACAATTTTCCAGCCATCGTCGGTGCGCACGAGCTGCCACGTTTCGCTGCCGCGGTTCGTCACCTTGCCGTCGGCGAGGAAGTCGAAATCGAACCACACGGAGGCGACGGTGCCGTTCGTGCGGACGCGCAGGTCGTAGAAGCGTTCCTCGATCGGCCTGGCGCTGTGCGCGACGAATTCGGCGAACGCCTGCCATGTCGACGGCTCCAGGCGCTGCGCGGCCGGATTGCGCGCCTTTGCCGCCGCATACGTCGGTTCGTCCAGCACGGACCACCAGCTGCCGCCTTCCTGCACGAACAGCGAGCCGAGCGTCTTGCCGTCGCGCGCGACGATGGCGGTCTGGAATTGCTGCACGAGCTGGCGGATGGCCGCGTCTTCGGCATTGGCCGCGTGCGCCGGACCGGCGAGGCAGAGGGCGAGGAAGAGAGAAAACAAGGTGCGCATGGCGCCTCCCGATATGGAAAGACACCACGATAGAAGCGTTCGCGCGTGCGGGCCAGCACGCTGCGCCGGACCGTGTGCGCCGTGCGGCGAACCGGTAGCGGCTCAGCGCAGCAGCGCGGCCAGCGCCGCGCACGCGGCCTGCGCGCGCCCGGGCGGCACGTTCGTCACGCCCAGCAGCAGGCCGCCGGGCGCGTCGTCTTTTTGTGCGCGCCACCACGACAGGGCGGATGGCGCGAGACCCACCGTGCGTGCGTGCGCAGCCAGCGCGGCATCGTCGACGCCATCCGCCAGCGGCAGGAGCACGGACAGGCCGGCCTCGGCATGCGCCAGGCCGAGATCGCGCAGGCAGGCGCACAGCGCGGCGCGGCGCTCGGCGTACACGCGCTTCATGCGGCGCAGGTGGCGCAGGTAGTGGCCGTCGCGCAGGAATTCCTCGATGGCGAACTGGATCGCGGGTGCCGGCGCCGCCGCGGCGACGTCGGCCACGTCGGCGACGGCGGGCGCCAGCGCGGGCGGCACGACGAGGAAGGCGACGCGCAACGCCGGGGCGATCGTCTTGCTGAAGGTCCCGATGTGCAGCACGCGGCCGGCATGGTCGCGCGCCGCCAGCGCCGGCGTGGCGCGGGCTTGCAGCTGCAGCTCGCCCAGGTAGTCGTCCTCGACGATCCACGCGTTGCGCGCGGCCGCCCAGTCGAGCAGCGCATGCCGGCGCGCCAGCGACAACGTCATGCCCAGCGGTGCCTGCTGCCCCGGCGTGACGACCGCCAGCGCCGCCTTCGGAGCGGATGCGATGCCCGCCGCCACGTCGAGGCCTTCGGCATCCACGGGCACCGGGACGGGCGTCACGCCGTATTGCGCGAGCACGGCGCGCGCCGACGCATAGCCGGGATCCTCGACCCACGCGCTGCGTCCTTCCAGGCGCAGCGCGCGCAGGGCGAGGCCGAGCGCGGCGGCATGGCCGTTCGCGACGAACACCTGCGACGGGTGACACGCGATACCGCGCGCGATGCCGAGGTAGGCCGCGATGGCGGCGCGCAGCACCGGTTCGCCGCGCGGATCGGGATACCCCAGCGGCTGCGCGGCCGCGGCGCGCGCGGCACGGCCCATGATGCGGGACCACGTCTTGAACGGGAACACGTCCTGGCCCGGCACGCCGACCTGGAACGGGACCGGTGCGGCGAGGCGCGGCGGTGGGGCGGCCGGGCGTTCCGGCGCCGTCCCCGCACGCACCGCCTGCCGCGCGACGCGCGTCCCGGCCGCGCCGGCGGTGACGATGAGCTGCTGGTCGCGCAGGCTGTCGTAGGCGGCGCGCACGGTGCCGCGCGCGACGCCCAGCTGCACGGCCAGGTCGTGCCAGGACGGCAGCCGGGCGCCGGGAGAGAGGCGGCCGTCGTGGATGGCGGCACCGATCGCGGCGGCGATCTGGCCGGCGACGGGCGTGCGCGCGAAGCGGTCGATGTTTATCGAAAGGTCCATGCAGTAAATGGTACAGGGATTCAGGCAATTCTTGCGTCTTTGCCCTGATCCAAGTGGTCACTACGATGAAAGCCTCATCCACCGTCACCATGAAGGATCCCATGACCCTCATCCACTTCATCTCCGCCCTGGCCACCGCGCTGTTCGCCTGCGCGACCTGCGGGGCCGCGGACGACGGCGCCGCCCGCGCCGCGCACGCCGGCCAGCCGCTGATCGGCCAGCCGGCGCCGGCCGCCGTCCTGCGCACGCTCGACGGCGGCACCATCGACCTCGCCACCCGCTACGGCAGGCGGCCCGTCTACCTGAAGTTCTGGGCCACGTGGTGCGCGCCGTGCCTGCAGCAGATGCCGGGCTTCGAACGCATCCACCGGCAGTACGGCAAGCGCATCGACGTCATCGCCGTCAATGCGGGTTTCAGCGACACCGAGGCCGACGTGCGCGCCTACCGCGCCCGCCACGGCCTCACGATGCCGGTCGCGCTCGACGACGGCAGCCTGGGGCGCCGCCTGAACCTGCGCGTGACCCCGCAGCACGTGCTGATCGGCGCCGACGGCCGCATCGCCTACGTAGGCTATCTCGACGATGCGGCCCTGCATGCGGCGCTGGAGCGGGCCGCGCAAGGCCGGGCCGCGCGAGGCCGGGTCGCGGCGGCGCCGGCGCGACCGGTCGCGCTGGCACCGCAAGCGCAGGCGGCGCGCGTGTTCCGGGTCGGCGACAAGGTGGCGGGCCTCGATCTCCCGGCCGGCGCGGCCGGCAAGCCGCGCGGGCTCGTGTTCTTTTCGCCGTGGTGCGAAACGTATCTGCGCGAGACCCGTCCCGCCACCGCACGGGCCTGCCGGCGCGTGCGCGAGGACGCGACGCGCCTGATGAAACGGGGCGGCGTGGACTGGCTTGCCGTCGCCGCGCCGCTGTGGACGTCGACCGCCGAACTGGCGGCCTACGCCAAGGCCCATCCCGGCACGCCGCGGGTGGCGCTCGACCGCGACGGCGCCGCTTTCGCCGCCTTCGGCATCCGCGCGATCCCGAGCGTCGTGCTGGTCGATGCGGAGGGCCGCGTGGCGCGCGTGCTGGGACCGGAAGAACGCGGCCTCGATGCGGCGCTGCGCGCGGTGAGGGGGCAATGATGAAGAAGAGCGATCTCGCCTGCCTGACGGCGCTGGCCGCGCTGTGGGGCGCATCGTATCTGTTCATGCGCGTGTGCGCCGGCGAGTTCGGCGCGATGACCTTGGCCGGTGCCCGCGCCGCCATCGCCGCCGTGTTGCTGTTGCCGCTGCTCGGCGGCGACCGGCGTGCGTTGCGCCGGCACTGGAAACCGGTGTTGCTGGTGGGCCTGACGAATTCCGCGCTGCCGTTCGTGCTGTTCGCGCTGGCGGCGCTGGGCATCAACGCGAGCCTGTCCGCGATCTTCAACGCGGCCACGCCGCTGTACGCGGCCGTCATCGGGCGCGTGTGGCTGGGCGAGGCCATCGGCCGCACGCGTGCCGCCGGGCTGGCGCTCGGCTTTTGCGGCGTGGTGTGGCTCGCCGCGGACAACACCGGCTTCACGCCCGGCGCAGGTGCAATCGCAACCGGATGGGCCGTGCTGGCATGCGTCGCGGCCACGATGCTGTACGCGTTTTCCGCCCACTTCAGCAAGCACTATCTCGCGACCGTGCCGCCGCTGGCCCTCGCCGCCGGCAGCCAGCTGGCCGCCGCGCTCATGCTGGCACCGGCAGCACTGGCCCTGCATCCGGCCACGCTGCCGTCGCCCCGTGCGTGGGGCGCGCTGCTGTGCCTGGGCGCGCTCTGCACGGCGCTCGCGTACGTGCTGTTCTTCCGCCTGATCGCCCGCGTGGGTGCGGCGCGGACGATGGCCGTGCCGTTCCTCGTACCCGCGTTCGGCGTGCTGTGGGGCGTGCTGTTCCTCGGCGAGACTTTTACGACCGCGATGGCGGCCGGCAGCGTCCTGATCGTACTGGGGACGGCGCTGGCGACGGGACTGATCAACCCTGCGCGGCGGCCAGCAGCGCATCCGCTTCCGCGGCCCGGCGCGCGGCCGGACGCGAACTGACGCGGTCGATGTAGGCCATGATCTCGGGCAGTTCCGGCACCAGCTTGAACATCGTGGCCCAGCCGAGCGAGATGCCCCACAGGACGTCGGCGGCGGAGAAGCGTTCGCCCAGCAGGTACGGACCGGCGCGCAGCTGGGCAGTCAGCGTGGCCAGCATCGTGTCGAAGTCGCCGTACGGGCACATCATCGGCGGCGTGGGCTCGCGTTTCATCGCGAGGTCGGTGATCGCCGGCTCGAACGACGAACCGTAGAACGCGAGCCAGCGCAGGTAAGGACCGCGCAGCGGATCGCCCAGCGCGGGCGCGAGACCCGCTTGCGGGAACAGGTCGGCCAGGTAGATGAAGACGGCCGGCTGCTCCGTGACGAGGGCATCGCCGTGGCGGATGGCGGGGACCTTGCCCATCGGGTTGATGGCCAGGTACTCCGGCGCGCGCTGCTCGTTCTTCTTGAGGTTCAGCACGTGCAGGTCGTAGGGGGCGCCGAGTTCTTCGAGCAGGATGCGGGCGGCGCCGGAGCGCGAATTCGGAGCGTGGAACAGGGTCGGGTTCATGGGGTCCTCGGGATGGCGGTGAGCCGACAGATTAGGCTTGCCTGCCGCCGCGGTCTTGGAAAAACGCGAATGCTAGAATGCCCCGATGAGCCATCTCCCCACCGTCACCGACCGCGCCAAGGGCGTCGTCGGGCCGGCCCTCGCCGGCAAGATGTTCCGGCTCGGCCGCTACCTGCCGCCGCCGGACCTGGCGCCGTTCCTCGACCACTACTGGATCGTCGAGTGGGACTTGCAGGGCCGCCCGGCACACACGCAGCGCACCTTGCCTTACCCGTGCGTGCACATCGTGTTCGACCGCGCCCGTACGGGCATCTGGGGCCTGACGACGGGCTCGTTCGATTACACATTGCAGGACGCGGGCAAGGTGTGCGGCCTGCGCTTCCGGGCGGGCGCTTTCCGCGGTCTGCTGGGCCGGCCGCTGCACACGATCACGGACAAGGTGCTGGCGCTGGGCGACGTGTTCCCGTGGGACGCGGCGGCCGTGCAGGATGCGGTGCTGGATACGCTGGACGACGCCGCGATGATCGAGGCGGCGGGGGCGCTGCTGCGAACCGTGCTGCCGGCGCCCGATCCGCAGGTCGACCGGATCGCGGCCATCCTGCGTGCGGTGGAATCGACGCCCGGGCTGACGCAGGTGGAGGAACTGGCGGCGGTCGCGCAGATGGGCGTGCGCAGCCTGCAGCAGCTGTTCAGCGAGTACGTGGGCGTGAGCCCGAAATGGGTGATCCGGCGGTTTCGCCTGCACGAGGCGGCGGATCGCCTGGCGCAGGGAGGCGACGTCGACCTGGCCGCGCTGGCGCAGGGGCTCGGGTATTTCGACCAGGCGCACTTCACGTCGGATTTCCGGCGGCTCGTGGGCAAGTCGCCGGGGCGGTATCGGGAAGAGGCGCGGCAGGCGGGTGGGGTTTGAATTGGGCAACGCAACTGATCGTGCCGTTGACCGCAAGCCCGTCGCTTGGAAGATCGTGCAGCTCATCACGACGTTTGCCGTGCCGTCTTTGCTTGTTGGCGGCCTACGCCTGGCAGCGTACGCTCAACGAGAAACGCCCAGAGGCGACGGGACAATGGGTGAAGTCGTCTTCTCGGTATTCTTCGCGTTGTCCATGTGGTCACTGACGATCATGGTGACTGCGCGCCGTCGCATGGCGGTCGTTCGCTGGATCGGTGGGGCCTATATCGCGCTGCTGATCCTCATCAACCTCGCCGCCCTGTGCTTCCTCATCGATGGCATGAAGGCGGGTAACGCGACGGACGCCGCACTCGCGGCCGGCGCTACCCTGGTCATCGTCGCCGAATGCTGGTGGCTGTATGCGTTTGCCTTCCCGGCGGAAGCCGCGCGCTATGTCGATCCCGCATGAACATGATTGTATCGAACACCGTCAGTCCAGATCATCCTCGTCCGCCCCGCGCTCCAGCTGCGGAATCACTTTCACCAGCAGGATGCGCGGCCCGTTGGTCTTCTTGACCACGACGTCGAACCTGGGAAACTCGATCCGCTGCCCCTGCTTGGGAATATCCCCCAGCTTGGCCATCAACAGCCCGCCGACGGATTCGACTTCATCGAGCCCCATCTCTTCGTTGTTGATGTCGATGCCGAGCACGCGTTCGAGCGAGACGATCGGCAGGCTCGCCTTGCCGATGTAGGTGCCGTCGCCCTGCGGCAGCCAGTCGTTTTCGTTGAGGCGGAACTCGTCGCGGATCTCGCCGACGATGGCGCCCAGCAGGTTGTCCAGCGTGATGAAGCCGACCGGACGCTTGCCTTTCTCTCCGATCAGCGCGAAGTGCGGGGCGCCGCCGCGGAACCGGCGGAACAGCTCGATTGCCGGCGTGCGCGCCGAGATCAGTTCGACGGGACGCAGGTAATCCGTCAGGTCGTCGACGTCCTTGCCCGACTGCTCGGCGAAGAACAGGTCCTTCAGGTGGATCACGCCCAGCACTTCCTCGCCGTCCTCGTCGAAATACGGGTAGCGCGAAAAGCGGTTGCGGCGCATCGTGTCGAGGTTCTGCTCGAGCGAGCGGCTCGCGTACAGCGCGCTCACCTCGTTAATCGGACGCATGAGGTCCGCCACCGTGTGCTGGGCGAACTCCAGCGACTGCGCGAGGATGTGGCGCTCGTCGTGCGTGAAGCGCTCGCCCGGCGTGCCCGTGTTCGTGCGCAGGATCAGCTTGAGTTCGTCGTTCGAGTAATGCGTCTCGTGACCGCCCACGCCCGAGAGGCCCGCCACGCGCAGCACGAGGTTGGCGCTCGCGTTGAGGAGCCAGATGGCCGGGTACATCGCCCAGTAGAAGCCGTACAGCGGCATGGCGCTCCACAGGCCCACCGCTTCCGGCACGCGGATCGCCAGCGACTTCGGCGCCAGCTCGCCCACGACGATGTGCAGGAACGAGATCACGCTGAACGCCACGACGAACGACACGCCGTGGATGATCTGCGGGCTCGTGACGCCGACCAGCGAGAACACGGGTTCCAGCAGGTTCGCGAACGCGGGTTCGCCAACCCAGCCCAGGCCCAGCGACGCGAGCGTGATGCCCAGCTGGCAGGCGGACAGATAAGCGTCGAGCTGGCTGTGGACTTTGTAGAGAATACGTCCGCGCAGGCCGCCGGTCTTGGCGATGGCGCGCACACGGGTCTTGCGCAGGGTGACGATGCCGAATTCGGCCGCCACGAAGAAGCCGTTCAGCGCCACCAGCAGCAGCGCGAGAACGACGAGCAATACGTTTTGCATAGAAGGTATGTTTACTCGAAAGGCAAAAGCCGAGCTGCATTGTAACGGTCAGGCCGCCGGGGGCGTCGCTTTTCGCGATCCCGCCAGGATGGCCTCGACCGCCGGGTGCATGATCTTGCGGTCGCTCGAGATCATGTAGAACTGTTCGCGCACCGTCGGAACAAGCCCGACCCGCACGGCGCCGAACTGCTCGGCGACGTCGTCCGCCAGCGCGGCCGGCGCGAAGAACAGGCCCAGGCCGCGCCGGCCGAATGTGTTGAGCAGCGCGTTGTCTTCGAACTCCCCGACCACGTCCGGCCGCACGTGGTGCTGCACGAACCACTCGTCGATCTTGCCCCGCAGGGCATTATTGCGCGCCGGCAGCAGGAACGGCGCGCCGTTCAGATTCTGTGGAAACGCATCGTCCGCGCCGCCGTAGCGCTGGGCGAGCACGGGCGTGCCCACGACCACCATCTCGCTGTCGAACAGCTGGTGGCTGAACACTTTCAGGGTCGCGCCGGCGCGCACTTCGCGGTCGGTCAGCACGACGTCCAGCTTGTGCAGCGCGAGATCGGCCAGCAGCGCCTCGAACTGGTCTTCGTAGCAGACGATGCGTACGGGGCGGTCCATGCGCGTGACGGCTTCCAGCATGCGGTAGGCCGACAGCTTCGGCAGCGAGTCCGAGATGCCCACCGTGAGGCGCGTGCGGCCGCTGTCGAACTCGTTCAGCGCTTCCTGCATCTGCTCGCCCAGCAAGAAGATCTGGTCGGCATAGCCCAGCGCCAGCCGGCCCGCTTCCGTCAGCACGAGCCGCCGGCCCTGCTGCGCGAACAGCGTCTTGCCCAGCGCTTGCTCCAGCAGCGTCAATTGCGAACTGACCGTCTGCACGGCGAGGCCGAGTCGTTCGGCGGCACGCGTGATGCCGCCTTCGTTGGCCACGACCCAGAAGTAGTACAGGTGGCGGAAATTGATGTCGGATTTCATTATCACGTGAATAACGCAGGTTTTTTCGAAGTGATTCTCTTGTTATCTTCGCTTTTTTGATTGGATCATCGCCTCTACACTGCGCCTTGTCAACAACACATATCCCAAGAAGGGACATAAGAATGAAGCATTTTAGGGTGTCATTCATCGTCACGGCGCTGTGCCTGCTGGGCTCGGCCTGGTGGGGCTACGAGCATGCCGGCGTGGCCGGTGCGCTGACGGCGATGGGTATCGCCGCGATTCTCGCGGTCATGGAAGTCTCGCTGTCGTTCGACAACGCGGTGGTCAACGCCTCCGTACTGAAAACGTGGGACGCGTTCTGGAAAAAGCTGTTCCTGGGCGTCGGCATCATCATCGCCGTGTTCGGCATGCGCCTGCTGTTCCCGCTCGTGATCGTCGCGGTGGCGGCCGACCTGGGCCTGATGGACGTGTGGAACATGGCCTTGCAGGATCCGAAGCAGTACTCGATGCACCTGACGAACCACCACGCGGAAGTGGCGGCATTCGGCGGCATGTTCCTGCTGCTGGTCTTCCTGAACTTCCTGTTCGATGAAGAGAAGGAACACCACTGGCTCGGCCACTTCGAAGCCAAGCTCGGCTCGCTCGGCAAGGTGTCGTCGATCGCCGTGATGATCTCGATCGGTGCGCTGATGGCCAGCCTGTCGCTGGTGCCGGAAGCCCAGAAGATGGTCGTGCTGATCTCGGGCCTGTGGGGCATCCTGATCTACGTCGGCGTGGACGTGCTGTCGAACCTGCTCGAGAAGTCGGAAGAGGGCGGCGGCGACGTCGGCGAGATGGTCAAGCGAGGCGGTATCGGCGGCTTCCTGTACCTGGAAGTGCTGGATGCATCGTTCAGCTTCGACGGCGTGATCGGCGCGTTCGCCATCACCAACGACGTCGTGATCATCATGCTGGGCCTGGCGATCGGTGCGATGTTCGTGCGTTCGCTGACGGTGTACCTGGTGGAAAAGGGCACGCTCGACCAGTTCGTGTACCTGGAGCACGGCGCTCACTATGCGATCGGCATCCTGGCCCTGATCATGCTGGCGAGTATGAAGTTCCACGTGCCGGAACTGGTCACGGGCCTGGCGGGTGTCGCCTTCATCGGTGCCTCGGTATGGTCGTCGATCCGGTATCGCAAGAAGCAGGAAGCGTTGGGTGTGGGCAGCAAAGAGTTCGCCCACGTCGAATGAAGCGTGAAAAAGGCAGTACTTATCAACCTGAAGGAGAATCATCATGGCAATCAGCTTGCAAAAAGGCGGTAACGTCAACCTGTCGAAGGAAGCACCGGGCCTGTCCAGCCTGAAACTGGGCCTCGGCTGGGACGTGCGCGCCACCGATGGCGCCGCGTTCGACCTGGACGGCGTCGCGTTCCTGCTGAACCAGTCGGGCAAGGTCCGCTCGGATGCCGACTTCATCTTCTACAACAACGCCAAGTCGTCCGACGGCTCGGTGACGCACTCGGGCGACAACCGCACCGGCGCCGGCGAGGGCGATGACGAGACCCTCAGCATCGACCTGACGAAGGTCCCTGCCGACGTCGAGCGCATCGTGCTGGCCGTGACGATCCACGAGGGCGATACGCGCCGCCAGAATTTCGGCATGGTCGGCAAGGCGTTCATCCGCTGCATCAACGCGGCCAACGACAGCGAGATCGCCCGCTACGACCTGTCCGAAGACGGTTCGACCGAATCGGCCATGATCTTCGGCGAGGTGTATCGTAACGGCGCGGACTGGAAGTTCCGCGCAGTGGGCCAGGGTTTCAACGGCGGCCTCGGCCCCCTCGCCAAGAACTATGGCGTGAGCGTCTAATTTATTAACCCAACCATTCCAGGAATGGGGTGGTGCTAAAGGGCCTCGTGCAACCGTCGCGAGCGGCAGCAGTGGTGGTCGAGAAGCGCAGCTGTACATGAGTACAGCGAGCATCGCAGACCGCCAATGCAACGCGCAGCAGGTTGCGCGAGGCCCCACCAGAGGAAGCCAAATGCCAGTGTTTACCGTGACCGGGGACGTCGATCCCTTCCTGCATGTGTCGCTGAAGCGCGGAGAGACCATCTACTGCGAATCGGATGCGATGGTCATGATGGAATCGACGCTCGACCTCAAGGGCAAGATGAAGGGGGGCCTGGGCAGCGCGCTGATGCGCACCTTCGCCAACGGCGAGTCGTTCTTCCAGCAGCACATCGAAGCGACCCGCGGCGACGGCGACTGCCTGCTGTCTCCCACGCTGCCGGGCGCCATGCAGGTGGTCGACTGCGGCCCGAACCAGTTCATCATCAGCGACGGCGCATTCGTCGCGGCCAGCTCCGGCGTCGACCTGCGCGTGCGTACCCAGAGTCTCGGCAACGCGCTGTTCGCCCAGAGCGGCGGCTTTTTCGTGACCGAGACCTCGGGCAGCGGACAGGTCGTCGTCTCCGGCTTCGGCTCGATGAACGTGCTCGATGTGGAACCGGGCAAGGACGCGATCATCGATAACTCGCACGTCGTCGCCTGGGACAGCACCCTGCACTACGAGGTCTCGATCACGACCGGCACCAGCGGCGGCTTCCTGGGTAACCTGATCAACAGCCAGACCAGCGGCGAGGGCCTCGTCCTGCGCTTCTCCGGTCGCGGCAAGATTTATGTCTGTTCGCGCAACCGCGCCACGTTCAAGGCGTGGGTGCAGGCGCCCGGACGCTGACAAGCAAAGGAGTAATTCAAATGGCAGTCAATCTGCAGAAGGGCCAGAAGATCTCGCTGGAGAAGGAAGCCGGCGGCGCCCTGTCCCGCGTGACGATGGGCCTCGGCTGGGACGTCGCGAAGTCCGGCGGTTTCTTCGGCTTCGGCGCGAAGAGCCAGGCGGTCGACCTGGACGCCTCCGTCGTGATGTTCGACGAATCGAACCGCCCGGTCGACGTGGTCTGGTTCCGCCAGCTGAAAAGCCGCGACGGCAGCATCACGCACACCGGCGACAACCGCACGGGTGCCGGCGACGGCGACGACGAACAGATCGTCGTCGACCTGCGCACGGTGCCGGAGAGCGTGAGGTCGCTCGTCTTCACCGTCAACAGCTTCACGGGCCAGAATTTTTCGACGGTCCAGAACGCGTTCTGCCGCCTGTTCGATACCAGCAACGGCAAGGAAATCGCGCGCTACGACCTGTCGGTGCAGGGCTCGCACACGGCCCAGATCATGGCCAAGCTGTACCGCCATAACGGCGAGTGGAAGATGCATGCGATCGGCGAGAACGGCACCGGCCGTACCTTCGACGACCTCATGCCGCTGATCGTCCCGCACCTCTGATGTAACGTTTTTTGTCGTCCCTGCGGACCAGTCTCCGTCCGCAGATCCAACGTGGGCGGCTTGGCGCCCACGCCCTTTAACGGCTCCCTCGCGGAGCCGTCTTTTTTTGTAAATATCGCTTGACGACGATACACCGTCGGCGTACTGTATTACTCAATTAATACAGTAGACATCATGCCCGCACACACTGCCAGCCTGTTTTCGATCGCGACCGGCTCGTCCGAACCGATCTACCGCCAGCTCGTCGAGCAGGTGCGCCGCCTGTCCGCGAGCGGCCAGCTCCGCCCCGGCGACGAGATGCCGTCCGTGCGCGAGATCGCGCAGGCGCTGGCGCTCAATCCCATGACCGTCTCCAAGGCCTACAGCCTGCTGGAGATGGAAGGCGTGCTGGCGCGCCGGCGCGGCCTCGGCATGGTGGTCGCCGAGTCCGCATCCACGCAGCCGGCCGACCGCGCCGGCCTGCTCCGTCCCACGCTCGAGCGCGCCGCCGTCGAGGCGCGCCAGCTCGAGCTCGATCCAGAAACCGTCCTGTCCCTGTTCGCAACCATTCTGAAGGAAACAAAATGAGTGCCGCCATCGTTCGCATGTCCTCGGTCAGCAAGTACTTCGGCAGCCAGCGGGTGCTTGCCGATCTCGGCTGGCAAATCGCGCCCGGCCAGGTCGTCGGCCTGCTGGGCCGCAATGGCGCCGGCAAGTCCACGCTGCTCGAATGCATGCTCGGGTTGCGCGAGGCCGACGGCGGCTCGGTGACGCTGTTCGGCGAAGACGTGGCCGGGCTGTCGGACGACGCGCGGGGCCGCATCGGCTATGTCCCGCAGCGCACCGATTTGTTCGACTGGCTGACGCCCGTGCAGATGTTCGACTACTTCCGCGCGATGTACCCGCGCTGGAACACCGGCAAGGTCGACGGCCTGCTGTCGCGCTGGGACTTCGGCCCCGAGCTGCGCAACAAGCCGATCAAGCGCCTGTCCGGCGGCGAGCAGCAGAAACTGGCCATCATCCGCGCGCTGGCGCACGAGCCGGAACTGCTGATCCTCGACGAACCCGTGTCCGCGCTCGATCCGGTCGGCCGGCGCGCCTTCCTGCGCGAGCTCGTCGACCAGGTGATCGAGCGTGGGACGACCGTCGTGTTCTCCACGCACATCCTGTCCGACCTGGAGCGCGTCGCGTTCGACCTCGCGTTCTTGAAAGATGGCCGCATCGCGCTGCAGGGCCAGACGGACGCGCTGCTGGAAGGCGCGCGCCGCGTCGTCGTGCCCGCCGCCACGCTGCCCGGCGCGCCGCTGGCGGGCGAGGTGCGGCGGCGCCAGGAGGGGGCCATGACGAGCGTGATCGTGCAGGCGCCGGGCGACGACGTCGCGCGCCTCGCACGCGAGCCGGGCGTGCGCGTGGAACCGTTGACGCTGGAAGACCTGTTCATCGAGGTGACGCAATGAACGCCGCGCTGCAGGATTTTCGGACGATCTGGCGCGCGGCCGCGGCGCAGCGCGAACCGGGCTCGCTGCGCGGCGTTTACCTGGTGGCCGGCGCTATCGCCTCATGCGGCATCATCGTGGCCGTGCTGGGCAACCTGTCTCCCTTGCAGGCGCTGCGCTTTGCCATCGCCGTCGTCTTCATGGCGCTGGCGTTCATCTGGACTTTCCTCTTCGTGCCCGGTTCCATCCGCCTGAATTCGCCAATGAACGCATGGCTGCTGCCGCGCCAGCGCCGCCGCCTCGTGCAGATGACGGCCGCGTACTTGTGCATCGCCACGCTCGGCATCGCGTACGGCCTCGGCAACTGGGCCGTGCTGCCGATCGTCGCGCTCGGCACGCTGTGCATGGCGTTGATGATGGCGGGGAACAAGTACGTCGTGGTCCTGCTCGTGTTGGGCGGCAACGGACCGTGGCTGGTGCACTTCATGCTGCCGCCCGCGTGGGTCGAACGGATGACGGGCAATGCCGCCTTCTGGGTCATGAGCATCCTGGTCCTGCCCGCCGCGGTGTGGGGCCTGCGCTGGATGTATCCGGCCGGCGGCGACGCCTTCCTGGCGCGGCGCGGCGACCAGATCAGGCGCCTGAACCACTTCGCCTTCCGCAAGGAACAACAACAGCCCATGCCCGACGGTATGGTGTGGCAAGGCAACTTGTCGTTGTACCGCGTCGCGCTGCGTTGCGAGCGCCGGCGCGCCGATCCGGGCACGATGCTGATGCATGCGCTGGGACCGATGGCGCACTGGACTTCCTGGGGCGGCGCCATCGTCGTGGTCGTGGTCGTCAGCGTCATCGTGCACATCGTGCTGGCCGTGCCGCGCGGCGCGGCGGCGCAATCGTTCGCCGGCGTGTTACTGGACGCGGGGCCGGGCATGATGGCGCTCGTCGTCGCATTCAGCACGGCCCAGTATGGCCAGCAGCTGCGCCGCACGCAGGGCGAGCAGGCGTTGCTGCGCCTGACGCCGCTGGCCGGCAACGCCGCGCTGCTGAACCGCCGCCTCGCCACGCGGCTGCTGCGTCAGGCGCTCTCGGTGTGGGTGTTGTTGACGGCAGCCTTGACGGGCGCGTCGTTCGTCCTGGGCACGGGACCGGATGGGCTGCTGCGCCAGCTCGGCCTGTGCAGCCTGGCCGGCCAGGTGGCGATGATGGGGCTGCTGGGCGATTACGCGAGCGTCCGCGGCGGCTGGAACCTGGCGCTGGGCCTGCGCGCCGGCGCGTATGCGCTCGTGCAGGCGCTCGCGGCCGTGGCCCTCGGCAAGCTGACCGGCACGACGGCGTGGCCGTGGCTGATCGAAATCTCGCTGGCCGTCTGCCTCGTGCAATTGCGGCTCGACTGGCGCCGCATGCTCGCCGCGCCGCCGGCCTTTCCCGCCGGCCGGCTGGGTTGATCAAGGTGTGGATTCAGTGCGCGCGCTTCTGCACGAGCGCCGTGCCGATGCCGTGGCGGTGGCCTTCGCTGACCGCCGTCACCGTGCCGTCGGGATTGAACACGATCGCGTTCGCGGCGCCGATCTCCTCGGGCTTCGCTTCCCACTTGTGGCCGAACTGTTCCAGCGCCTGGGCCTGCGGGGTGCCGGCAAAACCCGGTTCGACCGAGGTCTCTTTCGCGTTGCGCTGCGATAGCCGCGGCGCGTCGATGGCCTGGTCCATCGTCATGCCGAGGTCGATGTAGTTGACGATCGTCTGCAGCACCGTCGTGATGATCGTCGCGCCGCCCGGGCTGCCGATGGTGAAGGCGGGCTTGCCGTCCTTGAAGGCGAGCGTCGGCGCCATGCTGCTGCGCGGGCGCTTGCCCGCTTCGGGGACGTTCGGCGCCGGACCGGTGAAATCGAAGTCGGTCATCTCGTTATTCAGCAGGAAGCCGTAGCCCGGCACGACGATGCCGCTGCCGCCCCACGACTCGATCGTGAACGTGTAGGCCACGACGTTGCCCCATTTGTCCGACACCGTCAGGTGCGTCGTGTGCGTGCCTTCTTTCATGATCAGGTTCTGCTGCGGGCGCAGCGGAAAGCTCTGGTCGTTCTCGTACAGGAAGGCGTCGCCGGCGGGGACGACGCCGGCCGCGCGGTCCGGCCGGATCAGCGAACGGCGCTGCGCGGCGAACTGCTTCGACAGCACGCCTTCGATGGGCGCGTCGACGTATTCCGGGTCGCCGAGGAAGGCGTTGCGGTCGGCGAAGGCGAGGCGGCTTGCTTCCAGGTACAGGTGTTCGACGTTCGCGCGCGGCATCGCCTTCAGGTCGAAGCCTTCCAGGATGTTGAGCGCTTCGGCGACCGTCACGCCGCCGCTGCTGGGCGGCGGCATGCCGTAGATGTCGTAGCCGCGGTAGGTGGAGCGGATCGGCTGGCGGATGCGCGCCTCGTAATTGGCCATGTCCGCGAGGCTCATCGTGCCGGGGCGGACCTGGACGCCGGCCGTGACGGGCGGGCGGTTGACGGCCGCGACGACGGCCTGCGCCAGCGGGCCTTCGTAGAACACCTTGTAGCCTTTCGCCGCCAGCTCGCGGTAGGCCTTGGCGAGGTCCGGATTTTTCACGACGGTGCCGGCCGGCAGGGCCTTGCCGTTCTTGAGATACAGCTTGCTCGTCGTCTCGAACATGCCGAATTTTTTCTCGTTCTCGACGATCAGGCCGTGCATGGTGTCGCTGACGGGGAAGCCTTTCGTCGCGACCTGGATCGCGGGCGCCAGCACCTGCTTGAACGACATCGTGCCGTAGCGCTCCAGCGCCTCGTGCCAGCCGCGCACGGTGCCCGGCACGCCGACCGATGCGCCGCTGGCGACGGCCGTGTCGAAATCGATCGCCTTGCCGTTTTCCTGGAAGACGGATGGGCTGAACGACGCGGGCGCCGTCTCGCGGTGGTCGATGGTGACGACGCGCTTGTCTTTCGCAAGGTACACGACCATGAAGCCGCCGCCGCCGATGCCGCAGCTGAACGGATCGGTGACGCCCAGCGTGGCCGCCGCCGCGACGGCCGCGTCGATGGCGTTGCCGCCCTTGTTGAGGATCGCGAGCGCGGAGGCCGACGCCTTTTCGCTGATCGTGGCGACGGCGCCGCCGGTGCCCGTCGCGACCGGGGTCTTGGCCAGCGCGAGCGGCGGTGCCAGGACGATGGAGAGGATCAGGCCGCAGGCGAGGGTTTTGGCGGAAGTGGTCGACGTGGTCATTTGGCGGAGATCTTGAGCGTGACGGGAATGATGTCGCTGGGGCGCAGCGTGCCGGCCGCGCGCGCGGGCGGGATCGCGGACGTGTCGAGGGTGATGCGGGCCCCGTGCAGCGACGCGGGCGTGGCCGTCGGCTGGTCGGGACCGAGCGTGAATTCTTCGGCGCCGTTCGGGCCGTCGATGAGGAAGCGGAAGATCAGCCGGCCGGCCCAGACGCAGCGCGTGTTCGCGGGACAGCGGCTGTCGCTGTAACTGTCGTACGTGAGCACGGTGCCGCGCGCGAGGACGACGCTTTGCTCGGGCCGGAGCGGGTACACGGCGTCTTGCGGCGGAGGGGCGGCGCAGCCGGCCAGGATCGGCATCGACACGGCCGCCGCGAGGGCGGCCAGGGACGGCAGTTTCATGGAGCGTCCGGTTGTTGGTGTGAAACCAATCATAGCAAAATCGCCAGTCGAGGCCGGCGCGCTTGCCGCTCGGTGGCGCTCACACGAGCGGGTAGCGCTGGAACACCGGCAGTGCTTCCGCGCGCGCGGTCCAGGCGGCCAGGCGCGGGAAGTCATCGGGCTTCACGATCTGCGCCACGTTCAACTGGACGAACGACCACGTGACGGCGGCCGTGACCGCGGCCTGGTCGAGTGCGGCGATGTCGAACGCGTCCGTCTCCGCTTCCAGCAGCCTGAGCGCGGCGAACAATTGCTGCTGCACGCGGTCGAGCCACGGCTGGTGCTGTTTTTCCTGCGGACGCAGCGAATACTCGTAGACGATCTGCGCCGTCTTTTCGCACGCCGCCAGCGCCGGGCCGATGGCACGCAGCGCCCTGGCCCGCGCGGCCGGGGCGGTGGGCAGCAGGGAGTTGCCCGCCAGCGCGTCGCCGTATTCGAGCATCAGCGTGGAATCGATCAGGAAGGAACCGTCGTCCAGCACGAGCGTCGGCGCCTTGACTGTCGGATTGATGGCGGAGAATTCGTCGAAGTTGCGGAACACGGACAGCGCCTTGTGTTCGAACGGAATGTCCTGCAGATCGAACGAGATGGCGACGCGGCGGACGAACGGTGAATCGAGCATGCCGATGAGTTGCATGAGATCTCCTGGTGGGTTGCGGTGGTCTTCCATTCTATTTCCTTCTGGACAATGATGTGCGTTATGCATCATGACTTGACGATGCGCGTCCGCCGGCGCATATTTGAAATCGATTTCATACATGGGGAACAGGATGGAAAAGCCGGCACTTTCCACGCCGCGTGTGATTGCCATCGACCTGCTGCGCGGCCTGGCCGTGATGGGCATGATCATGGTCGCGTACGCGGGCGGCTGGGACCGGCGCTTCACGTTCCTGACGCATGCCGACTGGCGCGGCTTCGCCATCGCCGACATGATCTTTCCCGCCTTCCTGTTCTGCGCGGGCGCCGCGCTGCCGTATGCGCTCGCGCGGCGCGCGGGGCAGGGCAGGACGGCTCTCGTCGGCCACGTGCTGCGCCGCTCGGCCGTGCTCGTCGCGCTCGGCGTCGTGCTGAACCTGCTGCCGGGCTTCGACTTCGCCCACGTCCGCCTGCCGGGCATCCTGCAGCGCATCGGACTGTGCTATGCGATCGTGGGCACGGGCTGCGTGCTGGCGTTGCGGCGCGACGGCCTGCGCGTCTCGGTGCCGGTGGCGGCCAGCGTGGCGCTGCTGGCCGGCTATGCCGCGCTGCTGCTCGCGTGGGATGCGCCCGGCTGCGGGCGCGCGTGTTTCGACTCGATGCACGCGCTGCCGGCCGTCGTGGACCGCGCCGTGTTCGGCGTCCCGCACCTGTGGCCGTGGGGGACGACCGGCGCCGTCGTCACCTTCGATCCGGAAGGTCTCGTCTCCACCCTGGGCGCGCTCGTCAACGTGCTGTTCGGCGTGGCGGCATCGCTGCTGTTGATGCGGTCGCACAAGCGCGCCACGCTGACGGCCCTCGCCATCGCCGGCGTGGCCTGCCTGCTGGCCGGCTTCCTGCTCGATCCGCTCGTGCCCATGGTGAAAAAACTGTGGACGCCCAGCTTTGCGCTGGCGTCCGGCGGGTTCACGCTGCTGTCGCTGCTCGTGCTGATGCGCGTCGTGCCGCCCGGCCAGGAGGCGCCCGCGTGGACCCGGCCGGTGCTCGCCTTCGGCACCAATGCGACGCTGGCCTTCGTCGGCATCACGCTGATCGATACGGCGATGCAGCTGCCGCTCGGGGCGGGCAGCTTGCACGACCTGCTGGCCGCGTGGCTGGCGCAGGCGATTCCCGAAGCGCGGGTGGCCTCGGCCGCGTATTCGGCGTTGTTGCTGCTCGTGCTGGGGGCGGGGCTATGGCAGCTGTTCAAGCGGCGCATCGTCATCCGGATCTGAAGTATGCTGGCGCTCTTGGACCCGACAGGAGGCTGGACATGACACGTTTGACCGCAGCGGATTTCGACCCCGAGGTACTGAAACTGTTCGATGGCTATGTGCACGGCCGCGTGTCGCGCCGCGATTTCCTGTCGCGTGCCAGCCGCTATGCCGCCGGCGGCACGACAGCGGCCGCGTTGCTGGCGCAGTTGTCGCCGTCGTTCGCCGCGCCGCTCGTCGCGCCCGCGGACGCGCGCCTGAAGACGCGGTACGTCGACTTCCCGTCGCCGCAGGGCTATGGCAAGGTGCACGGCTACCTGGCCGAGCCGGCGCACGCGAAAGGAAAGCTGCCGACGATCCTCGTCGTGCACGAAAACCGCGGCCTGAATCCGCACATCGAGGACGTTACCCGCCGCGTCGCGCTCGACGGCTATGTCGCCTTCGCCCCGGACGCGCTGTACCCGCTGGGCGGCTATCCGGGCGACGAGGACAAGGCCCGCGAACTCTTCCCCAAGCTCGACCAGGCCAAGACGCGCGCGGACTTCATCGCCGCCTTTCATGCGCTGGCCGCGCTGCCTCAGGGTACGGGCAAGGTGGGCGTGGTGGGCTTCTGCTATGGCGGCGGCATCGCCAACTACCTCGCGACGCAGCTGCCGGACCTGGCCGCCGCCGTGCCGTTCTACGGCATGCAGCCGCCCGCGGCCGACGTCGCCCGCATCCGCGCGCCCCTGCTGATCCACGACGCCGGCAAGGACGAGCGCATCCTGGCCGGCTGGCCCGCGTACGAGGCCGCGCTGAAGACGAACCGCGTCGACTATCAACACGTCGTCTACCCGGGCGTGGAGCACGGTTTTAATAACGACACGACGCCGCGCTACGACGAAGCGGCCGCGACACTGGCGTGGGGCCGGACGATGGCGTTCTTCAAGGCGAAGCTGGCGTAGCGGAGCCTGTTTCGAACAGTCAGGTCGGCATTCGGCTTCAGGCAATGCGGCGGACGGTGCCCGATGGCGCGGCGATTGGCGCGCCGATCCGGAATACCTGGACCGCCTGCGCCAGCCGCGCCGCCTGTTCCTGCATCGCCGCCGCCGCCGCGGCCGACTGCTCGACCAGGGCAGCGTTCTGCTGCGTGACCGCGTCCAGCTGCGTCACCGCCTGGCTGACCTGCCCGATGCCGCTGCTTTGCTCCCGGCTCGCGGCGGCGATGTCGTTCACGATGGCGTTGACGCGGCCGATGCTGGCGACCACCTGGTCCATCGTCGCGCCAGCCTGGCCGACCAGCCGCGTGCCGGTTTCGACCTGAGCTGTCGATGTCCCGATCAGGTCCTTGATTTCCCTGGCGGCGGCCGCGGCACGCTGGGCCAGGTTGCGCACCTCGCCCGCCACCACGGCAAAGCCGCGCCCTTGCTCGCCGGCACGCGCCGCTTCGACGGCGGCGTTCAGGGCAAGGATATTCGTCTGGAAGGCAATGCCGTCGATGACCGCTGTGATCTCGGCGATCTTGCGCGCCGACGCATCGATGTCCGCCATGGTCGCGATCACCTGGCCGACCACGGCGCCGCCTTCGCCCGCCACCTTCGACGCGGCATGTGACAGCTGGTTCGCTTCCTGCGCGTGGCCGGCATTGCGCTGCACGGTCGAGGTCAGCTCTTCCATCGACGCCGCCGTTTCCTCCAGGGCGCTGGCCTGCTGTTCGGTGCGGCTCGACAGGTCGAGGTTGCCGGCGGAGATTTCCCTGGATGCGGTCGCGATCGTCTCGGTGCCGTCGCGTACGCGGCCGACGATCGCGGCCAGGCTGTCGTTCATGTCGCGCAGCGCGCGCAGCAAGGCCGCGGTCTCGTCCCGGCCGTGCACGGCGATGGCCTGGGTCAGGTCGCCGGCCGCCACCGTACGGGCGATTCCCACGGCCGCGCGCAGCGGGCGCACGATGCCGGCGGCCAGCAGCCACGCGCAGGCGGCACCCGCCAGCACGCCAGCCGCCGTCAGGGCCATGGACAGGCGAGCGCTGCGGGCCTCGATGGCGAGGATGTCATGGTTTTGCGCATCCATTTGGCGATGCTGCAGGGCCAGCAGCGCCTCCAGCAAGTCCTGGTAGCCTCGCGCCGTCGGCACGAAGGATTCGTTGAGGAGGCGCTCGGCCAGCGCGGTGTCGCCGGCGGCCTTGGCTTTCATCGCCGCGGCCGTGATGGCGCGGTAGCGCTGCCGCTGGGCGTCGATGCGGCGCAGCAGGGCGGTTTCGTCGGGCGTGGTCAGCAGCGGTTCGATCTGGCGTGCGAGATCCGCCGAGCGCTTGATGGCCTCGTCCATCTCACCTTTGAAATATGCGGCGACGCCGGGATCGTTACTCTTGACGATGGCCCCGGTGCGGCGGATCGCGCCGAAGACTTGCATATTCCATTCGGCGATGAGGCGCTCCTTCGCCAGCGGCGCGGCCATCGCCTGCGCCGCCAGGGCGATGTCGTGCATGCGCCAAATGCTGAAGCCCGTGGTCAGTACGCCCAGGCCCAACACCAGCCCGAAGCCCACGGCAAGCCGTCCGGCAATATTCATCTTGGCCAACCATCCCGTCATTTCCCCACCTCGACTTATCGAAAAAATCTATCAATTAATAGAAAAAACTTGTTTCGCGATCCAACGAAAAATTTCTTGTTTGAAATATGAATGATGCCGCAGCGAGCGGTGAAAACGCAAATGCCTCGTATAAATTTTGTGAAAACTGTGGCGCACGGGATGCAGACAAAGATTGTGATTATGCGGGTTTTCGGATAAGTCCAAAG
Source organism: Massilia orientalis (assembly GCF_030411975.2). Classification (NCBI taxonomy): domain Bacteria; kingdom Pseudomonadati; phylum Pseudomonadota; class Betaproteobacteria; order Burkholderiales; family Oxalobacteraceae; genus Massilia; species Massilia orientalis. Next base: position 187,844 of record NZ_JASNRB020000005.1, on the reverse strand, counting down.
GGTAGGTCTTTGATTTGATAGGAGCGATTGTCAAAATTATTCGATTTATCAATAGAATCTTTTTGCTTATTCTTGCTTGACTTTTGCCCTATATTGATTCGGCGTCACATGAGGGAAATCGTGGCGACGACCCGCTTGCAACGAGCGCAGCGACACGAAATGCGTGGGCGGGCCAACGCGACAATCAATGAAATTGTGCGCAGTTGTTTATAAATACCGGAGACAAATTATCAAACCGAACGTCCTTGCACTGGTAGCGGGTGTCCTGAGTTGTGGCGCCGCGCTTGCTCAAACCAATGTCCAGCTCTACGGCAGCGTCGATGAAGGCCTGGATTACGTGAACAACGCCGGCGGCCAATCGCTGAAAGCCGTCAACGCGGGCAAGCGCTCGCCCGACCGCTTCGGCTTTCGCGGCACCGAAGACCTGGGCGGCGGGCTGAACGCTTTCTTCAAGCTCGAGACTGGCTTCAATTCCGACTTGGGCAACCAGGCCAATCCGAACAAGTTCTTCAACCGCTACGCCCAGGTCGGGCTGTCCAGCACGCGCTTCGGCACGCTGACCCTCGGCCACATGCCCGACTTCGCCTACGACTACGTGGGCGTGCTGAACAACAGTGTGCCCGGCATCTCGTGGTCGTACTCGCCCGGCAACCTCGACAATCTGGCCAACATCTTCGGCATGGACAATGCCATCCGCTACGAGACGCCCGTGATGGCGGGCCTGCAGGTGGGTGTGATGAACGGCTTCGGCGAGGATCCGTCCAATTTCTCGCGGTCGCGTACGTACTCGGTCGGCTTCCGCTACAACAACGCAGCCCTGAAGCTGGCCGGCTCGTACTCGATGTTCCACAACCGGACGGCCGACCTGAAATCGATCTTCGGCGTCACGAACGTACTCGGCCAGAGCCTGGCGGGCGCGCAGTTCAATGCCGACCGCTTCAGCACCGGCGTGCTGGGCGCCAGTTACCAGGTCGGCATCTTCGTCCCGCACGCGACCATTACCCAGGTCCAGCTCGAGAATGCGCGCGGCGAAGTGATCCAGCGTAACCTGCAGGCTGGCGTGAACACGGACCTGAGCGGCGGACGCAAGACGCGCATCCTCGGCTTGTCGACGGCGCATTCCACGTTCGAAGCCATCACGTATAACCAGTACAACGCATTCCTGAGCCAGTATCTGAGCCCGACCGTCCAGATCTACTGTGGCGCGGCTTACGTCCACGCGTCCGGTCCCGGCGCCCGGGCGACGGCCTTCGGCTACACGCCGTCCAGCGGACGCACCCAGACCCTGACGCGCGCCGGCGTACAAGTGCAGTTCTGATCCGATTCGTATTCATCACAGAAGGTGCCACATGTTATCCAGCATTACCGACGTCAAGGTTTCGTCCAGCCCGGCAGCGGCCGACCAGGACGGCGGGGGCGCCGCCCTCATCGCCCGCATGGAAAGCGTGCCGATCTCGCGCTGGCACGTCCGGGCCCGTGTCGTCATGGGCAGCGCCACGTTCTTCGACGCCTTTGACGCGCTGTCGCTGGCCTACGTGCTGCCGGTGTTGATCGGCATGTGGCATTTGGCGCCCGGCCAAATCGGCTTGCTGATCGCCACCGGCTACATCGGCCAACTGGTCGGCGCCATCTTCTTCGGCTGGCTGGCCGAGCGCATCGGCAGGGTCAAGAGCGAGTTCTGGACGATTCTCCTGATGTCGGTGATGAGCCTGGCGTGCGCCGCGACGGGCAACTTCAACGGACTGATGGTGTGCCGCTTCATCCAGGGTATCGGCGTGGGCGGCGGCAATCCGGTCGCGGCCGTCTACATCAACGAGTTGTCGGTGGCGCACAACCGCGGCCGCTTCTTCCTGCTGTACGAACTGATCTTCCCGCTGGGCCTGCTGGCCGCCGCCCAGGCGGGCTCGCTGCTCGTGCCCCACGTCGGCTGGCAGTCGATGTTCCTCGTGGGCGGGATTCCCGGCCTGCTGATCGTCGGCTTCATCTGGTTCCTGCCCGAGTCGCCGCGCTGGCTGATCGGCAAGGGCCGTTTCGACGAGGCCGAGCGCATCATCGAGCGTATCGAGGCGAGCACGGACAAGCGCATCGAGGTCAAGGCACGTCCGCGGGTGCCCGCGCAGGCAGCCAGGAAGGCCGGCGTGCGCGAACTGTTTTCCGCGTTCTACCGCAAGCGCACGTTCGTCGTGTGGGCGCTGTGGGGCACCGCCTACTTCGTGGCAAACGGCCTGAACAACTGGATGCCCAGCCTGTACAAGACCGTGTACCACCTGCCGCTCGGCCAGGCGCTGCGCCTCGCGTCGATGTCGAACGTGCTCAGCGTGATCTTCGTCCTCGCGTGCGCGTTCCTCGTCGACCGCGTGGGCCGCCGCCGCTGGGTGATGTCGTCGTTCTCGATCGCCGGCGTGCTGCTCGCCGCACTGTACTTTACCGGCGCGCCGTCGGCGTACGGCGTGATGCTGCTGGGGTCGACCGCATACGCCGTGATCGGCACGACGACCATCCTGCTGTTCCTTTACACGCCGGAGATTTATCCGACCCGGATGCGCGCCGTCGGCACGGCGCTGGCGACGTCCTGGTTCCGCGCCGCCTCGGCGGCCGGCCCTGCGATCGTCGGCGTGGTGCTCGGTACCAAGGGCGTCGCTCCCGTGTTCCTGATGTTTGCCGGGGTCTGCGTGCTCGGTCTGCTGGCGGCCCTCGGCATGACGGAGACACGCCAGAAATCACTCGAGGAAATCGCACCCTGATGCGCACCCTGTACGACAAGCTCTGGGACGAGCACCTCGTGGACCTGGACGAGGACGGCGGCGCGCTGCTGTACGTCGACCGCCACCTCGTGTACGAAGTCACCAGTCCACAGGCGTTCGCGGGCCTGGCCGCGGGGGCACGCCCGGTATGGCGCCCCGGCGCCACGTTCGGCGTGTGCGACCACAACGTGCCGACCGCGGGCCGTGCCGGCGGCATCGCCGATCCGCTCTCGCGGCTGCAGGTGGAGACGCTGGCGCGCAATTGCGACGACAACGGGATCCCGCAATTCCGCATGCTGGACCGGCGCCAGGGCATCGTGCACGTGGTCGCGCCGGAGCAGGGGTTGACCCTGCCGGGGATGGTCGTCGTGTGCGGCGATTCCCATACGAGCACGCACGGCGCGCTGGCCGCGCTCGCGTTCGGCATCGGCACGTCCGAGGTCGAGCACGTGCTGGCGACGCAGACGCTGGCCACCCGCAAGAGCCGCACCATGCTCGTGCGGATCGACGGCGGCCTGGCACCCGGCTGCAGCCCGAAAGACCTCGCGTTGTACCTGATCGGCCGCATCGGCACCGCGGGCGCCACCGGGCACGCGCTCGAATTTACCGGCGCTGCCGTGCGCGCGCTGTCGATGGAAGGCCGCATGACGCTGTGTAACATGGCGATCGAGGCGGGGGCACGCGCGGCGCTGGTCGGCGTGGACGACACGACGCTCGACTACCTGCGCGGGCGGCCGTACGCACCCGCCGGTGTGCAGTGGGACGCGGCGGTGAAGGTCTGGCGCGGCCTCGTGTCCGATCCCGGCGCGCGCTTCGACCGCATGCTCGCGTTCGACGCCGCCGCGGTGGCGCCGCAGGTCACCTGGGGCACGTCGCCCGACATGGTGGCGCCGGTGGGCGCCGCCGTGCCCGACCCGGACGACGAGGGCGACGCCGGGCGGCGCCGCGCGATGGAAGCGGCACTCGACTACATGGCTCTCGTGCCGGGCACCCGCATCGCCGATATCCCGATCGACAGGGTCTTCATCGGCTCCTGCACCAACGGCCGCATCGAGGACCTGCGCGCGGCCGCCGCCGTGCTCGCGGCCGCGGGTGGCCGCATCGCGCCGAACGTGCGCCAGGCGCTCGTCGTGCCGGGTTCGGGACTCGTGCGCGAGCAGGCCCAACGCGAGGGCCTGGACCGCGTCTTCACGGCGGCCGGCTTCGAGTGGCGCGAGCCGGGATGCTCGATGTGCCTGGCGATGAACGACGACCGTCTCGCCCCGGGCGAACGCTGCGCGTCGACGTCGAACCGCAATTTCGAAGGGCGCCAGGGCGCCGGGGGACGCAGCCATCTCGTCAGCCCGGCGATGGCGGCGGCGGCCGCGCTGGCCGGCCGCTTCGTCGACGTGCGCGCCTTCGCGCGGGGAGGACGGTGATGGAACCGTTCACCGTCGTCGACGGGTTGGCGGCGCCGCTGCGACGCGACAACGTCGACACCGACGCGATCCTGCCCAAGCAGTTCATGAAGTCGGTCGCGCGGACGGGCTTCGGCCCCAATTTGTTCGACAGCTGGCGCTACCTCGATCCGGGCGAACCGGGCCAGGATCCGGCCATGCGCCGGCCGAACCCGGATTTCGTGCTGAACCAGCCGCGCTACCGCGCTGCGACGATCCTGCTGGCCGGGCGCAATTTCGGCTGCGGCAGCTCGCGCGAACACGCGCCCTGGGCGCTGCTGCAGTACGGCTTTCGCGTGCTCGTCGCGGTGGGCTTCGCCGACATTTTCCGCCAGAACTGCACGAAGAACGGGGTGCTGCCGGTCGAGCTGGGCGACGCGGCGCTGGACATATTGTTCGCGGCGGCGGAAAGCGAGGGCGGCTGCCGCCTGCGCGTCGACCTCGAGCACCAGCGCGTGACCGGGCCGGGCGGTTTCGCGGCATCGTTCGACATCGCACCCGCGGCGCGTCACGCCCTGCTGGGCGGCCTGGACGAGATTGGCCTGACCCTGCGCCGGCGCGAGCGCATCGCCGCGTTCGAGCGCGAGCGGCTGGCCCGCTACCCGTGGCTGGCCGCGTCGATCCAGACCTGATCCGCGCTGCTAGAATGGGGGCTTCGGAATCCGTTGCCGGCAGCGGCCGGCGGTATGCGTCATGAACCTCTCCCTCAGGCAGCTCAAGGTATTCCTCGGCGTTGCGCAGGCCGCCAGCTTCACCAAGACCGCGCAACGCCTGCACCTGTCGCAGGCTGCGCTGTCCGCCATCATCCGCGAACTCGAAACCCAGCTGCAGTGCCGCCTGCTCGACCGCACGACGCGCTCGGTCGCCCTGACCGAGGCGGGGCGCATGTTCCTGCCCACTGCGGCGCATATCGTCGAGACCATCGAGAACGCGGCGCTCGAACTGCGCAAGATCGGGCGCGAAGAACAGCGCCTGCTGCGCGTGGGCGTGATGCCGCACATCGCCGTGAGCCTGATGCCGGCGGTGCTCGGCCGCTTCGCCACCCTGTGCCCGCTGGTGCGCGTGGAAATCGTCGACAGCACGCCGTCCGAGCTGTTGCGCATGGTCGAAGACGGTGCGCTGGACGCCGCCTTCGGCCCGTTCTTCCGCAAGGAATCCGGCGTCGAGCGGCTGCAGATCTTCCCCACCCAGCTGATGCTCGCCACCGGGTTGCAGGAGACCGACTGGCCGGACTTCAGCGCCGAGCAGGAAACCTGGCGCGCGCTGCAGGGCGTCCCGCTGATCTGCTTCCTCGGCGACACGCCGATCCAGCGCATGGTCGAAGAAAGCCTCGGCGCGGCCGCCGTCACCACCGGCAAACGCACGTTCGTCGGCCACCTCGAGACGGCGATCGCGATGGCGGAGGCGGGATTCGGCGTGGCCGTGGTGCCGTCGATCTCGGCGGCGGCGTGCCAGCGCTACCGTGTACGCCTGCATCCGATCCGTCCAGCCATCGAGCTGCCGTTCTACTGCATCACGCGCGCCGGCCGCGCCAGCAACGAGACGCTGTCCCAGCTCTCGGCCGTGTTCGAGCAGGTCGCGCAAGAATTCAGCGGCGGCAATCCCGTGCTGAAGAAGAGCCGCAAGCGCGCCACCCCGGCATCCTGACGCTTCGATACATACTGTTTATATTGTTCGATTTTCCCGATTAAACGATAAATTCTTTTTGCTTCCGCTCGCCAGGCCCTTTCTTTATATTGGGTCGCACAAGAACTCAGCGAGACAGCACATGAACATCGTCATCATCGGGGCGGGCCTCGGCGGCCTGACCGCCGCCAATGCCTTGCTCGACCGGGGCTTCCACGTCACCGTTCTCGAACAGGCCGCGCAACTCAAGGAGATCGGCGCGGGCGTCCAGCTCAGCGCGAACGCCACCGGCGTGCTGTACCGGCTCGGTCTCGGGCCGGCACTGGAACGCATCGCCTCCGAGCCGGCCGGAAAGCGCGTGCGCCTGTGGAACACCGGCCAGGCCTGGCCGCTGTTCGACCTCGGCGCCGTGTCGCGCGAGCGCTATGGCTATCCTTACTTCACGCTGCACCGCGCCGACCTGCACGCCGTGCTGGCCGACGGCGTGCGCCGGCGCAGCCCGGACGCGATCCGGCTCGGCGTCAAGGTCGACGGCCACCGCCAGCACGACGATGGCCGCGTGACGGTGCATGCGGCCGACGGCACGACCGTGGTCGCGGACCTCGTGATCGGCGCGGACGGCGTTCACTCGCGGACCCGCGAAGCGCTGTTCGGACCGGACGCGCCGCGCTTCTCCGGCATCATGGCATGGCGCGGCGTGATCCGCGCCTCCGACCTGCCGGCGCACATGCGCGAACCGTACGGCAGCAACTGGGTGGGGCCGGGCGCGCACGTGATCCAGTACCCGCTGCGCGGCGGCGAGCTCGTGAACTTCGTCGGCGCCGTCGAGGGCGGCGGCTGGGAAGTCGAGTCCTGGTCCGAGCGCGGTACGCACGAGGAGTGCCTGCGCGACTTCGCCGGCTGGCACGAGGATGTGCAGGCGATGATCCGCGCCATCGACGTGCCGTACAAATGGGCCCTGATGGTGCGCGATCCGATGCCGCAATGGTCGCAGGGCAGCGTGACACTGCTGGGCGACGCCTGCCATCCCACGCTGCCGTTCCTGGCCCAGGGCGCGGGCATGGCCCTCGAGGACGGCTATGTCCTGGCGCGCGCGCTGGACCAGTACCGCGGTGACGTTCCCCAGGCGCTGCGCAGCTACGAGGCCGCGCGCCACGAGCGCACCGCGCGCATCGTGCGCGGCTCCGCGGCGAACGCCGCGCGCTTCCACAACCCGGCGCTCGGCCATGCCGAGGGCGCCGCCGCCTACGTCGGCACCGAATGGAGCGAGGACCGCGTCAAGGAACGCTACGAATGGCTGTTCCAGTACGACGTCGACGCCGTTCCCCTGTAAGCCAACCGTACAAGGAGACATCATGACCAAGCCGCCCGCCGTGCGCGGACTGCATCACTTCGCCTGGCGCTGCCGCGACGCCGAGGAAACCCGGGCCTTCTACGAAGACCTGCTCGGCCTGCCGCTGGTGCACGTCATCCGCCTCGACCGCGTGCCCAGCACCGGCGAGTACTGCCCGTACGTTCACCTGTTCTTCGAGATGAGCGACGGTTCGAACATCGCTTTCTTCGACCTCGGCGACGGCGTCCGCGCCGAGCCCTCGGCCAACACCCCGGCCTGGGTCAACCACATCGCGCTGCGCGTGGACAGCCTGGCCGGCCTGGAGGACATGAAGGCGCGCCTGCAGGCCGCCGGCGTGGACGTGATCGGGCCGGTCGACCACCACTTCGTCAAGTCGATCTACTTCTTCGATCCGAACGGCTTCCGCCTCGAGTTCACGACGCCGACCGGCACGCCCGCGCAGCACGCGGCGTTCCGCAGCGAGGCGCGCGGCCAGCTCGACGACTGGACCGCGGAAAAGGCGGCGCGCGCCGCCCGGGCGGTGGACTGACATGGCGCACCTGAACCCGACCCACGACCCCGCGCGCCGCGCCTGGGTGGCGTCCGCCAACGTGCCCGACGCCGAGTTCCCGATCCAGAACCTGCCGTTCGGCGTGTTCTCCGACGCCCGCCGCACGCGCGCCGGCGTCGCGATCGGCGACGAGATCGCCGACCTCGATGCGCTGCTCGGCGCCGGCCTGCTCGACGGCGACGCCGCCAAGGCCGCGCGTGCCTGCGCCGACGGCCGCCTGAACGGCCTGATGGCGCTCGGCCCGCATTACGCATCGGCCCTGCGCGCCGCGCTGTCCGAGCTGCTGCGCAGCGACGGGGCGCGCCGTGCCCGCGCCGAAGCCATGCGCGAACACATCCTGGTGCCGATGGCGCGCGCCACGATGCAGATGCCGTGCGCGATCGGCGACTACAGCGACTTCCTCACGTCGCTGCACCATACGGAACGCCACGGCCGCTACAAGGGCCTGAAGGACCCGCTGCCGCCGGCGTTCAAGTCGCTGCCGATCGCCTATCACGGCCGCGCGTCGTCGATCCGCGTCAGCGGGACGCCCGTGCGCCGTCCGCTCGGCCAGTACCGCAACCCGGACGGCGCGGTCGAATATGGCCCGGCGCCGATGCTCGACTTCGAGCTGGAGCTCGCGGCCTTCGTCGGCCAGGGTAACGTGCTGGGCCAGCCGATCCCGCTCGGCGCGGCCGCCGACCACATCTTCGGCTACTGCCTGCTGAACGACTGGTCGGCCAAGAGCATCCAGTGGTGGGAGCAGGTGCTCGGCCCCTTCCTCGGCAAGAGTTTCATCTCGTCGATCTCGCCGTGGATCGTGACCCAGGAAGCGCTGGCACCGTTCCGCCTGCCGGCGCCGGCGCGCCCGGACGGCGACCCGGCTCCGCTGCCGCATCTGGCCGACGCGGGCGACCGGGCCGAAGGCGGCATCGACATCGCGCTGGAAGCCTGGCTGTCGACGCCGTCCCGGCGCGCGGCCGGCGAGGGACCGCTGCGCATCACGAGCACGCACCTGCAGAACCTGTACTGGACCTTCGGCCAGATGCTGGCCCACCATGCGAGCAACGGCTGCAACCTGCGGCCGGGAGACCTGATCGGCAGCGGCACGATTTCCGGCGCCGACGATGCCGCGCGCGCCTGCATCACGGAGCTGACCAATGCCGGCGCCGATCCGCTGAAGGTGGGGCCGGAAGAGTTCCGTACGGCGCTCGAGGATGGCGACGAGATCGTCCTGCGCGCCCGTGCGCAACGGCCGGGTGCGGTGTCGATCGGGTTTGGCGAATGCCGCGGCCGCATCGAGCCGGCGCTGTCCGTCGCCGCCGCGGGGAGGCCGCGATGACCGCCCCGACGACGACGCAGCTGGCGCAGTTCGGCCACGAATTCGGGCGCGGACCGCGCAAGGTAATGGTGTTCGGCGGCGCCTTCGGCCATTCCGGCGACTGGCGCGCGTTCTGCGAAGGGCTCGATCCGGATGCCGCCACCTGGGTGTTCTTCGACTACCGCGGCTACGGCCGTGCCAGGGCCACCCTCGGCAACTATACCTTCGAGGAAGCAGCCGTGGACGCGCTGGAACTCGCCGCCGCGCTCGGGTGGGGGCGCTTTTCGCTCGTCGGCCATTCGATGGGCGGCGTGGCGATCCAGCGCGTGCTGCTGGCGGCGGCGCCGGGCCGGATCGAGCGCATGGTCGCGCTCACGGCGGTGCCGGCCTGCGGATCGCGCATGGACGCGCAGCGCCTCGCCATGTTCGACAAGGCCGCGCACGACGTCGCGCAGCGCCAGTTCATCCTCGATTTCTCGACCGGCCGCCGGCTGCCCGCCGTGTGGCTGCGGCGCCAGGCGCTCGATTCGGCCGCGTGTACGGCACCGCAGGCGTTTTCCGGCTACCTGCGCGACTGGGGCACGGTCGACTTTTCCGAGCGCGTGCGCGGCAACCCGGTGCCGGTCATGGTGCTGGCGGGCGCCCACGACCCGACATTGACGCGCGAGCTGATGGAGCGGACCTGGCTCGCCTGGTACCCGAACGCGGCGCTGGAGGTGCTGGACGGGTGCGGCCATTACCCGATGCTCGAGGTGCCCCTGGCACTGGCGCGCGCCGTCGGCGATTTCTTGCAACAGCCTTGAGAGAGACAACGTGTACGCATTTTCCTATGTCCGGCCGGCCACGCTCGCGCAGGCGCTGGCCATCCTGGACGAGCATCCCGATGCCAAGGCGCTGTCCGGCGGCATGACGCTCGTGCCGACCCTGAAACAGCGGCTGGCCGCGCCGGCCTACCTGGTCGACCTGACCCGCCTCGACGAACTGCGCGGCATCACGCTGGAGGGAAACCTGTTGCGCATCGGCGCGGCCACCCGCCACGCCGAAGTGGCCGCGAGCGGCGTCGTGCGCGGCGCGATTCCCGCGCTGGCCGGCCTGGCCGGGCTGATCGCCGATCCGCAGGTGCGCAACCGCGGCACCATGGGCGGGTCGGTGGCCAACAACGACCCTGCCGCCGATTACCCGGCCGCCGTGCTGGGCCTGGGCGCGACGGTCGTGACCAGCGCGCGCCGCATCCCGGCCGACGCGTTTTTCGTCGACATGTTCGAGACCGCGCTGGGCCCGGGCGAACTCGTCGTCGCGATCGAATTCCCGCTGCCGCGCCGCGCGGCCTACCGCAAGTACCGCCATCCGGCGTCGGGCTATGCGCTCGCGGGCGTGTTCGTCGCCGACGGCGACGCCGGCGTGCGGGTCGCCGTGACGGGCGCGGCGCCGTCGGTGTTCCGCTGGCACGAGGCCGAGCAGGCGCTGGCGCGCGACTGCGCGGTGGACGCGCTGGCCGGCGTGGCGATGGATCCCGGCCGGATGCTCGACGACGAACGCATTCCCGCGCGCTATCGCGCCAGCCTCGTCGAGGTATTCACCCGCCGCGCGGTCGCGGCCATGACCGGCGCGTGACGCCGGCATCCACAAGGAGACAAGCATGGAATTCAACGGAACCCAGGTGATCGCGGCGCCGCGTCACGAAGTGTGGGCAGCCCTCAACGACCCGGCGGTGCTGCAGGCCTGCGTGCCGGGCTGCGAATCGTTCGGCGCGCGCAGCGACGACGAATACGAAGCCGTGGTGCAGGCCGCGGTGGGTCCCGTCAAGGCGCGTTTCAAGGGCAGCCTGACGCTGTCCGAACGCCGCCCCGACGAGGGCTACCGTATCGCCGGCAGGGGCGAGGGCGGCATCGCCGGCTTCGGCAAGATGCAGGCCGTCGTCACGCTGGCCGACGCGCCCGACGGCGGCACCGAACTGACCTATGCGGCCACGGCCGAAGTGGGCGGCAAGCTGGCCCAGGTGGGCTCGCGCCTCGTCGCGTCGGTGGCCAACCGCATGGCGGACGAGTTCTTCAAGCGCTTCGGCGAACAATTGGCGCCCCCCGTCGAAGCGGCCGCGCCGGAAGAGGGGGCCGAAGCGGCACCGAAGAAATGGTGGCAGCGCGGCTGACGCGGCATCGAACACGAACAGGCAGGTGACAAGTGGTACAAGTGAACATACAAGTCAATGGCCGGCAGGTCGGGCGCGAGGTCGAGGACCGCACGCTGCTGGTCGAATTCCTCCGGCGCGAAGCGGGCCTGACCGGCACCCACGTCGGCTGCGACACGACCCAGTGCGGCGCGTGCACCGTCCACCTCGACGGCGCGGCCGTCAAGTCGTGCACGGTACTGGCGGCGCAGGCCGACGGCGGCAGCGTGCGCACCGTCGAGGATCTCGAGCGCGACGGCCGGTTGAGCGCCGTCCAGCAGGCCTTCGTGCAATGCCATGGCCTGCAGTGCGGCTTCTGCACGCCCGGCATGATCATGGCGATCGAGTACTTCCTGCGCGAGCGCCCGGCGGCGCTCGACGACGAGACCATCCACACGGCGCTGGAAGGCAATATCTGCCGCTGCACCGGCTACGTGAACATCATCGAGGCGGTGCGCCACGCGGCGCGCGCGCTGTATCCGGAGGTGGCGGCATGATCGGCCAACCCCTGCCGCGCCTGGAAGACCGGCGCCTGGTGACGGGCAACGGCCGCTACACGGACGACATCGACGTGCCGGGCCAGGCGTACGCCGCGTTCCTGCGCTCGCCGCACGCGCATGCGCGCATCGTCTCCATCGACATCGGTGCCGCGCTGGCCGCACCCGGCGTGATCGCCGTTCTGACGGGCGCCGACTACCTCGCGGACGGCTTCCAGGGCATGCAGCACGTGCCGATGCCGCTCGACGCGATCGACCCCACGGCGCCGGCGTTCCGGGATGCGCTGCACGCGCCGGCCTACAGCCGCCTGCACCTGCCGCTCCCCGTGGACAACGTGCGCCACGTCGGCGAGGCCGTGGCGATGGTGGTCGCCGACACGGCGGCCCGCGCACGCGACGCCGCCGAGATGATCATGGTCGACTACGACGTGCTCGACGCCGTCGTGCGCGCCGACGACGCACTGGCCCCCGGCGCGCCGCAGCTGTACGACGATGCGCCGGGCAACCTGTGCTTCGAGGTGCAGCTGGGCGACCGCGCGGCCGCGCAGCGGCTGTTCGCCGATGCCCACCTCGTCGTGCGCCGCGATTTCCATAACAGCCGCGTGGTGAATTGCCAGATGGAGCCGCGCGCCGCGATCGGCGTGTACGATCCCGCCGAGGGCAGTTACACGCTGATCTCGGGCAGCCAGGGCGCGGTGCGCCAGAAGATGTCGCTCGTGGGCGCGCTGCGCGCACCGGCCGACAAGGTGCGCGTGATCTGTCCGGACGTCGGCGGCGGCTTCGGCCCGCGCAGCTCGGTCAACGTCGAGCAGCTGGCGGTGGTCTGGGCGGCGCGCCGCTGCGGCCGCGCGGTCAAGTGGACGAGCGACCGCAGCGAGGCGTTCCTGGCGGATTACCAGGGCCGCGACGCCGTCCTGCGCGCCGCCATGGCCTTCGACGCCGAGGGCCGCATCCTCGCCACCGACCACGAGTGGCTGGGCAACGTGGGCGCGCACACCGTGTCGTACGTGCCGATGTCGAACGGCACCCGCATCATGACGACCGTCTACCACGTGCCGGTAGCGGCCGTGCACATCCGCGCGGCGCTCAGCAACACGGCGCCGACGGCGCCCTACCGCGGCGCCGGCCGGCCGGAAGCGCACCACATGATGGAGCGCCTGCTCGACCTGGCCGCGCACCGCCTCGGCATCGACCGGGTCGAGATCCGCCGCCGCAACATGGTGCCGCGCAGCCGGTTGCCGTACCGCAGCGCGATGGGCCTGACGTACGACAGCGGCGACTTCATCGGCAACATGGAACGCGTGCTGGAACTGGCCGACTGGGACGGCTTCGCGGCGCGCCGCGCCGCGTCGGCCGCGCGCGGCAGGCTGCGCGGCATCGGCCTGGCCAACTATGTCGAGGCCCCCGTCGGCGCGCCGCGCGAGCGTATCGAGATGCGGGTACTCGCCGAGGGCGTGGTCGATCTGGTGTCCGGCACGCAGACGCAGGGCCAGGGCCACGCGACCACGTTCGCCCAGGTCGTGGCGGCGCAGCTGGGCGTGCCGCCCGAATCCGTGCGGCTGCGCACGGGCGACACCGCTTTCGTGAGCGTCGGCGGCGGTACGCACTCGGACCGCAGCATGCGCCTGGGCGGCACCCTGATCGTGCAGAACGCGGCCCATGTCGTGGCGCAGGGCAAGGCGGCGCTGGCGGACCTGCTCGGCGTCGACGTGGCAACCGTCCGCTTCGAGGACGGGACGTTCATTGCCGGCGACACGCGCCTGGGCCTGTTCGAACTGGCGGCCAGGCTGGAAAGCGCGGGCAAGCCCCCGCTCGCGTCCGACGCCGAGTTCAACGGCCGCATGGCGGCGCATCCGACCGGCGCCGCGGTGATGGAACTGGAGATCGACCCGGATACGGGCGAGGTCGAACTGTTGCACTACGCGTCCGTGGACGACGTGGGCCAGCCGATCAATCCGCTGATCGTCGAGGGCCAGGTGCACGGCGGCCTGGCGCAGGGTATCGGGCAGGCGCTGTCGGAGGGGTATTACGTCGACCGCGACAGCGGGCAGGTGATGTCCGGCTCGTACATGGACTACGGCGTGCCGCGCGCCGGCCGCGTGCCGCCGGTCTCGCTCGTATTCGCCGAGGACCCGACCGCCGGCAATCCGCTGCGCGTGAAGGGGGGCGGGGAGAGCGGCATCACGCCGGCCACCGCAGTCATCTTCAACGCCCTGGCCGACGCGCTCGGCGAGGACGCCCCCGAGGAACTGGACATGCCCGCCACGCCGGCGGTCATCTGGAATGCCATCCACCGAGAAAGTCCTGCACATGAGTGAACACGTCCACATCCGGCGCGACGGCGCCGTCCTCGACATCCTCCTCGACCGCGCCGACAAGGGCAACGCGCTGACCGCCCCGATGGGCGCGGCGATCGTCGCCGCGCTGCGCGGCATCGACGACGATGTCAAGCTCGTCCGCCTCGGCGCGGCCGGCCCCGATTTCTGCACCGGCCGCGATTCGCCGATCCCGACGCTGGGCGCCAGGCCGTCGGCCGAGACGGTGCGCCAGAAGGTCGCGCTGCCGCCGCTCGAACTCTACGACGCCATCAAGGCGGTGCCGGTGCCCGTCATCGCCGTCGTGCGCGGGCGCGCCGTGGGCGCGGGCTGCGCGCTGGCGTGCGTGGCCGACCTGGTGGTGTGCGCGGACGACGCCGTGTTCCAGATTCCCGAGATGGAGCGCGACATTCCGCCGACGCTGGTGATGGCGGCGCTGGCGGACCGCGTGCCCGTCAAGACGCTGGCGCACATGGTATATGGCCGCGCGCCGCTGGACGCCGCGGATGCGCGTACGGCCGGGCTGGTGTCGCACGTGGTCCCCGCGGCCCGGCTGGATGCCGCCGCCGCCGCGCTGGCCGACACCATGCTGGGCAACAGCGCGGTCACCCTGCGCGCCGTGAAACAGTTCCTGGCCGCCGCGCCGGGCATGCCGCCGGCCAGTGCCAGCGCCTTCGCCGGTCACCTGGCGGCGACGGCGCTGTCGATCCGGTTCTAACTTCCCCCGGTAGTGCCTTGAGCCCCGTGCGCGCGAGCGTATGGGGCTTTTTTCGTCCCGTGCGGACGCAAAAAAGCCGTCCGGTTTTTGCCGGACGGCCGAGGCGGGCGGTGGCGGTCAGGCGTAGTGGTAGCGGCCCTCGTCGTCGCGGCCGATGGCGCGGGTCGCGCCCGTGTCTTCGAGCCAGCGCACGATCTCGCGGCCGTCGCGGCTGCCGACGGCAGCCATCAGTTCCGCGAACAGCTTGGGACCGTGCCGCAGCGCCGCGTCGAGCGAATCGAAGCGCGCGCCCTCGAAGGTCGGCGCAGCGGGCACGCGGTGCTCGATCGAGCGGCTCGTGCCCGGGCGCAGGAAGGGCAGGGTCAGGTCGAAGCCGGCCTTCGCCGTGTGATGGGTGCCGGCGAGCGACGGGTCGAGCGGCATCGCGCGCATGCGGTCCTGCACGACCAGGTCGCGGTCGGCCTGGAAGCGCGTGGCCAGCGCCCAGTCCATTTGCCGGTCCGAGAAGACGTCGATGTCGGGATCCACGACGAACACGTGCTTGACGTTGGCGAGGCATGCGAACACGGCGGCGATGGCGTTGCGCGCCTCGCCCGGGACGCGCTGCCGCATGGCGATGCGCACGTTGAACATGCCGCCGTTGGCGGCGCTGGCGTACACCGCCTTCACTTCGCGCACGGCGACTTCCAGCGCGCGCCACACGGTCACCTCGGTGCGCAGGGCGCACAGCTGGGCGGTATCGGTGGTGTCCATGTCGCGGCCGCTGATCGTGGACGTCTGGAACACGGCGTCGCGGCGATGGGTGATCGCGGTCAGGTGAAAGAGCGGGTTGCGCTTGACGCCGCCGTAGTAGCCCAGGAACTCGCCGTACGGGCCTTCCGGTTCGACGTGGCCGTTCGGGTCAAGGTAGCCTTCGAGGATGAATTGCGCGTCGGCCGGTACCAGCAGGTCGTTGGTCACGCACTTGACGACGCCCAGCGTCTCGCCGCGCAGGGAGGCCAGCAGTTCGAGTTCGTCGGTCGGCAAGCGCATCGTCGCCGCGACGTGGTCGATCGGGTGCGTGCCGACGGCGAAGGCGATCGGCAGCGGTTCCCCGCGCGCGGCGTGCTCGAGGTAGATCGCGCGCAGGTCCGACGGTGCGATCAGGTCGATGCCGGCGGTGCGGCGGCCGCGCAGCATCAGGCGGCGCACGCCGACGTTGGTCCAGCCCGTCGTCCTGTCGACCGTGAAGTCGATCGAGGAGGAGATGTAGGGGGCGCCGTCGAGACCGTGCTGCAGGTGGACGGGCAGCTTCGTGAAATCGCAGTCGCCGCCGGTCAGGACCACCTGCTGGACCGGCGCCGCCGTGCGCGACACCTGCTCGATGGCGGCTTTCTTGCGCAAGCGTGCGAGCACTTCCGCCAGCAGCTTGTCGGTGGTCGTGCCGAAGGCGGCGGCGAGGCGCTGCCGGCTGCCCGCGAGGTTGCCGCACAGCGGGATCGCGTCGGCGCCGGGTTGTTCGAACAGCACGGCTTTCGGGTTGCCTTCGAGGAGGCGGGCAACGTCGGCCAGCTCGACCGGCCCGGCATGGCGCTCGAACTCGCTCGCATCGAGCGAGGCGGCGAAGCGGCGCAGGTCGAAACGCTCGAGGTCCGGACCGGGGCCGGCCGGCCGTTGAGCGGACGTGCTGAAATCGGAATGGGAATTCACTGTGGTCTCCAGAGGGTCATGGTGGCTATCACAGCGAATCTAATGCACCCGCGCATAGAACTGAAGCAACAATAAATGATCGATTCATCGAAAAATCTAATTAATTTCGGTGGTCGTCCGTGGTGTGCAACGGTCTGCTACCATCGGCGCTTCCATCGATTATTCACCAGCGATCATCAATCATGCATGCGTCAACCCGTCCCCGTTTCATCGTCGGCATCAGCGGCGCCTCCGGCGTGGTGTACGGCATCCGCCTGCTGCAGTTGTTGCGCGAACTCGACGTCGAAACACACCTCGTGATGAGCAAGTCGGCCCAGGTCACGCTGGCCTATGAATCGGACCTGAGCGTGGCCGACGTGCGGGCGCTCGCCGACGTCACCCACGCGAACACCGACATCGGCGCGGCGATCTCCAGCGGTTCGTTCAAGGTGCAAGGGATGATCGTGGCGCCTTGTTCGATCAAGACGATGTCGGAGATCGCGACCGGCGTGACGGGCAGCCTGCTGGCGCGCGCGGCCGACGTGATGCTGAAGGAGCGCAAGCGCCTCGTCCTGATGCTGCGCGAAACCCCGCTGCACCTGGGTCACTTGCGCACCATGACGACGGTCACCGAAGCCGGCGCCATCGTGTATCCCCCGGTGCCGGCCTTCTATGCGCGGCCGCAGTCGCTCGACCAGATGGTCGACCATACCCTGGGACGCGTGCTCGACCTGTTCGGCCTCGACACGCAGACGGTGACGCGCTGGAACCCGCCGCGCAACCATCCCGCCCGCGAGGGTGACCAATAAAACAAAAGGCACCCGAAGGTGCCTTTGTTGGTAGCCGACAGGATGGCTTACACGTAAGCCGCCAGCGCGGTTTTCATCTTCTTCAGCGCGGCCGATTCGATCTGGCGAATGCGCTCGGCCGACACGCCGAATTCCTCGGCCAGCGTGTGCAGCGTGGCGCCCGAGCCGTCGTCGTTGGCCAGCCAGCGCGCTTCCACGATACGGCGCGAGCGTGGGTCGAGTTTCGACAGGGCCGTTTCCAGGCCTTCCGATTGCAGGCGCACCACTTCTTCGGCTTCCAGGACCTTGGTCGGTTCCTGCTGGTCCGAGGACAGGTAGGCGATCGGCGAGAACTTGTCGTCTTCGTCGTCGGTCGGCGCTTCCAGCGCGATGTCGCGGCCGGACAGGCGCGTTTCCATCTCGATCACTTCTTCGCGCTTCACGTCGAGCATCTTGGCCAGGTCGTCGACTTGCTGCGGCGACATGGCATCCAGGCCCTGCTTGTTGCTGCGCAGATTGAAGAACAGCTTGCGCTGCGCCTTGGTCGTTGCAACCTTGACCAGACGCCAGTTCTTCAAGATATATTCGTGCATCTCGGCCTTGATCCAGTGCATGGCGTAAGACACCAGGCGGACGCCCTGGTTCGGGTCGAAACGCTTGACTGCCTTCATCAGGCCGATATTGCCTTCCTGGATCAGGTCGGCGTGCGGCAGGCCATAGCCCAGGTAGCCGCGCGCGATCGACACGACCAGGCGCAGGTGCGACAGCACCAGTTTCTGGGCCGCGTCCAGGTCATTCTTTTCCTGCAAACGCGTAGCCAGGGAAACTTCTTCCTCGTGGGACAGCATCGGCAGGCGGTTCACCGCCGAGATATAGGCGTCGATATTACCGAGATTGCCACTGAAACCCAGTCCCAGTGCACGATTGCCGGCCGGAACCAATGCGGATTGTGCGGACATAGTCACTCCCTCGTAGATAAACTGCTGCATCGTCTCGCCATCTCCAGAGCCCCGAAGGCGCAGCTGGCTGGCTTGTTGTCGGGATGCTGACGGTGCTATCAAAACCATTTCCCGCGATAGTCTGACGTAATATTAGCACTCTCTTGAGGTGAGTGCTAGGCGCCACCATATCCCTTACGATGGGTTTAAGTTTCATTAAAGTATTGCCCGCAGGAATCAGAAAAACGGGTTCGATTCAACTGTAGAGCAGGTACGAGCGGTTCAGTTGATGCGGCTCAAATGTGGCGTTCGTATCGTTTGAAATCGGTAGAAGACAGGTTAGGCGACACGTGCTGCGCTTTCTGTTGGCTGGCGCACGTTGCCATGTAGGTGAATGCCTCGCGTCCGCTGCCGGATTTGACTGGTCAGCAGCGGACGGGTTCACGGAACGGGCCTCGATATTCCTGAATGGTTGACTTGGATCGGCTGGATGGCGGCCCAGGTAGTGGGAAGACGATCATAACTGGCAAGCCACGGCGGTAGCTTTGGATCGATCCACCCGACGACCTCGATAGCTTTACCGTGCAAGTCAATGAGAGAAGGGCTTAGCCAAAGTAATTGCTCGTGATGGAAAACACGGTTGCGCGGTTCCCGTATCTGGTTAAGTGCCGACGAGACAGTATGGCGCTGACGCTGTGGCTTCGGGCAGCGCGGGAAAATCAGCCGCAGGTCTTTCCAAAGGTTGGTCTGGAACTGGACGTTGAATAACGAACTCCAGAAGCCGAAGGGTAGTTCGGCAATAATCTTGTCCGGGGTAAGCGCTTCGGCTCGGCGTTGCAGTTTTGCTTTCGCACTGACTACCTCACGAACCTGCCAGGCAAACGATGGGTCGCTCACCCAAGAGTCCCACCAGTCGGATCGTTTGTACAGGGTAATCAGGCGTTGATGTACGCCATTTTTCAGAGCGATTTCAAGCACGTTCAACATCGGCATTGTCGCTTCTGCCAGAAGCATGTTGTTCACATATGCTTTTGCTGCCCTGGCGACGTCGCCATTGCACGAGGCCCGATAACGGCCCAACCGTGCTGCGGAAAAGTGCTTTTCGAGGTCGCTCCAGTCCATCGCGCATCATTTTTGATCAGGCATGCTCACGATGATATACTCTGAACGCAGCCCTGGGTTTTGTCCTCTCCCAGCCTCCATACTGGTGATGACGCTAGGTCAGTTTTCGGTCCCGTTCCGCGGGACCACCCCGAATTCAAAACAAAACCCGCCTTCGTGGCGGGTTTTGTTTTTGGCCCAGCGTCGAGGAGTTATTTCAGACGCGCCAGATGCCTCTGCACCGACAACATGGCCCCGACCAGCCCCAGGCCGGCACTGATCGCCAGCAAGGCCGCCATGCCCATCGGCGGCAGGGGCGTCAGCTGGAATTCCGACGCATACAGCCGGGCAAACTCGGCGATGGCCGTGTTCAGCGGACGCAGCGCCAGCGCAACGGCCCCCAGCGCCACCGCACCCGCGCATAGGCCCAGCAAGGCGCCCGTGTAGTAGAACGGGCGGTGGATGAAGTTGTCGGTCGCGCCCAGCAGTTTCGACACGGCGATTTCCTCGCGCTGCGTCAGCACCTGCAAACGGATCGTGTTGAACACGACGGCGATCACGACGACGCCCAGCGTGATCGCGAGCAGCAGCAGCGCCAGGCGCAGCACGCCCAGCAGGGCGGCGAGGCGCTTGACCCAGGCCGAGTCGACCTGCACGGAGTCGACATCCGGCAGGGCGCGCATCTGCTCGGCCAGGCCGTCCACGCGCGCGGCGTCGGCGCCGCTGGCGAAGCCTTCCAGCTTCATCACATAGCTGTCCGGCAGCGGGTTGTCGCCCAGCGTTTCGATCACGTCGGTGAGACCGCTCTTTTCCTTGAGGCTGGCCAGCGCCTGTTCGCGCGGCACGAAGCTGACTTTCGCATGGCTGCCGTGCAGGATCTGCTGCAGCTGCGGCGCGAGGGCCTGGGCCTGGTCGCGCGGGGTGTCGGTCTTGAGGAACAGGCTGATTTCCGGATCGACGGACAGTTCTTCCGATAACGGGCGCGCGTTGTCGAGCAGGGTGACGCCCGCGAAGGGCAGGGCCAGCGCGACGGCGACGACGAGCACGTTGAACAAAAAACTGCCCGGCGCCTTGCGCACGTGGGACAGCGCGGCGCCGAAGGCGAAGCGGTGCTGGCGGAACCAGACGTTCATGCGCCACCTCCCGTCACATGGCCGTGTTCGAGGCGGATCACGCGGGCGGCGCTGTCCAGGATCTGGTCGTCGTGGGTCGAGATGACGCACGTGACGCCCACGGCGTGGAATGCGTGCAGCGCGTCGATGACCTTGTCGGCCGCGGCGCGGTCGAGGTTCGCGGTCGGTTCGTCGGCCAGGATGATCTGCGGGCGGTTGACGATGGCGCGGGCGATCGCCACGCGCTGCTGTTCGCCGCCGGACAGTTCCATCGGCAGGGCGAGGGCGCGGTCGAGCAGGCCGACCTTGTCCAGCGCCGCGCGGGCACGCTGTTCGGCTTGCGCCCTGGGTGCACCGGTGACGATCAGCGGCAGCATCACGTTGGCCAGCAGGTGGCGGTCGTTCAGCAGGCGCTGGTTCTGGAAGATCAGGCCGAGGTTGCGGCGCAGGAAGGGGATGCCGGCCTTGCGGATGCGGCCGACGTCCTGCCCGTTCACGATCACGCGGCCGGACGTCGGGCGCTCGATGGCGGCCACCATCTTCATCAGCGTGGACTTGCCGGCGCCGGACGGGCCGGCCAGGTACACCAGCTCGCCCTTGGCGATGTTCAGGGATACGTCGGACAGCGCGAGCGTGTCGGCGGAATCCGAGTACTTCTTGGAGACGGACTGGAATTCGATCATCGTGTGTGTTATCCCAGCAGCGCCTCGGCGAATTCGTCGGCGCTGAAGGGTTGCAGGTCCTCCAGCTTTTCGCCCACGCCGATGAAGTACACCGGCACCGGACGGGTGCGTGCGATGGCGGCCAGGATGCCGCCCTTGGCCGTGCCGTCCAGCTTCGTGATCACGAGGCCGGTCAGCTGCAGCGCGTCGTCGAACGCCTTCACTTGCGCCAGCGCGTTCTGGCCCGTGTTGCCGTCGATGACGAGCAGGATTTCGTGCGGCGCGTCTTCCATGCCCTTGCCGATCACGCGCCTGATCTTCTTGAGCTCTTCCATCAGGTGCAGCTGCGTGGGCAGGCGGCCGGCGGTGTCGACCATGACGACGTCGACGCCGCGCGCCTTGCCCGACTGGACGGCGTCGAACGCGACGGCGGCCGGGTCGCCCGACTGCTGCGAGATCACGGTGACGTTATTTCTCTGGCCCCAGACCATCAGCTGCTCGCGCGCGGCGGCGCGGAACGTGTCGCCGGCGGCCAGCAGCACGGATTGTTCATGGCGCTGCATGTGCTTGGCCAGCTTGCCGATGGTCGTCGTCTTGCCGGCGCCGTTGACGCCCGCGATCATCATCACGAGCGGCTCATGGCGGCCCAGCTCGAGCGGCTTTTCCAGCGGACGCAGCAGGTCGACCAGCAGGCCCTTCAGCGCCACCTTGACGGCGGCCGCGTCGAGCAGCTTGTCTTCCTTCACCTTACGGCGCAAGTTGTCCAGCAGGAATTGCGTGGCATCCATGCCGGCATCGGACATCAGCAGGGCGGATTCGAGTTCCTCGTACAGGTCTTCGTCGATGCGCGCGCCGACGAACAGCAGCGACAGGTTGCTCGACGTCTTGGCCAGGCCGGCCTTCAGGCGCGACATCCAGGAACGCCTGGCTTCCGCTTCGCTGACGGGACGTTCGGCGGTTTCGGGGAACAGCTGGCCTTCGTAGGCCGTCGACGCGCCCGCAACAACTTCCTCGGGCGCGGCCGGTGCTTCATCGCCGCCGCCGAACAGGCGGCGCAGGAAACCCGGCTGCTCGGCTTGTGCTTCAGCCTCCGGGGCCGCAGGCACTGCGGGTTCGACCGCAGCCGGCGTCTCGGCTTCAGGTTTTTTCTTTTTGAAGAAACTAAACATTGTGTATTCGGGAGGGCGGCGGTATGCCGGATAGGGTCGCGCGTATTCTACCAGAGCGGGAACACACTTCTGAGGTGCGCCTGCTCGACCATATTGTGGCTAGAATACAGCTCAACAATGCCAATCCGCTCATCGTGCTGGAATTTAGTACGTAACGGGTGTAGATTGTGAGCATCGATAAGAAGACGCGTCACCGAGGGACGATCGTGAACGTATCCAGGTTTATCAAGAGGCTCATCGCCGGCGATCACGTGGTGGGCAGCTCGGCGCCATCGCTGCGCAATGTCATCGTCTGGCTCTTCATCGCCCTTGTCGCCCTGTTCCTGACCCATCCATCCAGTCCCGCCAGCGCCTTCGACGCGCCCGTGCCGTGGCCGGCCGAACTGGGACTCGACACCAACCTCGGCATGTAATCCGCGCTGCTGGTATCCTGTTATTTCCGAAGGACACCTTGCGGTTGCAGCGCCATGAAACACAGACTTTTTCTTTTCGACCTCGACGACACCCTGCTCGACTTCAAAGCTTCCGAACAATTATCGTTCGACCGCACGATGCGCGCCCTGGGCCTGGCCGCGCTTCCCGACGGGCTGTTTGCCCGCTACCAGGCCATCAACACGGCACTGTGGCGAAGCTTCGAGACGGGCACTGTCTCGAAGGATTTCCTGAAGGTGGACCGCTTCCGCCAGACCTTCGCCGCCAGCGGTCTCGACCTCGATCCCGAAGCGGCCAGCCGCCTGTACCTCGAATCGCTGTCGGACACGGTCGTCCTCATCGACGGCGCGAAGGAACTCTGCGCGACGCTGGCCGCCATCGGCGAAGTGGGCATCATCACCAATGGTGTCGAGCAGATCCAGCACCGCCGCATCGTCAGTGCCGGGCTGCGCGACCATGTGTCGTTCGTGGCGACGTCGGAGGCGTGCGGCCATGCGAAGCCGGACAGCCGCTTCTTCGACTACACCGTCAGGATGGCGCGCGCGTTCACGCATGCGGAAACGATCATCGTGGGCGACCGCCTCGATGCCGACATCCTCGGCGCCAACCGCTTCGGCATCGAAAGCTGCTGGTTCAATCCCGGCGGCCTCGCCAACGACACGCATGCGCTACCCACCTTCGAAGTGGCGCGACTGCTCGACGTCGTCCCCGCGCTGCGCGGCCTCGCTATTGCCTGACGAACAGGCCGTCACATATCGATGTGAGCAGCCCGCCCGCGTCGCGCCGAGCTTCAGCCGCCTTTCGCCGCCTGCGCGTTGCGGCGGATCGTGTCCAGGGTGGCGCCCGGCGTGATCAGGTTGCCGTCGTAGCGCAGCTCGATCAGCGCCGGCAGCTTGTGCGTGCGCGTGAACGCGATGGCGCGTTCGAGCGCCGGGCCGAAATCGGCCGTCGTCTCGACCGCCTCGCCGTGGCCGCCGTACGCTTGCGCCAGCGCGGCGAAGTCCGGATTGTGCAACTGCGTGCCCGACACGCGGCCAGGATATTCGCGTTCCTGGTGCATGCGGATCGTGCCGAACATGCCGTTGTTGAAGACCAGGAAGATGACGCCGGCGCCGTATTGCACCGCGGTCGCCAGTTCCTGGCCCGTCATCATGAATTCGCCGTCGCCGGCGAAGGTGACGACGGTGCGCTCCGGCCGCACGATCTTGGCTGCCACGCCGGCCGGCACCGCATACCCCATCGCGCCGCTCGTCGGGGCGAGCTGCGTGCGCATGGCGCCGTAGCGCCAGAAGCGGTGTGCCCACGTGGCGTAGTTGCCGGCGCCGTTCGTGATGATCGTGTCGCGCGGCAGGGCGGCCTGCAGGTCCTGCACCATCTGCCATAAATCGAGCGGCGCGCTGCCGTCCTTGAAGATCGGCGGCTGTTCCTGCCACGCGCGCAGCTCGGCCTTCGCTTCCTCGACCGTGTGGCGCCATGCCGATGCATCGACCGGTTCCATCGCCGCCAGCATCGATGCGGCCTGCGGCGCGCCGCTCGCGATCATCAACTCGGCCTGGTAGACGCTGCCCAGTTCTTCCGGATCGGGATGGATGTGCACGAGGCGCTGGCGCGGCACGGGCGCTGCCAGCAGCGAGTAGCCGCTCGTCGTCATCTCGCCCAGGCGCGGGCCGAACGCGATCAGCACGTCGGCTTCCTTGACGCGCGCGGCCAGCTTCGGATTGATGCCGATGCCGACGTCGCCCACGTAGTGCGGGTGCTCGTTGTCCAGCAGGTCCTGGAAGCGGAATGCGCACGCGACGGGCAGGGCGTTCGCCTCCGCGAACCTCTGCACGTCTGCGCACGCTTGGTCTGTCCACGTGCCGCCGCCCAGCAGCAGCAGCGGCTTTTTCGCTTGTGCCAGCATGGCGCGCAGCTGGTCGATTTGCGCAGACGACGGCGCGCCCTGCGTGGGCTGGTAGCGGCGCGTATCCGCCACTTCCGCGCGGGCCACGAGCATGTCTTCCGGCAACGCGAGGACGACGGGGCCGGGACGGCCGCTCGTCGCCACCTGGAACGCGCGCGCCATGTATTCGGGGATGCGCTCGGCGCGGTCGATCTGCGCGACCCACTTCGCCATCTGGCCATACATGCGGCGGTAGTCGATTTCCTGGAAGGCTTCGCGGTCCATGAAGTCAGTGCCGACCTGGCCGATGAACAGGATCATCGGCGTGGAATCCTGGTACGCGGTGTGCACGCCGATGGAGGCGTTCGTTGCGCCGGGGCCGCGCGTGACGAAGCAGATGCCGGGCTTGCCCGTCAGCTTGCCGTAGGCCTCGGCCATGAACGCCGCGCCGCCTTCCTGGCGATTGATGACGAAGCGGATGTTCGAGTCGTGCAGCGCGTCGAGCACGTCGAGATAGCTTTCGCCGGGCACGCCGAAGGCGGTGTCCACGCCGTGGACCTGGAGCGCATCGACCAGGATCTGGCCGCCGCTGCGGGAGGGGTGCGTCATGGTGAGGTCATCCTTATCACGATGGAATCCGGGCATTCTATGCAACTCGCCCTGAGCTGGCTTTTCAAATAGCGACACGACCTTTCACAAAAGGCAGCGGCGTATCCTGTACAATGCAGCCCGTGAAGCAGGCCAGACAGCCGCTGGTCCACGCCGCAAGGTCGTGGGCGGGAGGAAGGTCCGGACTCCACAGAGCGGGGTGACGGTTAACGGCCGTCCGCCGAAAGCCCGGCGCAAGCCGGGTATAAGGCGAGGAATAGGGCCACAGAGACGAGCGTATTAAGTTACGGTGAAACGCGGTAACCTCCACCTGGAGCAATTCCAAATAGGCACGCGTTGAGGTTGCTCGCGGAGCGTGCGGGTAGGAAGCTTGAGCGCCGGAGTAATTCGGCGCCTAGAGGAATGGCTGTCATAGCGTCCGCAAGGACGTTACACAGAATCCGGCCTATCGGCCTGCTTTACACATGATTCACGGCCCGGGGAGCTCGACGACGATGCGTTACATCCTCGCCCTCGACCAGGGCACCACCAGTTCGCGCGCCATCGTGTTCGACCGCCAGGGCCAGGTGGTGCGCATCGCCCAGCAGGAATATCCCCAGCATTTCCCTCAGCCCGGCTGGGTCGAGCACGACCCGCTCGACATCTGGAACAGCCAGCTCGCGTGCGCGCGCCAGGTGTTGGCGGAGGCCGGCACCGATGCGGCCGACGTCGCCGCCATCGGCATCACGAACCAGCGGGAAACGACGGTCGTGTGGGACCGCCGCACGGGCGAACCGCTGTGCCACGCCATCGTCTGGCAGGACCGGCGCACGGCCGAGCTCTGCGACGACCTGCGCGCGGCGGGCAAGGCCCCGCTTGTCCAGCGCAAGACGGGTCTCGAACTGGATGCCTATTTTTCCGCGACCAAGCTGCAATGGCTGCTCACGCACGTGCCGGGCGCGCGCACGCGCGCGGAGCGGGGCGAGCTCGCGTTCGGCACCGTCGACAGCTGGCTCACTTATAAATTGACGGGGCGCCACGTCACGGACGCGAGCAACGCGGCGCGCACGATGCTCTTCAATATCAACAGCCTGCGCTGGGACCCGGAACTGCTGTCCCTGTTCGGGGTGCCGGCATCGATGCTGCCGGAAGTGGTGCCCAGTTCCGGCATCGTCGCCGACGCCGACCCGGCCTGGTTCGGCCGCGCGATCCCCATCGCGGGCATCGCGGGCGACCAGCAGGCGGCCACGTTCGGTCAGGCCTGCCACCGGCGCGGCATGGTCAAGAACACGTATGGCACCGGCTGCTTCATGCTGATGCACGCGGGCGATACGCCGCCGCAGTCGCACAACCGCCTGCTCGCCACCGTCGGCTGGACCGTCGGCAACCACACCGACTACCTGCTCGAAGGCAGCGTGTTCATGGGCGGCGCCACCGTGCAATGGCTGCGCGACGGCCTCGGCATCATCAAGCAGTCGGCCGACGTCGAGGCGCTCGCCCTGTCGGTGCCGGACAGCGGCGGCGTGATGCTCGTGCCGGCCTTCGTCGGCCTCGGTGCGCCGCACTGGGATGCGTACGCGCGCGGCACCATCGTCGGCATGACGCGCGGGACGACCGCCGCGCACATCGCGCGCGCCGCCGTCGAAGCCATCGCCTACCAGAGCGCGGAACTGCTGGCCGCCATGCAGAAGGACGCCGCCTGCGTCGTGCACGAAGTGCGCGCCGACGGCGGCGCCGCGCGCAACGACCTCCTGATGCAGTTCCAGGCCGACCTGCTGGGCGTGCCCGTCGTGCGGCCGCAGGTGACGGAGACGACGGCCCTCGGCGCCGCCTGCCTGGCGGGCCTCGCTGTCGGCTTCTGGTCGTCGCGCGACGAGATCGCGGCGCAGTGGAAGAGCGAGCGCCGGTTCGAGCCGCAGCTGCCGGCCGCGCGGCGCGACGAGATGATGGCGCGCTGGTCGCGCGCGGTCGCGCATGCGCGCGCGTGGGCGGTGCCGGAACACCACTGACGCTCGCGTGCGGCCGCGCCGGCGCGGTTCGGGCACAATCGATGCAATATTGTCATCGATGCGTTGCGACCGGAGGCGTCCTTGAAACTCCTGAAGTTTTTCTTTTCGACCGCGCACGCGGTGCTCGGCTTCCTGTTCGTGCTCGTGTCCGTGCTGATCACGGTATTGGCCGTGCAGACCGGCTGGCAGGCGGTCGGCGTCGAGGCCGAAGAGAGCGCCGAATTGGCCATCGAGGCGATCGGCCTGCTGGCCATCGCCGTCGTCTCGCTGCAGATCGCCCAGACCATCACCGAGGAAGAAGTCGTGCGCGACGCCCACATCAGCGCACCCACGCGCGTGCGCCGCTACCTGTCGCGCTTCATGGTCGTTGTCGTGGTCGCACTGTCGATCGAAGGGCTGGTCGGCACGTTCAAGGCCTTGCACGAGGAACCGGAACTGCTGCCGCATGCGGCGTCGGTGCTCGTCGCGGCGGGGCTGCTGATGGCCGGCTGGGGCGTGTTCATCCGCATGAATAAATCGGCGGAAGTGCTCGAGCCGGAGGCGATGGAAGCGGCCAAGAGCGAGGATGCGAAGGTGGACGAGTAGGGCTACGTGCCGCGCAGGATCGCGAGGTTCGCCGTCATCCGCGCGTGCAGCGTCGCGCGCCAGTCGTCCGTGAGCCACGCGGCGGCCAGCGGAAACGCCGCCTCGATGCGCGCCAGCAGCGCGTCGAGATACGCCGCGCAGGCGTCGCGTGCTGTGAAGCCGAAGCGGACGGCGTCCCGCGCGATGTCGAAGCGCGCCCTGGACAGTTGCATGACCAGGCGGCGCGGCGTTTCTGCCGGATTCGGCACGACGTCGAACGCCGGTGCGAGGCGCCAGCCCTTGCGGCCTTGCCCATGGACGATCGCGTGGTTGCGCACATGGTCGTCGTCATTGCCGCAGACGGCGTTGAAGACCATGCGGCCGAACAGTTCGATACCATCCTCCGGCGGTGCGCCGACCCGGCGCAGTTCCTCGGCCAGGCGCGGGTAACTCCAGCGGTCGGTGCGCGCCGGATTGTCCGGATATTCCGCCTGCAGCAGGGACGCCGCGCTGGCGCACATGAAGCGCCGGTCGCCGTCGCGATCGAAGCGGCGCACGCGCAGGACGCTGCGGCCGCCCGGCCCCGGATGCAGGACGGTTTCCGCCACATCCAGCCCGCTCGCCGCGCCCCATTCGCGGGCGAAGTGTTCGAGGCGCGGGATGTCGGCCGGGTTCATGAGCATCCGCGGCTTGACCAGCCAGAAGGCGCCGGCGGCGTCGCGTACGGTCGTCTTCGGACGCGCGCCGCCGATGCTGGCCGTCTGCACCAGCCGCCGCCGGATGGCGGGCCGGACCGGCGGCCGGTGTTCCGCCAGCGCGGCCAGTTCCTCGACCAGCTGGTCGAGCAGGGGCAAGGGGGGACTGTTCAGCGCCGCGCCGGAAAACCGGGGGGCTCCGTATGCGATCTGAACAGTGCGATTCCTTTTAATGTGAAATTGTGAGAGCTTTTCGTTCACTTTGATCGATATACTGCCCGGTAATATTTCTTACCTTTCTTTTATGTTTGATGGGCAAATCATCCTTCCCGAACATGCCGATTTCGCGTGCCTGCTGAACCAGGTACTCGCCTGGTGGCCGGAGGAATTGACGGGAGATGCCGGCGACGACGCCAAGGCGCGGCAATCGTCGGTGGCCCGGCTGTACGAAACGAGCATTGCGCCGCGGGCGATCCAGTCGGCCAGCATGCTGCTGTTGCAGCTCGACTGGATCCTGTTCGGGATCGTGATGGATTTATCGCGCAAGGTGTCGCGGGTGCGCGTGCGCGACATCCGGCCGCAACTCATCAAGGACAGATTCCACGCGTTGCTGACCCATAGCGCATTGCCGCAACTGCTCGGCGAAAAACAATGGGATGGATCGTTCGAGCGCGATGAACTGGTGAATTATCTGCGCGTCGAGGAAATGGCCTCGGTGTGAAAAATCGATGAGGACCCGATGACGATCATGACCCGCCCCGAGGATGCGCCCCTGGCGTTCCAGGCCGCCTGGAACCGCCACGACATGGAAGCCTTGCGCACATTGTTCCACGACGATGCGACCTTCGTGAACCGGTTCGGCCGCTACGTACGCGGCATCGACGCGATCGTCGAGATGCATGAGGCTATCCACGCCACTGTCTACAGCGATTCCACGCTCGACAACGCGTTGATCGACGTGATCCCGATCGGCGCCGATGCGGCGGTCGTGCACTTCTGGAGCCGCCTCGCGGCCGGTCCGGCGCATCCGGCCGGTCCCCACGCCGTCGACACGCTGATTCTTGCCGTGCTGACGCGGCAGGCCGGCGCCTGGCGCATCAAAGCGCTGGAGAACGTCACGCTGACGAATCCCAGGACGGGAGAAACGGTCTTGAGGGACGGCGTCTGAAGACTTTCGTGCCCGCAACATCGACCGACATCAAACAATGCTCCGGTGCAATCACGTAAGCTGCCCGCTGGTTCCATGAATGGAGGCGGCATGAACATCAAACACTGGAAAATCGGTACCCGGCTGGGCGGCGCGTTCGGGCTGCTGCTCGTGTTGCTGGCGGCATGCATCTGGTTCGGTATCGCCAGCCTGCACCGGCTGAACGATGGAACGTCGAAGATCGTCGACGAGGATTATCCGAAAACGGTCCTTGCCTACGAAAGCCTGGATGTCGTGAACCGCAATGCCCGCGCCATGCGCAACATGCTGTTGTGGGACAAACCGGAGGAAGTGGCGCGGGAACGGCAGGCCGTGCTCCAGAACAGGCAGGAAAACACCGTCAATCTCGACAAGCTGGCGGCACTGATCAAATCCGACGAAGGCAAGGTCAAGCTGAAAGCCGTGCAGGATGCGCGGGAGGTGTACCGCACGTCGCAGCAGGCCTTTCTCGACATGATGGATGCCGGTAAAAAACCGGAAGCCGCGGCCTTTCTGCTGACCCAGGTGCGCAAGGACCAGCGCGGCTATGTCGATGCCGTGCGGGAATTGATCAAGTTTCAGGATAGGCGCGTGCTCGACAGCGGCCACCGGGCCGAGGAGACATATCAGGCGACGGTTGCGTGGCTGATGGGATTGGCGGCCGTCGCGCTCGTGCTCGGCTCGATCGTGGCCGTCTGGATCACGCGTTCGATCACGCGGCCGCTGCGGCAAGCCGTCGACGTGGCGCGCACCGTGGCCACCGGCGACCTCGGCACGCGGATCGAGGTGCACTCGGCGGACGAAACCGGCCAGTTGCTGCAAGCCCTGCGCGACATGAACGAAGCGCTGGTGGGCATCGTCGGCGAGGTGCGCAGCGGCACCGAGACCATCGCGTCCGCGTCGCAGCAGATCGCGTCTGGCAACGCCGACCTGTCGTCGCGCACCGAGGAGCAGGCGTCGTCGCTGGAAGAAACGGCGTCGTCGATGGAAGAACTGACGTCGACGGTGAAACAGAATGCGGACAATGCGCGCCAGGCGAACCAGTTCGCCGTGTCCGCATCGGAAGTGGCGGAGAAGGGCGGCGCGGTGATGGCGGAAGTGGTCGACACCATGGGCGCGATCAACGAATCGGCGCGCAAGATCGTCGACATCATCGCGGTCATCGACGGCATCGCCTTCCAGACCAATATCCTCGCGCTGAACGCGGCCGTCGAAGCGGCGCGCGCCGGCGAGCAGGGACGGGGCTTTGCGGTGGTGGCGTCGGAAGTGCGCAGCCTGGCGCAGCGCAGCGCGGCGGCCGCGAAGGAAATCAAGGCGCTGATCGACAACTCTGTCCAGAAGGCGGACGACGGCAGCAGGCTTGTCGACCAGGCCGGCACGACGATGCGCGACGTCGTCGAGAGTATCCGCCGCGTGGCCGACATCATGGGCGAGATCAGCGCTGCGAGCCAGGAACAGACCGCTGGCATCGGTCAGGTACAGCTCGCGATTTCCCAGATGGACCAGACCACGCAGCAGAATGCCGCGCTCGTCGAGGAAGCGGCCGCCGCGTCCGAGCAGTTGCGCGAGCAGGCATCCAAGCTGTCGCAGACCGTCGCCGTGTTCCGGCTGGGCGGTGCGCACGACCGGGCCGCGACCGTACCCGCCGCGCAGCCGAAACAGGCGGCGCCGGCCATCGCGCCGCCGGTGCGGAAAACACCTGCCGCGCCGGCCCGGGCGCCAGCGAAGCCGCCGCGCGCCAGGCATCTGGCCAGTGCCGGCGCGGACGAGGAGTGGCAAGAGTTTTGACCGGCCTTCAGCCGCCCAGCAGTTTGCCATTCACCAGGATACGCAGCGTACGCACGAACAGCACGACAATGGCAATCGTCACGATGGCCAGGAGCGCACCCGCCAGGTACTCCAGGACGATTGTTTGTCGTGCCGCCGCATATTTCAACGCCGCGTTCGACAGCGCAGCCATGGGGAAGCTGATGGCCCACCACGCGGTCGCGAACGCGATCGAACGCCGGAAAATCCGGGTGGCCAGGATCGCGAAGAAGAACAGGCCGACATAGAACAGCAAGGCCGCAAATGCGTCGATGCGGTGTACGACGTTGACATAAGCGAGGAACCCGACCTCGAACGGTGCGATGAGGATCATCATCGACGGCATCATCCCCGATGCGAGCGGCGCTTGGTGGACGAGCCGGGAAAAGATCATCGTGAAGAATACGATGGCCACGACCGCACCGGCGCTTGCAGCGAACAGATTGACCTCATGCGCCCAGGCCATCGGCAAGGTCCCGCCTGCTACCGCGATATCGAGTGTGGCAACGCCAGAGATGAGCAAGGAGGGCGTCGCGTGGGCGACATCCATATTTCCCTTGAGAAGTCGAGTCAGACTGATAAAGCTCAATGCGATTGTCAAGATCGTGCCAATCGCCCAAACGATCTCCTGCAGCAATGTGCTGTAGGTTGCCACCACGGTTGACAGCAGCAAGATGCCGATCGTAATCGTGCCGAAGAAATTGCCGGCGATTGGATGGGTGAATTCATCTTTCACGGCGGACGGATATTTTGCCCACTTTGCGCCATAGCCAAGTGCAAGCGCAATGAACACGACGATTGCCGTCATCCCGGCGGCGTCCGCAATCATCGTCCCGGCGCCAAACACAGTCGAGGCGACCCGCCACGCCAGCGACAGGCCTGCCAGGCCCATCACGGCGCCGAACAGATTGACGGGCAGGTGCTTGAGCGAACCCCATGGAGCGGTCAGTGCCGGCCGTTTGTCGATACTGGTTTCCATTCGGTTATCCCGGTCGTGATGAATCAGCGTTTTCCGATGCCGGCCGTATCATGTCCAGCTTGACGCGCGCCAGCGCAAAGACCTCCCGTAATACCGCCATATCGCCAATTTGGTTGGCGAGCAGTAGTACGACTTGGCTATCGAGAATTCGGCGCCGGGCCGGGTCGAGCCCGGCGTGGGAGTCGTCCAGCATGCTGTAGAAAGTCTCGAAGTCGTCCAGGTTCTGTCGTAGCTGCATCAGGGGCAGGGTGTTCATAATCTCTCCTCGGGATTGGTGAAATGAGAGTCTATGAAGTTGCAGCCGTAAAGAGAATCCCATAGTATTGAAAGTCATTCTTTCAATAATCGAGAGTATCGATGGATCGCCTCGAGGCCATGTCCATTCTGCTGGCCGTGGTCGATGCCGGTAGCCTGTCGGCTGCGGCACGCCGTCTCGGCATGCCGCTCCCTACGGTCAGTCGCAAGGTCGCGGAGCTGGAAGCGCATCTGCGCGCGCGCCTGCTGCACCGGACGACCCGGCAGTTGTCGCTGACCGAAGCAGGCGCTGCCTACGTCGCGGCGTGCCGGCGCATCCTCGACGACGTCGGTGAAGCCGAGCGGATCGCGACCGGCGAGTACGGTGCACCCAAGGGTGAGCTCGCGGTAACGGCACCGATCGTTTTTGGACGGCTGCACATCGTCCCGGTGGTGGCGGAATTCCTCGCGCAGTATCCGGAGATCAGGATCAAGCTGCTGCTTACGGACCGCGTCGTCCACTTGATGGAAGAGCAGATCGATGTCGCGCTGCGCATCGGCGAACTTCCCGACAGCACCCTGGTGGCGAGTCGGGTGGGCACGGTGCGCTCGGTTGTCTGCGCGAGCCCTGCCTATCTGGCGCAACGCGGCGTGCCGGCCGGGCCGGAGGCACTGGCGGGGCACGACTGCATCGGTTTCGATGTGCTGGAATCCCGGCGCGCCTGGGTATTTGGCGACGGCAAGTCCACGGTGTCGGTGCCGGTGATCCCGCGTCTCGAGGTCAACACGGCGGAGGCGGCGATCGCCGCGGCGACATTGGGCGTGGGATTGATACGGGTGCTGTCCTACCAGGTGGCGGACGCCGTCGGCAACGGCGCGCTCGGCGTCATTCTGCGGGACTACGAGCCGGCGCCGTTGCCGGTCAGCCTGGTGCACAAGGGGCAGACGCCGCTGCCGCGCAAGCTTCGGGTCTTCCTCGATTTCGCGGCGCCACGCCTGCGCGCCCGCATCACGCAGGCGCCCGGCTAGAACCCGATCCGCCCCTTGCCCGGCGTGGGCTTGAGGCGGATGTCGTCCACCTTCACGTGCGCGCGCCCATCCGCGACCGCATAGCCAAGCCCATCCAGTAACGTCTTGCGCAGGTCGCGCGGCGACACGCCCGCGAGCTTGTCCAGCACGACGTCGCCCAGGAACGGATCGAACGCCGCCAGGTTCAGCTCGCGCAGCAGCCCGGCATACATGCGCTGGGCGATGCCGGCGGCCTGTTCCGGCGTCGGTGCCGGGACTTCGTAGACGGCCATCCGGTTCAGCAGCGGGTGCGGGATGCCTTCGGTGGAGTTCGCCGTCAGCACCCAGAAGATCTGCGAGGCGTCGATGACGACGTCGATGAATTCGTCGCGGAACGCGCTGGCCGTTTCCGGCTCCAGTAATTGATACAGCGCCGCGAGCGGATCGGATTGCGAGGAGCCCGTCGCCTTTTCCACCTCGTCCAGCACGATCACCGGATTCGCGAACTGGCCGCGCACGAGGCGTTCGGCCACCTTGCCGCACTTGGCGCCGCGCCAGCTGGCCGAGCTGCCCGTGATGACGAAGCCGGCCGACAGCGCATTCATGCTGATCAGCTCGCAGTCCGTGTGCATGACCTTCGCCAGGCGCTTGGCGAAATGGGTCTTGCCCACGCCCGGGCCGCCCAGCAGCAGGATCGGCATGACGTTGAAGCCTTTATCGCCGGCATGGGCCAGGCGCAAATAGCGCGCGAGGTCGTCCAGCACTTCGTCGAAATTCGGACATTCCTCGAACAGCGGGTCGAGGGCGTCGGTGGAAGAGGGAGTGGTGACGAAACGTTCGGCGCCGGTCTCGAGCATGCGTTCGTAGAACGCTTCGAGTTCGGGCGAACGTCCGCGGCTACGGTCGAGCGCGCCCTGTACTTCATTGAGATCGTAGACGGCACGGCTGCGGGCCAAGGTAATGCTCATGGCAAAACTCCTGCGCGATAGTACGGACTCACTTATACTACTGGGCTCCCCGAAAAAACCGTCAAGCGAGCCGGAAACGGCCGGGTGATCGCCTCGTCTTCATTCTAACGCGCACGGGATGAAATCGTCGTTCCGGCCGTGTTGCTTATGTTGCCATATGGCAACCTACCGATAGTCAGGTCTTGTCTTTTATCAAGGGTAAAACACATGTGTGCAGATGAGGTGGCACATGCATTGTTTTACCTAAGTACCTAATTTTGCTCAACATTTTTACTTGAGGTTCCGTCAAGTAAGTTCGCTAAGTCATTGGTTTCATTGGCAATTTCGCCGTTTTCAAAACGTGAATTCGCTTGACCACAGACAACGCTTCCTCTAAAGTGGGAAACGGTGGCAAAAAGTGCAGTTTTGTGGGAGATCGGTGTATCTCCCGGCGCCTAAAAATAATCAGACTGATAACTCTCCAAAACTAGGTACAACGTGTTTCAGGGCGCGTCAGCGATCAATCTCGATGCCAAAGGACGGATGTCAATACCGGCCAAGCATCGCGACGCCTTGATGCAGCAATGTGAAGGCCGTATGACGCTCACGAAACACCCACATGGTTGCCTGTTGTTCTTCCCGCGCCCGGTGTGGGAAGAGCATCGCGAACAGATCGCCGCCTGGCCGATGTCGGCGCGGGCGTGGCAACGCATTTTCCTGGGGAACGCCTGCGATGTCGAGATGGACGGCGCGGGTCGGGTGCTCATTTCGCCCGAGCTGCGCAATGCAGTTGGTTTGGAGAAGGAAGTGATGATGCTTGGGATGGGGACCCATTTCGAGATCTGGGACGCCGCCAAGCTGGCAGAAAACGAGGCCCAAGCCGTCGCGGGTGGCATGCCCGATGTCCTTTCCAATTTCTCCTTCTAAGGCGCCGCATGAATGTGACTCAGCCGGTGCCCGGTTTGCAGCATCGTACGGTGCTGCTGGATGAAGCAGTCGATGCACTCGCCCTCGAAGGCGAGCGCGCTGCGGGTACTTATATAGATGGCACGTTCGGCCGCGGCGGTCATAGCCGGCTGATCCTGTCGAAACTGGCGCCCGAGGGGCGCCTGATCGGTTTCGACAAGGATCCCCAGGCGATCGCGACGGCCGAGCAGATGAACGATCCGCGCTTCTCGATCGTGCACGACAGCTTCGCGACGATGCGCGAAGCGCTGGCGGCACGGGGTGTGCACCAGGTCGACGGCATCCTGCTGGACCTGGGCATCTCCTCGCCCCAGGTCGACGATGCGAGCCGTGGGTTCAGCTTCCGCAACGATGGTCCCCTGGACATGCGGATGGATACGACACGGGGCATTTCCGCCGCCGCCTGGCTGGCCGAAGTGCCGGAGAGACAACTGGAAAAGGTGATTCGGGATTATGGGGAAGAACGGTTTGCTTTTCAGATTGCAAAGGCGATTGTTGCTGGCCGGGCAGTCGAACCAATTTCAAGCACACGACAGCTTGCCGCAATCGTGGCAAACGCGGTCAAAACCCGGGAGAAAGGCAAGGATCCGGCAACCCGCACCTTTCAGGCTGTCCGGATTTTCATCAATCAAGAGCTTGAGGACCTTGAAGCAGGTCTGAACGCCGCCTTCGAACTGCTGAAGCCCGGCGCTCGCCTGTCGGTGATCAGCTTCCACTCGCTGGAAGACCGCATGGTCAAGCAGTTCCTGGCGTCGAAGGCCAAGGTCGAGCAACCGGATCGCCGGTTGCCGATCCGCGCCGTCGATTTGCCCAAGCCCTTGATGAAGTTGATCAGCAAGACGAAACCCTCCGACGTGGAAGTCGGCGCCAATCCGCGCGCCCGTTCGGCGGTGCTGCGCGTGGCCGAGCGGCTGGCAGTCGACGCGCCGGAGGGGACCCGATGAGCGGCAAGCTGAACGTCGTGCTGACCGTGCTCCTCGTCGGCTGCGCGCTGTCGGTCGTGAACGCGCGCTACCAGGCGCGCCACCTGTTCATCGACCAGGAAAAGCTGCAGCAGCAGCAGCGCCAGCTCGAGATCGACTGGGCGCAGCTCCAGCTCGACCAATCCACCCTCGGCAAGAACGAGCGCATCGACCAGATCGCGCGCTCGCAGCTGGACATGGCACCGCTGTCTCCGGCGCGTACCCAATACCTGACGGAAGGCGGTAAATGAAGGCCGGCACCAACGGATCCCGCGTCGCCGCCGCCAAGGGCGTAGCATTTTCCAAGAGCCCCGTGCTGGCCGTGCGCCTGCCGGACTGGCGCTCGCGCGTCGTCCTGTTCGTGCTGTTCGCCGCGTTCCTCGCGCTGGCCGGACGCGCGCTGTGGCTGCAGGGCGTCTCCAACCGCTTCCTGCAGAAGCAGGGCGCGAGCCGCTACGAGCGCACGCTCGAACTGCCGGCCACGCGCGGCAAGATCTTCGACCGCAACGGCATCGTGCTCGCGTCGTCGCTGCCGGTGAAGGCCGTGTGGGCGATCCCCGAGGACGTGCTGGATTCCCCGCGGCCCAAGCTGCGCGAACTGGCGCAGCTGCTCGACCTGCCGGAAGCCGACCTGCTCAAGAAGCTCGACTCGGACCGCACCTTCGTTTACCTGAAGCGCCAGGTGGAGATGGACGTCATCGCCAAGATCGAAAAGCTCGGCATCGACGGCATCGACACGCGCAAGGAATACAAGCGCTATTACCCGCAGAACGAGGTGATGGCGCACATCGTCGGCTTCACGAACGTCGAGGACGCGGGCCAGGAAGGCATCGAACTCGCGCAGCAGAAGAACCTCGTGGGCCAAACGGGCAGCCGGCGCGTGATCAAGGACCGCCTGGGCCGCATCGTCGAGGACGTGGGCCTGTCGCGCGAGCCGCATGACGGCAAGGACATCACGCTGTCCGTGGATTCCAAGCTGCAGTACATCGCCTTCAACAGCATCAAGGACGCGGTGGAGAAGTTCCACGCCAAGGCCGGCGCCGCCGTCGTGCTGGACGTGCACACGGGCGAGGTGCTGGCGCTGGCCAACTGGCCCACGTACAACCCGAACGACCGCTCGCACCTAACCGGCGAGCAGCTGCGCAACCGCGTCATCACCGACACCTTCGAGCCGGGTTCCACCTTGAAGCCGTTCACCGTCGCGCTGGCGCTGGACAAGGGCCTGATCAAGCCGACCACGCTATTCGACACGGGCAATGGCCGTTACCAGACCGGCGGCCACACGATCCGCGACACGCACCCGCACGGCGTCATCGACGTCACCACGATCATCCAGAAGTCGTCCAACATCGGCACGACCAAGATCTCCGAGCTGCTGTCGGCCCAGGAGATGTGGGAGATGTTCACCAAGGTCGGCTTCGGCCAGGCGCCGCGCTACGGTTTCCCGGGCGCCGCGGCCGGCCGCGTGCGTCCCTACAAATCGTGGCCGATCGTCGCCAAGGCCAACATGTCGTTCGGCCAGGGCATCTCGATGTCGCTGCTGCAGCTGGCGCATGCCTGGCTGATCTTCGCGCGCGACGGCGACGTCATCCCGCTGTCGTTCCAGAAGGTGACCGAGAAGCCGGTCGGCCAGCAGATCATCTCGCCGAAGACCGCGGCCCAGGTCCGGACGATGGTGGAATCCGTGGTGAGCCCGCAAGGCACGGCGTCGCAGGCGCAGGTGGCCGGTTATCGCGTCGGCGGCAAGACCGGCACGGCGCAGAAAGTCATCAACGGCCGCTATTCGCAGACGCACTACGTCGGCAACTTCGTCGGCATCGCGCCGATGTCGAACCCGCGCTTCGTCATCGCCGTGATGATCGACGATCCGTCCGGACCGTTCCACACCGGCGGCGCGGTCGCGGCGCCGACGTTCGCGGCGCTGGCCGCGAATGCACTACGGGCCGCCAACGTGCCGCCCGACTCCACGGTCACCGACATCATCATTCCCGAACATCCTCTCGAGGAGAGTAATTGATGGCCGAGACGCCGAACATCGTCCAGTGGATTCAGGCCGCCGCCCCAGGCGGCCGTCTCGTTTCCGACTCCCGCCGCGTGCGCAGCGGCGACGTGTTCTTCGCCTATCCGGGCGAGGCCTTTGATGCCCGCCGTTTCATCCGCTCCGCCATCGAGAACGG
Source organism: Massilia orientalis (assembly GCF_030411975.2). NCBI lineage: Bacteria > Pseudomonadati > Pseudomonadota > Betaproteobacteria > Burkholderiales > Oxalobacteraceae > Massilia > Massilia orientalis. The sequence continues at coordinate 149,264 of NZ_JASNRB020000005.1, read as the reverse complement.
TGCCGCCGCCGTCGTGTACGACGGCCGCGATTTCGCCTGGGATCCCGCGCTGGATGTGCCGCATCTCGCTGCGCAGGACCTGAAAAAGAATGCCGGCCCGATCGCGCACGCGGTCTACGGCACGCCGGATGCGGCCATGTTCACCGTCGGCGTCACGGGCACCAACGGCAAGACCTCGTGCGCGCTGTGGACCGCGCAGGCGCTCGCTCACTTGAACGAGACGGCGGCCGTCATCGGCACCCTGGGCGTGGGCCTCGTGCGCGGCCGCGCCGAGCCGGAATTCGACGCGACCGGCTACACGACGCCGGACGCCGTGCTGCTGGCGACGGAACTCGCCCGGCTGCGCGACGCGGGCGCGACGTCGCTCGCGATCGAGGTGTCGTCGATCGGCCTCGTGGAGCACCGCACGGCCGGCATGCACTTCGACGTGGCCGTGTTCACGAACCTCACGCGCGACCACCTGGACTACCATGGCGACATGGCGGCGTACGAAGCGGCCAAGCGCCAGCTGTTCGACTGGCCGGGCCTGAAAACGGCCGTCGTCAACCTGGACGACGAAGCGGGCGTGCGCATCGCGCAGCACCTGCGTTGCGCGCGTCCCGAAGTCGCCGTCCTCGGCTACACCTTGCGCGCGGTGCACGAACAGCCCGTGCTCGACGGCGTGGCCGTGCTGCGCGCAACTAACCTGCGCAGCCGCCCGAACGGCAGCGAATTCCACATCGAGTCGCCATACGGCAGCGCGGTCGCGCGCACGCACATGGTCGGCCACTTCAACGCGAGCAACGTGCTGGCCGTGCTGGGCGCGCTGCTGGCGAAAGGCGTCGAATTGCGCGCCGCGCTCGACGCCGTCGAGGCGCTCGTGCCCGCGCCGGGCCGCATGCAGCAACTCGGCGGCCACGATGCGCCGATGGTCGTGATCGACTATGCGCACACGCCGGACGCGCTGGACAAGACGCTCGAAGCGCTGCGCCAGGTCGCGCAGGAGCGGGGCGGCCAGCTGTGGTGCGTGTTCGGCTGCGGTGGCGATCGCGATCCGGGCAAGCGTCCGCAGATGGGCCGCATCGCCCAGATGGCCGAGCACGTGCTCGTGACGAGCGACAATCCGCGCAGCGAAGAGCCGCGCGCGATCATCGAGCAGATCGTGGCCGGCATGGACCCGCATCATCCGACGTCGACGCACCAGGCCATCGAGGACCGCGCCGCCGCGATCCTGTCGGCCGTGAAGCATGCCGCCAAGCCGGACGTGATCCTGCTGGCGGGGAAGGGCCATGAGCCGTACCAGGAAATCAAGGGCCGGAAGATTCCGTTTTCCGATGCCGACCACGCCGCGCTGGCGCTGACCGCGCGGCTCACCATGATGAGGACTGTCTGATGATTCGTGGCTCGCTCGAGCAAGTGCTGGCATCGATCGAAGGCGCGCGCGTCACGCGCGACGCGTACTTCCAGGGTGTGTCGACCGACAGCCGGCAGGTGATGCCGGGGTCGCTGTTCGTCGCCCTGCGCGGCGACCGCTTCGATGCGCACGACTTCCTCGGCCAGCTGGTCGACAAGCCCGTCGCCGCCGTCGTCGTCGAAAAGCTCCCCGACCACTATCCGCTGCCGGCCATCGTCGTGCCGGACACGCTCGTCGCGCTGGGCCGCATCGGCAACTTCTGGCGCCGCCGCTTCGCCATTCCCGTCATCGGCGTCACCGGCAGCAACGGCAAGACGACGGTCAAGGAAATGATCTCGTCCATCCTCGTCGCCGCCTTCGGCGCGGAGGGACGCCTGGCCACGCAGGGTAATCTGAACAACGAGATCGGCGTGCCGCTGACGGTGACGCGCCTGACGGACGCGCACAAGGCCGCCGTCGTGGAACTGGGCATGAACCACCCGGGCGAGATCGCGCGCCTGGCCGCCATCGCCGAGCCGACCGTCGCCCTCGTCAACAACGCGCAGCGCGAGCACCAGGAATTCATGCACACCGTGGAAGCGGTGGCGCGCGAGAACGGCGCCGTGCTGCAGGCGCTGCCGGCGGACGGCGTGGCCGTGTTCCCGGGCGATGATGAATACACCGACCTGTGGCGCGGACTGGCAGGCGAGCGTGAAGTGCTGACGTTCGGCCTGACCGACGATTGCGATGTGCGCGCGACGTACACGACGACAGATTTCGGCAGCGAACTCACAGTTACGTCGGTCCCGCGGAAGCGGGAACCCATGCCGAGCGCGCAGGACCAGCAAAATGCGCCTCAACGCGACGTCAGCATGGGCCCCCGTTTCCACGGGGGCGACGTGGCTGAGTTCACGATCAAGTTGAACGCCGCCGGCGTCCACAACGTCCGCAACGCGCTGGCCGCCACCGCCTGCGCGCTCGCGGCGGGCATCCCCGCCGATGCCGTCGTGCGCGGCCTGGAAGCCTTCGCGCCCGTGAGCGGCCGCCTGCAGCGCAAGCAGGCCGCGAACGGCGCCACGATCATCGACGATACGTACAACGCCAACCCCGACTCCGTGCGCGCCGCCATCGACGTGCTCGCGCAATACCCGTCGCCGCGCATCCTCGTGCTGGGCGACATGGGCGAGGTTGGCACGCAAGGACCTGAGTTTCACCAGGAAATCGGTGCGTATGCCGCAAGTCGCGGCATCGACACCGTGCTCGCGACCGGCGAACTGGCTCGCCACATGGCCGGATCGGGAGCGCAACACCACGAGCAGTTCGACGAATTATTGGCAGCACTGGATCAAAAACTGGGCAGCAAATCTGACGCAACTGTGTTGGTGAAGGGCTCGCGCTTCATGAAGATGGAACGCGTGGTCCAACACCTGACCGCATCAACCAACACCGGCAAGGAAGCCCACTAGACTTATGCTGCTTTGGCTCGCACAATATTTTCAGGACTATCTCGGTCCGCTGCGCGTTTTTAACTACATCACGTTCCGCGCCGTGTTCGCGACCATCACCGCGATCAGCATCGGCATGCTGTGCGGTCCGGCCGTGATCCGCAAGCTCACCGAGATGAAGGTCGGCCAGGCCGTGCGCACGTACGGCCCGCAGACGCACCTGTCCAAGCACGGCACCCCGACCATGGGCGGCGTGCTCGTGCTGATCGCGATCGGCGTGTCGACGCTGCTGTGGTGCGACCTCTCGAACCGCCTGATCTGGCCGGTCCTCGTCGTCACGCTGGGCTTCGGCGCCATCGGCTGGGTCGACGATTACCGCAAGGTCGTCTACAAGGACCCCGAGGGCATGCGCTCGGGCGAAAAATACTTCTGGATGTCGCTGATCGGCATCACCTCGTCGCTGTACCTCGCGTTCTCCGTGTCGGCCGCGACGCCGTGGGAAGTGTGGCAGCTGTTCTTCGCCTGGGTGCAGTCCGGCTTCTCGATGGACCTGCCGCCGAAGGCCGACCTGATCGTCCCGTTCTTCAAGACCATCAGCTATCCGCTGGGCGTGTGGGGCTTCATCGCGCTCACGTACTGCGTGATCGTGGGTGCCTCCAACGCCGTCAATTTCACCGATGGTCTCGACGGCCTCGCCATCATGCCGACCGTGATGGTGGGCGGCGCGCTGGGCCTGTTCGCTTATCTCACCGGTAACGCGACGTATTCGAAATACCTGTTCATCCCGCACATCCCGGGCGCCGGCGAACTGCTGATCTTCTGCGGCGCGATGGCGGGCGCGGGCCTGGCTTTCCTCTGGTATAACGCGCACCCCGCGCAGATGTTCATGGGCGACGTGGGCGCGCTGGCGCTGGGCGGCGCGCTCGGCACCATCGCCGTCATCGTGCGCCAGGAGATCGTCCTGTTCATCATGGGCGGCGTGTTCGTGGCCGAGACGCTGTCCGTGATCATCCAGGTCAGCTGGTTCAAGTACACCAAGAAGCGCTATGGCACTGGGCGCCGCGTGTTCCTCATGGCGCCGCTGCACCACCATTTCGAACAGAAGGGCTGGAAGGAGACCAAGGTCGTCGTGCGGTTCTGGATCGTGACGATGATCCTGGTCCTGATCGGTTTCTCCACCCTCAAACTGCGCTGATAACGGGTAACCGAGATGAACTACGACGGCAAAACCGCACTGGTACTGGGACTCGGCGAATCGGGCCTGGCGATCGCGCTGTGGCTCGCGCGCTGCGGCGCGCGCGTGCGCGTGGCCGACACGCGCGCCGAACCCGCGCGCCTGCCCGCGCTGCGCGCTGCGGTGCCGGATGCGGACTTCGTCGCCGGCCCGTTCGCCGCGAACCTGCTGGACGGCGTGGACTTCGTCGCCGTCAGCCCGGGCCTCGCCCCGAACCGCGAACTGGCCGAGATCGCGCCTGCCGCCGCCGCACGCCATGTGCCGCTGTGGGGTGAGATCGAGTTGTTCGCGCAGGCGCTGTCGGCGCTGAAGGCGGACCGGAACTACGCGCCGAAGGTCATCGCCATCACGGGCACCAACGGCAAGACGACGGTGACGAGCCTCACCGGTCTGCTGTGCCGCCGCGCCGGTCTCACGACTAAGGTCGCAGGCAACATCAGCCCCGCCGCGCTGGACGTGCTGCGCGAGGTGCTTGATGCGGATGCGCTCCCGCAGGCCTGGGTACTGGAACTCTCCAGCTTCCAGCTGCACACGACGTACAGCCTGAACCCGGACGCGGCGACCGTCCTGAACATCACGCAGGATCACCTCGACTGGCACGGCAGCATGGCCGCCTATGCCGCCGACAAGGCCCGCATCTTCGGCGCCGACACCGTCCGCGTGCTGAACCGCGACGACAGCGTCGTGATGGGCATGACGGCGCCGGGCGCGACGATCACCACGTTCGGCACGGGCGAACCGGATGCGCCGGGCAGCTTCGGCCTCGTGAACGAGCGCGGCGTGCTGTGGCTTGCGAATGCGAATCCGGGTGAAGAACCCGAGAAGAAGAAAAAGAAGAACGAGCCGGTAGAGCCGATCGACGTGATCGTCAATCGATTGATGCCGGCCGACGCGCTGCGCATCCGCGGCCTGCACAACGCTTCCAACGCACTGGCCGCGCTCGCGCTGTGCCGCGCTTGTGGCCTGCCGCTGGCGCCGCTGCTGCACGGCCTGCGCGACTACCAGGGCGAGCCGCACCGCGTCGAACTGGTCACCAGCATCGACAACGTGGAGTACTACGACGACTCCAAGGGCACGAACGTGGGCGCCACCGTCGCCGCGCTGGAGGGTCTCGGTAAAACGTTCGGCGAGACGGACCGCCAGATCCTGCTCATCGCGGGTGGCGACGGCAAGGGCCAGGATTTCAGCCCGCTGGCCGGCCCGTGCGCGCGCTACGTGCGCGCCGTGCTGCTGATCGGCCGCGACGGCCCCGCCATCGGCGCCGCATTGGCCTCCACCGGCGTGCCGTGCTTCGACCTGCCGGGATTGCCGGAAGCCGTGCGCCGCGCGAGCGGTCTGGCGAAATCCGGTGACGTCGTGCTGCTGTCGCCCGCGTGCGCGAGCCTGGACATGTTCACGAACTACGCGCACCGCGCCCAGGTCTTCGTCGACGCCGTGCGCGACATCGCGCTCGAGAAGGGACAGGAGCTCTGATGGCTTTCCAGATTCCCTTCAAGTTCGGCGGCAGTTCCAGCGACGCGACCATCGCGACGCGCGCACGCCCGTCGCGCATGATGGAATACGACCAGCCGCTCGTGTGGGTCGTGCTGCTGTTGATGCTGTTCGGGATGGTGATGGTGTACTCGGCGTCGATCGCGCTGCCGGACTCGCCCAAGTTCGCCTACCTCGCCGGCAAGAACAACTACTTCCTGGTGCGCCAGGCCATGTTCATCGTGATCTCGATGGTGACGGGCCTGTTCGTCTTCCGTATTCCCGTCGCGACGTGGCAGCGCTTCGCGCCGCTGATGTTCGTCGCCACGCTGGTCCTGCTGGCGCTCGTGCTGATCCCCGGCGTCGGCGTCGTCGTCAACGGCGCGCGCCGCTGGCTGTCGCTGAAGATCTTCAATTTGCAGCCGTCCGAGATCATGAAGGTGGTGTCCGTGCTGTACGCGGCCGACTTCACGGTGCGCAAGCAGCAGTACATGCACAAGCTGACAAAGGGCTTCATGCCGATGGCCGCCGCGATGGCGCTCGTCGGCGCGCTGCTGATGCTGGAACCCGACCTCGGCGCGTTCGGCGTCGTCGTCTGCATCTCGATGGGCATCCTGTTCCTCGGCGGCTTCAACATGATCTGGTTCGGCGGCATCGGCGCCGTGCTGGTACTCGTGTTCTCGACCATCATCGCGCTGTCGCCGTTCCGCCGCGCGCGTATGTTCGCGTACATGAACCCGTGGGAAGAGGGCAATGCGCTGGACAAGGCGTACCAGCTGACGCACTCGCTGATCGCATTCGGCCGCGGCGAGTTCTTCGGCGTGGGCCTGGGCGGTTCCGTCGAAAAGCTGCACTACCTGCCGGAAGCGCACACCGACTTCATCATGGCCGTCATCGGCGAGGAGCTGGGTCTCGTCGGCGTGCTCGTCGTGATCGGCCTGTTCTACTGGCTCGTCAAGCGCGCGTTCGACATCGGCCGCCAGGCCATCGCGCTGGAACAGCACTTCGCCGGCCTCACCGCGAAAGGCATCGGTATCTGGATCGGCGTGCAGGTGTTCATCAACATGGGCGTGAACCTGGGCCTGCTGCCCACCAAGGGCCTGACGTTGCCGCTGATGAGCTATGGCGGTTCCGGCGTGCTGTTCAACTGCGTCGGTCTCGCGATCCTGCTGCGCATCGACTACGAAAACCGGGTACGCATGCGGGGAGGCCGACAATGACAAAGCGCTTGATGATCATGGCCGCCGGCACCGGCGGCCACATCTTCCCCGGCATCGCCATCGCGCAATCGATGCGCGAGCGCGGCTGGGAGGTCTCGTGGCTGGGCACGATGCACGGCATGGAGAAGGACATCGTGCCGAAGCACGGCATCCCGATGGATTCCATCGACTTCGCCGGCATGCGCGGCAAGGGGATCGCGCACACGGTGTCGGGCGCGTTCAAGCTCGTCGCGAGCTTCGCATCGGTCCGCAAGTATCTCGCGCTCCGCAAGCCCGACGTCGTGCTGGGCATGGGCGGCTACGTGACGGTGCCGGGCGGGATGATGGCGCGTTCGCGCGGCATTCCGCTCGCGCTCGTGAACGCGGATGCCGCGCTACTCCTGTCGAACAAGACCTTGAGCCCGCTCGCGCAGCGCGTGCTGTTCGGCTTCCCGGCCGATTTCGGCAAGGCGGCGGGTAAAGCGGTCGTCACCGGCAACCCGGTGCGCAAGGAAATCCTCGAGATGCCGTCGCCGGGCCACCGCTTCGCCGGCCGCACCGGTCCGCTGAACATCCTCGTCGTGGGCGGCAGCCTCGGTGCGAAGGTGCTCAACGACAGCGTGCCGGCCGCGCTGGCGCTGATCCCGGAAGGCCTGCGCCCGACCGTGACCCACCAGTCGGGCAAGAAAAACATCGATGCGCTGCGCGCCGCGTACGCGCAGGCGGGCGTGCAGGCGAACGTCGTCGACTTCATCGACGACATGGCGGCGGAATACGCGAACGCGGACCTCGTGATCTGCCGCGCCGGTGCGATCACCGTGTCGGAACTGACGGCGGCCGGTGTCGCGAGCGTGCTCGTGCCGTTCGTCGCCAGCACGACGAGTCACCAGCGCGACAACGCGGCCTGGATGGCGGGGCAGAAGGCGGCGGTGCACCTGCCGCAAGGCGAACTGAATCCGCAGCAGCTGGCAAGGCTGCTGCAAACCACCACGCGCGACGACTGCCTGGCGATGGCCGAGGCGGCGCAGGCCGTGGGACGGCGCGACGCCAATGCGGAGATCGCGCGCGTACTTGAAGAACTGGCGAACGGCGGACAATGAAACACAAGATCAAACACATTCACTTCGTCGGCATCGGCGGCAGCGGCATGAGCGGCATCGCGGAAGTGCTGCTGAACCTCGGCTATAAAGTGTCGGGCTCGGACCTCGCGTCGAACGCGGCCAGCCAGCGCCTGCAGCAGCTGGGCGCCGACGTGCGCATCGGCCACGCGGCGGACAACATCGCCGGCGCGGACGCCGTCGTCACGTCGACCGCCGTCAACGAAGCGAATCCCGAAGTCGTCGCCGCGCGCGCCGCGAAAGTCCCCATCGTCCCGCGCGCGATCATGCTGGGTGAGCTGATGCGCCTGAAGCGCGGCATCGCGATCGCCGGCACGCATGGCAAGACGACGACGACGAGTCTCGTCGCCTCCGTGCTCGCGCAGGGCGGCCTCGATCCGACGTTCGTCATCGGCGGGCGCCTGAACAGCGCCGGCGCCAACGCGAAGCTGGGCACGGGCGACTACATCGTGGCCGAGGCGGACGAATCGGATGCGTCCTTCCTGAACCTGTCGCCGATGATCGAGGTGATCACGAACATCGACGCCGACCACATGGACACGTACGAGCACGACTTCGAGAAGCTGAAGGGCGCGTTCGTCAACTTCACGCACCGCCTGCCGTTCTACGGCCGCGCCATGATGTGCATCGACGACGCGAACGTGCGCGCGATCCTGCCTCAGGTAACGAAACCGGTGACGACCTACGGCTTCTCGGAAGACGCCGAAGTGCGCGCCCTGAACGCGCGCGCCCAGGGCATCCAGATGCATTTCACGGTGCGCCAGCAGGGCTATCCGGACACGGACTTCGTGCTGAACCAGCCAGGCATGCACAACGTGCTGAATGCCTGCTCCGCGATCGCGATCGCGCGCGAGATCGGCGTGCCGGACGAGGCGACGGCGCAGGGCCTGCGCGAATTCAACGGCGTCGGCCGCCGCTTCACGCGCTACGGCGAGATCGAACTGCCGCAGGGCGGCAGCTTCACGCTCGTCGACGACTATGGCCACCACCCGGTGGAAGCCCAGGTCACGCTGGCCGCCGCGCGCGCCGCGTATCCGGGCCGCCGCCTCGTGCTGGCGTTCCAGCCGCACCGCTATTCCCGCACCCGCGACCTGTTCGAGGACTTCGTCAAGGTGCTGGCGGCGCCGGACGTGCTGCTGCTGGCCGAGGTGTATCCGGCCGGCGAAGCCCCGATCGTGGCGGCGGACGGCCGCGCGCTCGCGCGTGCGCTGCGCGCGGGTGGCCAGGTCGAACCGATTTTCGTGGAAGCGATCGCCGACATGCCGGCGACGATCCTCAAGGTGGCGCGCGACGGCGACGTCGTGCTCACCATGGGCGCGGGCTCCATCGGCGGCGTCCCCCATCAACTGACATCGAATCAAAAGGTAACATCGTGAGCATTACGGAAACCGACGCAAAAGCCCTGGGCAAGGTCGGCGTGCTGTTCGGCGGCCGGTCCGCCGAGCGCGAGATTTCGCTAATTTCGGGCAACGGCGTGCTGCAGGCGCTGAAATCGAAAGGCATAGACGCGCACGCGTTCGACCCGGCCGAGCGCTCGCTGGCCGAACTGGCCGCGGAAAAATTCGACCGCGTGTTCATCGCGCTGCACGGCCGCTACGGCGAGGACGGCACGCTGCAGGGCGCGCTGGAACTGCTGGGGATCCCGTACACGGGCAGCGGCGTGATGGCATCCTCCGTCGGCATGGACAAGGTCACGACCAAGATCGTGTGGCTGGCGGCCGGCGTGCCGACGCCGCGTTACGTCACCATCGCGGCCGGTGCAAACGTCGACACCGACGCCATCGTCGCCGAACTGGGCCTGCCGCTGATCGTCAAGCCGCCGCTGGAAGGTTCCACCATCGGCATCACCAAGGTGCTTGATGCGGCCGGCCTGCAGGCCGCCGTCGACCTGGCGCGCCAGTACGACAAGGTGGTGCTGGTCGAGCAGTTCATCCAGGGCCGCGAATTTTCTGTTCCGGTGCTGGGCAGCGGCCCGACCGCGCGCGCGCTGCCGATCGTGGAGATCGTCGCGCCCGAGGGCAATTACGACTACCAGAACAAGTACTTCACGGACGACACCAAGTACCACTGCCCGGCGCCGCTCGACGCGGCGACGACGGCCGCGATCCAGGCGCACGTGGTGAACGCGTACCGCGCGCTCGGCTGCGACGGCTGGAGCCGCATCGACGTGCTGCTGCGCGCGTCGGACAATGCGCCGTTCCTGCTGGAGGTGAACACGTCGCCGGGCATGACGACGCACTCGCTCGTGCCGATGGCGGCGCGCGCCGAGGGCACGAGCTACGAAGACCTGTGCGTGGACATCCTGCGCTCCGCCAGCTTGAAAGCTGGTCAGGTGAAGAAGGGATAAGGAAGCAAAATGTGGCATGACGTGCGAGCTCTGAATGCAACCGCCAGCGCGCTCACCGCGCTGGTGGCGCTCGCGTGCGTGGCGTCGGGATTGTGGTGGCTGTCGCAGCGCCCGATGTTCACCTTGCGCGCGGTGCGGGTCGAGAGCATGTACGGGCTGGACCTGCAGCACGTGAACGAGCTGACGGTGCGTAACGGGGTGCTCGGGAAGATCAGCGGTAACTTCTTCACGACCGACCTCGAACAGGTACGCACCACCTTCGAGGCCGTGCCGTGGGTGCGCAAGGCGAGCGTACGCCGCGAGTGGCCGAACCAGTTGATCGTGCAGGTGGAAGAGCACGAGGCGCTCGGCACCTGGGGCGAGGACGGCAAGCTGTTGTCGGTGAAGGGCGATGTGTTCACGGCCAACCTTGGCGAGGCCGAGACCGACGAGGACCACGCACTGCCTGCGTTCGATGGTCCTCCCGGCAGCGAGAAGGAAGTGCTCACGCGCTTCGCGGAACTGCGCCGCTGGTTCGCGCCGATCCGCCTGGTGCCGGAGTCGATCAACCTGTCGAACCGTTACGCCTGGACCGTGAAGCTGAACAACGGCATGAGCGTGGAGCTGGGACGCGAGAAGGACAAGGACACGCTGCACGGGCGCGTGCAGCGGCTGGTGAGCATTTACCCCCAGCTGGTGGCTAGACTGCAGGAGGGGCGCATCGATACGATCGACATGCGCTATCCGAACGGTCTGGCGCTGTCCTCGGCGGCATTGACCGTGCCGGCGGATGCGACCAAGCCCGTGAAGGCGGCAGTGAAGAAAAAAACAAATACCAAAACTACAAAGCAGATCTAATTTAAGCAGGCGACAGCAAACATGACAAAAGACGCGAAGAACCTGATCGTCGGCCTCGACATCGGTACCTCGAAGGTAGTGGCGGTGGTGGCCGAGGTAATGGCCGATGGGCGCCACGAGGTGATCGGACTGGGCCAGCACGAGTCCAAGGGTTTGAAGAAGGGCGTTGTCGTCAACATCGAAGCGACCGTCGAATCCATCCAGCGCGCGCTCGAGGAAGCCGAGCTGATGGCCGACTGCAAGATCCGCAACGTGTATGCGGGGATCGCCGGCAGCCATATCCGCTCGTTCAACTCGAGTGGGATGGTCGCCATCAAGGACAAGGAAGTGACGGCCACGGACGTGGCGCGCGTGATCGAGACGGCGAAGGCCGTGAACATCCCGACCGACCAGCAGCTGCTGCACACGGTGCCGCAGGAATTCATCGTCGACAACCAGGAAGACGTGCGCGAGCCGATCGGCATGAGCGGCATCCGCCTCGAGGTGCGCGTGCACATCGTCACCGGTGCGGTGTCCGCGGTCCAGAATATTGTAAAGTGCGTGCGCCGCTGCGGCCTCGAGGTCTCGGACCTGATCCTGCAGCCGATGGCGTCGGCTGATTCCGTGCTGACGAACGACGAGAAGGAACTGGGCGTCGTGCTGATCGACATCGGCGGCGGCACCACCGACATCGCGGTCTTTTCCGACGGTGCGATCCGCCACACGGCCGTGCTGCCGATCGCCGGCGACCAGATCACGAGCGACATCGCGATGGCGCTGCGCACGCCGACGGGCGAGGCGGAAGAGATCAAGATCCGCTACGGCGTGGCCAAGCAGGTGCTGGCCGATCCGGGCGAGTCGCTGGAAGTGCCGGGCCTCGGCGACCGCGGTCCGCGTTCGCTGTCGCGCCAGGCGTTGGCTGCCGTGATCGAGCCGCGCGTGGAAGAACTGTTCGCGATGGTGCACCAGGTCGTGCGCGAGTCCGGCTACGAAGGCGTGCTCTCGTCGGGCATCGTGCTGACGGGCGGTTCGTCGATCATGCCGGGCATGATCGAAATGGCGGAAGACATCTTCCTGAAGCCGGCGCGCCTCGGCACGCCGGAATACCGCGGCCAACTGGCGGACGTCGTGCGCAGCCCGCGCTACGCGACGGTCCTCGGTCTGCTGCTGGAAGCGAAAAAACAGTACCTGCGCGGTCATATCGTCACCCGTCAGGACGGGTCGGTGAAGGCAGTGTGGCAACGAATGAAAGAGTGGTTCCTCGGGAATTTCTGAGGCGGCGGAGGACCGCAGCGCGCGTGAGCCAGGATGGGAACAACGTAAACGCAACGGGTGGCGGGTTTTTCGGAGTTGTTGTAACAGCTAGTAGCAGATTTGCTTGGTAACGGACACGAAACATTTTTAAAATAGTGGCGCGTTTCCAATCTCGAGCCCTGGCTTCTTGTGCGAGGATTCGGGCTTGGAAACGGCTCATCGAGATTAGGAGTTCATCATGGAGTTCGATATGGTCGATAACGCAGCATTGGGCACGGTCATCAAGGTCGTCGGCGTTGGCGGCGCGGGTGGCAATGCGGTCCAGCATATGATCAACAAGGGCGTCGCCGGCGTGGAGTTCATCGCGGCGAATACGGACGCCCAGGCGCTGGCCGCATCCAGCGCCCACAACATCATCCAGATCGGCGAGTCCGGCCTGGGTGCGGGCATGCGTCCGGAAATCGGCCGCCAGCTGGCCGAGCAATCGCGCATGCGCATCGAAGACGCGCTGCGCGGTGCGCACATGGTCTTCATCGCCGCCGGCATGGGCGGCGGCACGGGCACCGGCGCCGCGCCGATCGTCGCGGAAGTCGCCAAGAGCCTGGGCGCGCTGACCGTGGCCGTCGTCTCGAAGCCGTTCTCGTACGAAGGCCAGAAGTGCATGGACGTCGCGGAAAACGGCCTGAACGAACTGACCAAGCACGTCGACTCCCTGATCGTCATCCTGAACGAGAAGCTGGAAGACATCTATGAAGACGAATCGATGCTGGACTGGATGAAGCATGCGGACGATGTGCTGAACAACGCCGTCGCCGGTATCGCCGAGATCATCAACGTCCCGGGCCACATCAACGTCGACTTCAACGACGTGAAGACCATCATGAGCGAGCAGGGCAAGGCCATGATGGGCACCGCGACCGCGTCGGGCGTCGACCGCGCACGCATCGCCGCCGAACAGGCCGTCGCTTCGCCGCTGCTGGACGGCATCGACCTGTCGGGCGCGAAGGGCGTGCTGGTGAACGTCACCGCATCGCGCGGCCTGAAAGGCAAGGAGATCAAGGAAGTCATGGCCGCCGTGCGCGCCTTCGCTGCACCGGACGCCGCGATCGCACAAGGCATCGCCTACGACGACGAGATGGGCGACGAACTGCGCGTGACCGTCGTCGCGACGGGCCTGGGCAAGAACAAGGCCAACATCTCGCTGGTGCAGCCGCAGCAGGTGCTGCGCACCGGCACGTACGGCGCGCCGATGATGTCGGGCACCCCGGGCGTGACGGCCGGCGTGACCATGGGTACGGCGACCGCCGGCGCAATGGACGGCATGAAGCAGCCGGCCGTTTGGCGCCGCGAGCAGGCCTCCGAGCAGGTGCGCGCGATGCAGAACAACGGTGTCGAGACCTACGACATCCCGGCGTTCCTGCGCAAGCAGGCCGACTGAGTAGCAGACTCCAACGCCGGCTGACCACCGGCGCTCCATGATGCGGGGCCAGGCTGTTCCAAGCAGCCTGGCCTTTCGTTTTTGAGAACCGGGGTCAGAGCCCGATTTTTGGAAACAGCTCCCAGGCACTTGCCAAAATAAGGGCTCTGACCCCGGTTTGGTCTGGATCGGGCATACTTGCGGGTTCTTGAAACCTGAAAGGAATACCACCATGACGATCCAGATCGGCGACCGCCTGCCGGAAGGCGCCCTGCAAGAATTCATCGACATCGAAACCGAAGGCTGCGCGCTCGGTCCGAACACGTTCAACGTGGCCGACCTGGTGAAGGGCAAGACCATCGCCATCTTCGGCCTGCCGGGCGCCTTCACCCCGACCTGCTCCGCGCAGCACCTGCCCGGCTACATCCAGCTGGCCGACCAGCTGAAAGCCAAGGGCGTCGACGAGATCTGGTGCATCTCGGTAAACGACGCGTTCGTGATGGGCGCATGGGGCCGCGACCAGAAGGCCACCGGCATCGTCCGCATGATGGCCGACGGCAGCGCCACGTTCACCAAGGCGCTGGGCCTGGAATTCGACCTCGTCGCCAAGGGCTTCGGCGTGCGCTCCAAGCGCTACTCGATGCTGGTGCAGGACGGTGTCGTCAAGCAGCTGAACGTCGAGAGCGGCGGCTTCGACGTGTCGTCGGCCGAAACGCTCCTGAAGCAACTGGGCTGATCTTGATCGTCAACGCCGAAACGCCGGACCAGCCCGAGGTGCGCGATATGCTCGCGCGTCTCGACGCCTACTGCGCCGCGCTGTATCCGGCCGAGAGCAACCACCTGATGGACATCGCGTCGCTGATGCAGGGCGACGTGCTGTTCCTCGTCGCGCGCGACGTGGACGGCGCGCCGGTCGGGTGCGCGGCCCTCGTCAACCGGCAGGAGTACGGCGAGGTCAAACGCATGTTCGTGGACGAGCGCAAGCGTGGGCTGGGCACGGGCCGCAAACTGCTCGAGCACCTCGTGATGTTCGCGCGGATGTCCGGCCTGTCGGTGTTGCGCCTGGAGACGGGCATTCACCAGCCGGAAGCCATCGGTTTGTACGAGCGTCTCGGCTTCGAGCGCCGTGCGCCGTTCGGCGATTACCGGGAGGATCCGCTGTCGCTGTTCATGGAGATGCCGCTGTGAGAGATCGTCCATGAGTCGCCTCGCCGGCAACATGCGCAGCATCCGCGCGATGCTGGTCTGCGTCGCCATGTTCTCCATCATGGACATGACGATGAAGCTGCTGTCCGCGCACTTCCCGGCGCTGCAGGTGGCGGCGATCCGCGCGCTGTCCGCGCTGCCGCTCGTCGGTGCGTATCTGTTCTGGCGCGGCGGGCAGCGGTCGCTGCTGCGCATCCGCTGGCCGCTGCACCTGCTGCGCGGCGCCATCGGCATCGCGATGCTGGCGCTGTTCACGTACGGCCTCAAGACGCTGTCGCTGGCCGAGGCGTATTCGATCTTCTTCATCGGCCCGATCCTGATCACCGTGCTGTCCGTGTTCGTGCTGGGCGAGCGCGTGAACGGCGCGCGCTGGATCGCGATCGGCGTCGGCATGGCGGGCGTGCTCGTCGTGCTGCGGCCGACCGGCGCCGGCTTTTTCTCGATGGGCGGACTCGCCGTGCTGACCGCGGCCGTGTGCTATGCCGTGTCGGCCGTCGCCGGACGCGTGCTCGCGCGCACGGACCGGGGCGAGCACATGATGTTCTGGCTGATGGTGCTGATGGCCATCGGTGCAACGCCCATGGCCGCGCCCGCGTGGGTGCCCGTGCAGGCCGAGCACTGGCTGCTGATCCTGATGCTGGCCGTGAGCGGCTTTTTCGGCCAGCTGGCGCTGACGGAGGCGTTCAGCCACGGCGAGGCGTCCGTGGTGGCGCCGTTCGAGTACACGGCGCTGGCCTGGGGCGTGGCCATCGACTGGCTCATGTGGAAAACCTTGCCAGATGAATACACTTTATTGGGCGCCGCCATCATCGTCGGCAGTGGCCTGTACCTGATCCGCCACGAAACCATCCACGCGGAAGCCGAGCATCCTTGAAAACGTGGTGTTCCTGCCACCGGGGGCGGCGGTCGCCGGCAAGGCTGTAAACGCTACGATATAATCGAACGATGCTCAAACAACGAACCATCAAACAACTGGTGCGCACGACAGGCGTTGGTTTGCACTCCGGCACCAAGGTCGAGCTGACCCTGCGTCCGGCGGCCGCCGATACGGGTATCGTGTTCCGCCGCGTCGATCTCGATCCCATCGTCGAGTTCCCGTCGAATGCCGATATCGTGGGCGATACGCGCATGGCGTCGGTGCTCACACAGGGCGATGCGCGCGTCTCGACCGTCGAGCACCTGATGTCGGCCTGCGCCGGCCTCGGCATCGACAACCTGTACGTCGACGTCACGGCCGAAGAGATCCCGATCATGGACGGTTCCGCGTCGTCGTTCGTCTTCCTGCTGCAGCAGGCGGGCGTGCAGGAGCAGGCCGTACCCAAGAAATTCATCCGCGTGCTGAAACCCGTGGAAGTCCGCCAGGGCAGCGGTGCCAACGAGAAATGGGCGCGCCTGAGCCCGTACGACGGCTTCAAGCTCGACTTCTTTATCGAATTCAACCACCCGGCCGTGGACGGCACGACGCAGCGCGCGATCGTCGACTTCGGCAAGGTCTCGTACGTGCACGACGTGGCGCGCGCCCGCACGTTCGGCTTCATGCAGGACGTGGAAAGCCTGCGCGGCATGGGCCTGGCGCGCGGCGGCTCGCTGGAAAACGCGATCGTGATGGACGAGTACCGCATCCTGAATGCGGACGGCCTGCGCTACGACGACGAGTTCGTGCGCCATAAAATCCTCGACGCGATCGGCGACCTGTATCTCGTCGGCTCGCCGCTGCTGGCCAGCTACGAGGCGCACAAGTCGGGCCACGGCCTGAACAACCTGCTGCTGCGCGAGCTGCTGGCGCATCCGGATTCGTACGAGATCGTGACGTTCGATGCGCAGGAGCGGGCGCCGGTGTCTTACGGCGCGCAGATGGAGCGGGAGTGGGCGCTGACGTAACGGCCGTCATTCCCGCGAAAGCGGGAATCCATACGTCGCGTGCAGGCTGACTCAGCATGGATTCCCGCGTGCGCGGGAATGACGATGTTATTTCTTGCGTCTCTCCGCCAGCCTCTTGATTGCCGCGATCAGAGACGCGTTCTGCGGTGTTTCCGGCAACGTCTCCCCCAACTGCTCGAACGCATCCACCGCCGTCGGCGGCAAGGTCAGCGAGGACGGCTTCAGCTCCTCGCGCACGGGCACGTTCGGCCGCATCTGGATCTTGATGCGCACGTTCTCCACCTGCCATCCCTTTTTCTGCAAACCCGCCTGCAGCTTGGGCAGCTGCTGCTTGAGCTTGGCCGCGACGGCGGAAGAGGGCACGGCGAGGGTCAGCACGGCATCCTGGAACGACAGCACGTCGCAGCCGGCGTACATCGGCGGCAGGATCACCTTGACGTCGCGCTGCAAATTGCCCACGCGCAGGGCGGTCGGCATCAGGGCGGCGAGGCGGTCGTTGGCGCGCAGGAAGTCGGTCGCCACGAACGACGTCTTGCGGTCGCGGGTGCCGTAGATGTGGAAGGGACGCTGGTTCGAAGAGGACTGCATGCTTGGAACATACCACAGCCGCGCCCCCTGTCGCGAAGAATCGTGTGCGCCTGTGTGAAATCGAATGCAGTTTGATAACATTTTTTGCCAGCCGCACTTGTGATCCGCCGGGCGACCCCCAAGTGTGGCCGGATCGCATGATAAAATCGGTGGCTTTTTGCCATTGGCGCTCTCGGGGAGATATGTTTTTGCTATCATCCTGGGCTCCTCGGACCTTTTTCGCGGCGTACTTTTGAAGAACACAGCATGTCATTCCTGACCAAGATTTTCGGCAGCCGTAACCAGCGTCTGCTCAAGCAATACCAAAAATCCGTACGCGAGATCAACGCGCTCGAGCCGCAGATGGAAGCGCTGTCCGATGCCGATCTCCAGGCAAAGACAAACGAATTCAAGCAACGCCTGGCCGGGGGCGCCACCCTGGACGACATCCTCGTGGAAGCCTTCGCCGTCTGCCGCGAAGCCGCCAAGCGCGTCATGAAGATGCGCCACTTCGACGTGCAGCTGATCGGCGGCATGGTCCTCCACTACGGCAAGATCGCCGAGATGGGCACCGGCGAGGGTAAAACGCTGATGGCGACCCTGCCCGTGTACCTGAACGCGCTGTCCGGCAAGGGCGTGCACGTCGTGACGGTCAACGATTACCTGGCCCAGCGCGACGCCGAGCAGATGGGCCGCCTGTACGGCTGGCTCGGTTTGACGACGGGCGTGAACCTGTCGCAGATGGATCACGACAGCAAGCAGAAAGCCTACGGTTCCGACATCACGTACGGCACCAACAACGAATACGGCTTCGACTACCTGCGCGACAACATGGTCTACGAGATGCGCGAGCGCGTGCAGCGTGGCCTGAACTTCGCCGTGGTCGACGAGGTGGACTCGATCCTGATCGACGAAGCGCGTACCCCGCTGATCATTTCCGGCCAGGCCGAGAACCACACGGAGCTGTACCACAAGATCAATGAAGTCCCGCCGCTGCTGACCCGGCAGATCGGCGAGGAGACCCCGGACGGCAAGGGCAACATCGAAGTCCCGGGCGACTACACGAAGGACGAGAAGGCGCACACCGTGCTGCTGACCGAGGCCGGCCACGAAAAGGCCGAGTCCATCCTGACGAAGATGGGCCTGCTGCCGGAAGGCGCGTCGCTGTACGACGCCGCCAACATCACGCTGATCCACCACCTGTACGCCGCCCTGCGCGCACACGTGCTGTACCACAAGGACCAGCACTACGTCGTGCAGAACAACGAGGTCGTGATCGTCGACGAATTCACGGGCCGCCTGATGACGGGCCGCCGCTGGTCCGACGGCCTGCACCAGGCCGTGGAAGCGAAAGAGGGTGTGCGCATCCAGAACGAGAACCAGACGCTCGCGTCGATCACGTTCCAGAACTACTTCCGCATGTACAGCAAGCTGTCCGGCATGACCGGTACGGCGGACACGGAAGCGTACGAATTCCAGGAGATCTACGGCCTGGAAACCGTCGTCGTCCCGCCGAACCGTCCGTCGCAGCGCAAGGACCGCCAGGACCAGGTGTACAAGACGGCGCAGGAAAAATACCAGGCGATGGTGAACGACATCCGCGACTGCTACGAGCGCGGCCAGCCGGTCCTCGTCGGCACGACGTCGATCGAGAACTCGGAACTGCTGTCGGGTATCCTGGACCAGGCCAAGCTGCCGCACAACGTGCTGAACGCGAAGCAGCACGCCCGCGAGGCGGAGATCATCGCGCAGGCGGGTCGTCCGAAGATGATCACCATCGCCACCAACATGGCCGGCCGCGGTACCGACATCGTCCTGGGCGGCAACGTCGAGAAGCAGATCCAGTTCATCGAAGCGGACGAATCGCTGACGCCGGAGCAGAAGGCCGAGCAGTCGGCCAAGCTGCGCGAGGAATGGCAGTCGCTGCACGACCATGTCGTCGCGCAGGGCGGCCTGCACATCATCGGCACCGAACGCCATGAATCGCGCCGCGTCGACAACCAGCTGCGCGGCCGTTCCGGTCGCCAGGGTGACCCGGGTTCGTCGCGCTTCTACCTGTCGCTGGACGACCCCCTGCTGCGCATCTTCGCGGGCGACCGCGTGCGCGCCGTGATGGACCGTCTCAAGATGCCGGAAGGCGAGCCGATCGAAGCGGGCATGGTCACGCGCTCGATCGAAGGCGCGCAGCGCAAGGTCGAGGCCCGCAACTTCGACATCCGCAAGCAGCTGCTGGAATACGACGACGTCGCCAACGACCAGCGCAAGGTGATCTACACCCAGCGTAACGAGTTGCTGGAAGCGGCCGACATCTCCGAGCTGATCGCCAGCCTGCGCATCGGCGTGTTCACCGACGTCGTGCGCACCTATGTGCCGGCGGAGTCGGTGGAAGAGCAGTGGGACATCCCGTCGCTGGAACGCGTGCTGGCCGACGAATGGGCCCTCCCGGTGCCGCTGGCGAAGATGCTGGAGGAAGAGCCGAACCTGAACGACGACGACATCCTCGAGCGTGTGCTGGCCGCGGCGGAAAGCTCGTACGAAGCGAAGGTCGGCATCGTCGGCAAGGAAGCGTTCGGCGGCTTCGAGCGCAACGTCATGCTGCAGAACATCGACACGCACTGGCGCGAGCACCTGGCCGCGCTGGACCACCTGCGCCAGGGCATCCACCTGCGCGGCTATGCGCAGAAGAACCCGAAGCAGGAATACAAGCGCGAAGCGTTCGAACTGTTCGGCGCCATGCTGGACCAGATCAAGAACGAAGTCATCCGCACCATCATGACCGTCCGCATCCAGACCCGCGAGGAAGTCGAGGCGGCGGAAGCGGCGATGCAGGCAGCGGCTGCACACCTGGAAAACATCAACTACCAGCACGCCGACTTCGACCCGACGGCGGCGCCGGAAGAACTGATGGCGCCGCTTGCGGCGACCCCGGGCACGACGGCGATGGCGGACGATCCGGCCACCACCTACATGGGCGTGAAGGTCGGCCGCAACGACCCGTGCCCGTGCGGCAGCGGCAAGAAGTTCAAGGCTTGCCACGGCAAGCTGGCGTGATGCCGTAACCCCCAACGAAAAAAGGCAGTCCAGTGGACTGCCTTTTTTTATGAGCGTTTCGTAATGCGTGCGCCCGGCCGGGTGCGCTAGGATGGTGGGATGCCGATCTCGACCTCCCACAACGCTTTCGCCAAGGTCCCGGCCGTGACCCTCGGCTTCTGGATCATCAAGATTCTCGCGACGACGCTCGGCGAGACGGCCGGCGACGCCGTGACGATGTCGATGGAACTCGGCTACCTGGCAGGCACGGCGATCTTTGCGGCGCTGCTGGCCGTGATGCTGACGGCGCAGATCCGCGCCACGCGCTTTCACCCGTTGCTGTTCTGGGCCGTGATCGTCGCCACGACGACGGTCGGCACGACGCTGGCCGACCTGTGCGACCGCTCGCTGGGCATCGGCTACCTGGGCGGCTCCGCATTGCTGGCAGCACTGCTGGCGGCGACATTGTATGGCTGGCACCGCACGCTCGGCTCGGTGTCGATCAACCGGCTCGATACGCGCGATGCGGAAGTCTTCTACTGGATCACGATCCTGTTTTCCCAGACCCTCGGCACGGCCCTCGGCGACTGGGTGGCCGACCCGGAGGCCGGCTGGGGTCTGGGCTACGGCGGCGGCGCCGTGCTGTTCGCGGCGGGCCTCGCCGCCGTGATCGCGCTGTATTTGTGGACGCGTACCTCGCGTACGGCCCTGTTCTGGGCCGCGTTCATCCTCACGCGGCCGCTGGGGGCGACGGTCGGCGACTTCCTCGACAAACCCGTCGCCGCCGGCGGCCTCGCGTGGAGCCGCTACACGGCATCCGGTGCACTCGTCGCCGCCATGCTGCTGCTCGTGCTGCTGTTGCCCCAGCGCGCCGAGCGGCTCGTGCCGTCGCGTGACTAGGCGCTCAGCGCCTTGCGCAGCCAGGCCAATGTCGCGTCGCCGATGCCCGGCCCCATGCGCAGCAGGGGTTCCGTCGCGGTGGCCTTGCGGAAGGCGTCGACGTCCTGCGGGTCGGTGCCGACCATGTCGTGGAACAGGTCCATCCACTGGCGTCCGAGTTCACGCGCCCGCGGGCCCGTCGCATCCGGATCGGCCTTGACTTCGTCCTGCACCTGCGCGATCAGGGGCGTCCACTCCTCGCCGCGCGTGGCGATGTGGCGGCGCATGCGGTCGAGGACTTCCGGCCGCAGGTACTTCGCCCACGTGTCGAATTTCAGTTCGCCGACGGCGGCCTTCACGTAGCCGAAAATCTGCGCCGGCATGCCGACGGCGTCCTGTTCGCGCTCGACCATCGCGTTCAGCTTCGCCTGCAGCGCCGCGTCGCCGCCGGTGTCGCGGTCGAACGTCTGCAGCCAGCGCAGGGCGAACGCCTTGGCGGCATCCGAGTTCGGCGGCACCTGCGATTCGATCAGGCCGCGCACCTGTTCGACCATCGCCTGCCATTGCGCCTGGGCGGCGTCGCTGCGGACCATCGGCAGGCGCTCCAGTTCCTCCTTGGTGAAATAGCGTTCATATACGTTGATCATGTCCATGGTGTTCTCCAATGTGGTGAGCCACGTGGACAGGTCCGGCGCGCTGCCGCGCACGAGTTCTGCGCGCACGCGCAGCAGCTGGTCGCGCAGGCGCCTG
Source organism: Massilia orientalis (assembly GCF_030411975.2). Classification (NCBI taxonomy): domain Bacteria; kingdom Pseudomonadati; phylum Pseudomonadota; class Betaproteobacteria; order Burkholderiales; family Oxalobacteraceae; genus Massilia; species Massilia orientalis. Next base: position 127,279 of record NZ_JASNRB020000005.1, on the reverse strand, counting down.
GCTTCCGCCATGCGCGTTTCGAGCGCTTCCAGCTGGCGGTCGACGATCGCCAGCGGCGAGCCGGCCGGACTGTCCAGCGTGAGGGCGATGTCGGCGAGGCTCAGGCCGAACGCGCGCAGGGCCTGGATGCGGTGCAGGCGGGCCACGTCGTCGCGGTCGTAGAGCCGGTAGCCGGCATCGGAACGCGCCGAAGGGCGGAGCAGGCCGATGTTGTCGTAGTGGTGCAGGGTGCGCACCGTCAGGTTGGCCAGCGCGGCCAGCTCTCCCACTTTCAGCATCGTTCGTCTCCGTTCTTCAGCGTGCGGCCAGTCTCGGGCCTCACGTTAGGTGAGGGTCAAGCGGTATGCGCCTCGCGCAACGCGCGCGCCTCATGCCACAGCGTGACGAACAAGGTCATCACGACAGGCCCGACGAACAGCCCGATGAGACCCAGCGTCTCGACGCCGCCGAGGATGCCCAGCAGGACGGCGACGAACGGCAGCTGCGTCGCGTTGCCGATCATCGCCGGCCGCACGAAGTGATCCGCGATGAACAGGATGACGGCGCCCCAGGCGAGGATCGCGATCGCCGCGATCGTCGCGCCCTGGTACGCGAGCAGCGCGGCGGCGGCGCCGAAGGCGAGCGGGGCGCCGAACGGGATGATGGCGAGGATGCCCGTGGCGGCGGCCCACAGCACGGCCGACGGCAGGCCCGCGACCTGGTAGCCGATGCCCAGCAGGACGCCTTCCGCGAGGCCGACGAGCACGAGCCCGTTGACGGTGGCGCGCACCGCGACGGGCACCTTCAGCGAGAACAAGGTCCAGCGCCGCGTGCCGATCAGGTGGGCGCCGATGGCGTCCGTCTGGCGCTGCAATGCGGCGCCGTCCTTGTAGAAGAAGAACAGGCACAGGAAGGCGAACAGCATGTCGACGAGGCGGTGCATGACGCCGCTGCCGACGCGCTTGAGGACTTCGCTCGCGGTCTGCATGCGGCCGACGGAGCCGTCCTGCAGCAGGTGCGCAAGGCCGTGCGGCTGGCCGAGCGTGGCCAGCCACCAGTTGTAGATGGCGTCGCGGGCGAACGGGATGCGGTGCAGCCACTCGGGCGCAGCGAGGCCTTCCGTATTGGCGCTCGCGACCAGCTGCGCCAGTGCGGGCGCCTGGCGCGCGGCCGACGTGACGCCCAGCGCGAGGGGCGCGATGAACACGATGGCGACGATGAGGGTGACGAGGGCCGCCGCGGCGATCGTGCGCCCGCCCAGCGCCGTGCGGACGCGCGCGTACAGCGGCCACGTGGCGATGCACAGGATCGCGGCCCACAGCAGCGGCAGGATGAAGCGCTGCGTCACGAACAGGGCACACAGGACGATCGCCAGCGAAAAGCCGGCGCTCATTACATCGCGTTGGTTGTCGGTCATTGCTTCTCCAGTGGATGGGCCATCTTACCAAAGCGTCATCGCCGGGTAAGTAGTGTTGCCGATTATTAAGTGGTCAACTTAAGCGTGTATTAACAGCAGGCGTCCGTGAGCTCGGCGCATATGAACCGTCGCCCCCGCGAAGGCGGGGCCCAATTTTGCATGCACAGCGGCAGCGCATAGAAACTTGGATCCCCGCCTGCGCGGGGATGACGTATTCGGCGGCCGCGGACAGCAGGCTCGCGAACGTGCGTGTCGTCTGCAGGCGTTACAATACCGGACCTTCTTTCCATCTTTTCATTAGAGAACGCCATGGCCGTCAATTCCCCCCTGCCCGTCGCCGCCGACCTGAAACCCGTCGCCGGCATCGAACTCGGTTACGCCGAAGCCGGCATCAAGAAGCCGAACCGCAAGGATGTGCTGGTGATGAGGCTCGCCGAAGGGGCGACCGTCGCCGGCGTGTTCACGAAGAACCGCTTCTGCGCGGCGCCGGTCCAGGTTTGCAAGGCGAATCTCGAGGCAGCGAAAGAGAAAAATGCCGGCGGCGGCAAAGCGATCCGCGCGCTGGTCGTCAACACGGGCAACGCGAACGCGGGTACCGGCGAGCCGGGCCTGCAGAACGCGCAGGCCACGTGCGCGGAAGTGGCGCGCCTGCTCGGCCTCGACGCGCAGCAGGTGCTGCCGTTCTCCACCGGCGTGATCCTGGAACCGCTGCCGGTGCAAAAGATCGTCGCGGGCCTGCCGGCCGCCATCGCGAACCTGAAGGCGGACAACTGGTTCAACGCGGCCGAAGCCATCATGACGACGGACACGCAGCCGAAAGCGGCGTCGCTGACGGCGACCATCGGCGGCCACACGGTCACGATGACCGGCATCAGCAAGGGCGCCGGCATGATCAAGCCGAACATGGCGACGATGCTGGGCTATCTCGCCTTCGACGCGAAGGTCGCGCAACCCGTGCTGGACGAACTGGTGAAGTACGCGGCCGACCGCTCGTTCAACAGCATCACGATCGACGGCGACACGTCGACCAACGACTCGTTCATCCTCGTCGCCACGGGCGCGGGCTCGCTCGTCGTCGATTCGACCGACAGCGCGGACTACGCAGCGCTGCGCGACGCCGTCACCGGCATCTCGCGCCACCTGGCGCAGCAGATCATCCGCGACGGCGAGGGCGCCACCAAGTTCATCACGATCACCGTGGAGCAGGGCCGCGACATGGAAGAGTGCCGCAAGATCGCCTACGCCATCGCCCACTCGCCGCTCGTGAAGACCGCGTTCTTCGCATCGGACCCGAACCTGGGCCGCATCCTGGCCGCCATCGGCTACGCGGGCGTCGACGACCTCGATACGGCCAAGCTCGACCTGTACCTGGACGACGCCCTCGTCGCCAAGGCCGGCGGCCGCAATCCGGACTACAAGGAAGAGGATGGCCAGCGCGTGATGAAGAAGGCCGAGATCCTCGTGCGCGTCGTGCTCGCGCGCGGCGAGGCGGATGCCACCGTGTGGACCTGCGACCTGTCGCACGACTACGTCTCGATCAACGCCGACTACCGTTCCTGAATCGATGAACCCGCTGGAAAACTTCCTGCACCGCGCCGAAGCCCTGCTGGCGCGCGTGGAGGCTTTATTGCCGCCCGCGGCGCCGCGCGATCCGGATTTTCGCCACGGTTACGCCTACCGCTGGCGCAGGCGCCCGGGCGCGGGCAACATCAAGTACCTGCAGGCCGTGGCGCACACGGCGAACATCCGCCTGGACGACCTGCAGCACATCGGTCCGCAGAAAGAGCAGATCGAGCAGAACACGCGCCAGTTCGTGACGAAGCGCCCCGCCAACAACGTGCTGCTGACGGGCGCGCGCGGCACCGGTAAATCGTCGCTGATCAAGGCGTGCCTGAACCAGTTCGCGCCGCAGGGCCTGCGCCTGATCGAAGTGGACAAGGCCGACCTGGCCGACCTGCCGGACATCGTCGACCTCGTCGCGGGCCGGCCGGAGCGCTTCGTGATCTTTTGCGACGACCTCAGTTTCGAGGAGGGCGAGGCGGGCTACAAGGCGCTGAAGGTGGCGCTGGACGGCAGCATCGCGGCGCAGTCGGACAACGTGCTGATCTACGCGACGTCGAACCGCCGTCACCTGATGCCGGAAAAATTCTCGGACAACGCCGGCTACAAGCACGTGGCCGACGACGACCTGCACCCGGCCGAGACGGTCGAGGAAAAGATCTCGCTGTCCGAGCGCTTCGGCCTGTGGCTGTCGTTCTATCCGTTCAAGCAGGACGACTACCTGGACATCGTCGGCCACTGGCTGGCGAGCTTCGGCTGCACGCCGGAGCAGATCGAAGGCGCGCGCGGCGATGCGCTGCGCTGGGCACTGGGCCGCGGCTCGCGCTCGGGCCGCGTGGCGTGGCAGTTCGCCAAGGACTACGCGGGCAAGCTGCCGCCCGCGCCGGTACAGGAACAGGTCGATGTCTGAAGCCGTGGACAAGCCGGTCGACGTGGCCGTGGGCGTGCTGATGCGCCCGAACGGCGACGTGCTGCTGGGCCAGCGCCCGGACGGCAAGCCGTACGCCGGCTACTGGGAATTCCCGGGAGGGAAGGTCGAGCCGGGCGAGGACATCTTCCACGCGCTGCAACGCGAATTCGTCGAAGAACTGGGCGTGAAGGTGATCTCGGCCGAGCCCTGGTGCTGCGTCGAACACGTGTACGAGCATGCGCACGTGCGGCTCTACTTCTACATCAGCCGCGCGTGGGAAGGCGAGCCGCAAAGCCTGGAAGGGCAGGCGTTCGCGTGGCAGGGCGCGTATGCCGTCAGTCCTCTGCTGCCCGCGACGATTCCGTTGCTCGAGTGGCTGGATCAGGTGCGGTACGCGGGGCGTTCCGGCGCCTGATCCGTTCCGCCGCCGCATCCAGGTCACGCGTATCGTGACGGCGGCGCCGCTCGCGCCAGCGTTTCCACGCATCGCAGCCGTCGCAGACATCGCACAGATCGAACGTGTCGCAGGGTAGATGCCGCGGCACGCCGCCGCAGTGGTGGTGGCCGTCGCACGGAAAATGGCAGTGGCCGGGGCCGTCGCAGGGCACGTCGCACGGCGCGTCGCAGAATCCCTGCTGGCGCCGGACGCGCGGATGGAGCACGGGCGCGGGCGGACGCGGTATCTGCCGGTGCACGTGGCCGCACAGCGCGAGGCGACGGTCGAGCAGCCCGAGCCCGCGCCAGAGCCCGAAGCGCGCAATGACCGCGTGACCATAGGCCGAGCAGCTGTCACCGCCCGTCGCCACGCGCAGCGCGCAGGAAAAGCCCTTGTACGGTGAAATGAAACGCTGGTAGACGCGGATGGCGGCCAGCGCCAGTGCGGTGGCCTTCACGCGCCCTTATTCTTTCGAGACGGATTCGTCGTCGGCGTCCCCGGGCGGCGCGCCGGGAATCGTGTATTTCTCTTCGGCCCAGGCGCCCAGGTCGATTTGCTTGCAGCGTTCGGAACAGAATGGGCGGAATTTGTTTTCCGGCTTCCATTCGACCTTCTTGCCGCAGGTGGGGCAGGATACGACGGTCATGGTGTGCTTCTAAAAATTGCAGAGTGTGAGTTCGAACGGGACGTCTTCTTCCAGCGGCTTCGGTTTCAGGTCGCCGCCCTGGGTCGTGAAGCGTACCCACAGCATGTACTTGTTGGCGGAAATCTCAGGGATCGCGCCGAGCGATTCGTCCACCGACAGGCGCAGCATCTGGTACATCTTACCTTGCAACATCTGCTGGTAGCTGCCGGACGAGGCGATCATCTTGACGGGGCCGCCGGAATTGCGCAGCAGGCGCAGCACGAGGGCCAGGGCCTCGAACAGCGGGGCCAGCGGGGTGAACCACGCCATGATGTCGGCGTGGCGCTGTTCGGTCGGGCGCCGCTGCCACGCGTGGTAGGACGGCAGGTCGAATTCGCAGGCCCCGCCGGGAATGATCGTGCGGCCGCGGATGCTCATCAGCCATTCGTTGTCGCGCACGTTCTGGCCCGTCTTGCCCTGGGCGTTGACGAGGGCGTTGCTGACCGTGTCGAGCTCGGCCAGCACGGCGTCGAGCATGTCCCTGGCGACGGCGGGATTGCTGCGGTAGCCCAGCAGGCTCTGCTTCTGGCGTTCGAGTTCCTGCAGCAGGTCGGACTTGAGGTCCGCGCGGCCCGCTACTTCCAGCATGTCGAAGATCGTCGCGAGCGCGACATGGTGCTGCAGAGGATGTTCTTGGGCTACAAAGAATTTGAACTTCTCGTACAGGTCCTCCAGCCGCAACAACGTGCGAATCCGCTCGTTGAATGGGTATTCATAGACGATCAAAATGTCATTCCTCTCATTCCCCTGAATGTAGGCTGGCGAGTAACCTGGTGATTCTGAACCATGATGCACAAAATTACAAACGCTGGCTTGGCGGCACTGTTAATTTTGCCGCTTCGTCAAGATAAAAGCGGTGCAAGCGTTCCACTTGTGGCAACAGGGCGTCGATGCCGGCGTCGTTCAGGATCACGTCGTCCGCTTCTTCCAGGCGGCGCGCCCGCGTCACCTGGGCCGCCATGATGGCGCGGACCTGGTCTTCCGTCAGGCCGTTGCGCGCCATCACGCGTGCGACCTGCGTCGCCTCGGAACAGTCGATCGCGAGCACGCGCCCGACGCGCTCGCGCCATGTGCCCGATTCGATCAGCAGCGGCACGACGAAGATCGTGTAAGGACCATCCGCGAGCAGGGCGGCGGCGGCCGTCGCTGCGCGGATGCGGGGATGCAGGATGCCCTCCAGGCGGGCGCGCGCGGACGGGTCGGAGAACACGAGCGCGCGCATCTTCGCGCGGTCGAGGGCGCCGTCCGGCGTGGCGTAGTCGGAACCGAATTCCGCGATCAGCGCGGGCATCGCGGCGCCGTGCGGGGCCGTGAGGCCGTGGGCGATCTGGTCGGTGTCGATGACGGCGGCGCCGCGCGCGGCGAACAGGTCGGCCACGGTCGTCTTGCCGCAGCCGATGCCACCGGTGAGCCCTACCGCAAAACGTGAAGCTGTCTCCATGCGATCCTCGGGCCCGGCGCGAGGCTAGACCAGGTAACCCTGCGCGTAGCGGGTGAGTGGTATTCCGTACAAGAGTGCGATCATACCAGCCGCGGCGAGATACGGTCCGAAGGGAATTGGATTATTGCGGTCGCGGCGGGCGAACACGATCAGCGAGATGCCGACGATGGCGCCGACGACGGACGACAGGATGATAATGGTCGGCAGCATCGCCCAGCCCATCCACGCGCCCAGCGCGGCGAGCAGCTTGAAGTCGCCGTAGCCCATGCCTTCCTTGCCGGTGGCGAGCTTGAACAGCCAGTACACGGCCCACAGCGCCAGGTAGCCGCCCATGGCGCCGATCACGGCGTCGCGCAGCGGGACGATGGTGCCGTCCAGGTTCACGAGCAGGCCCAGCCACAGGAGCGGGTACGTGAGGTCGTCCGGCAAGGTCTTCGTGTCGTAGTCGATCAACGTCATCGCGATCAGGAAGTACGCGAACGCGAGGCTCGCGAGGCCCAGCCAGCCGCTGCCGAAATGCCAGACCAGCACGGCCGACAGCAGGCCCGTCACGGCTTCCACGATCGGATAGCGGGGAGAGATGGGCGCCTTGCACGCGCTGCATTTGCCTCTTAGGGCCAGCCAGCTGACGATGGGGATGTTTTCCAGCGCCGTGATCTGGTGGCCGCAGTGCGGGCAGGCCGAGCGGGGCACCATCAGGTTGAAGCGGTCCGGGTGCGGCAGGTCCTTGCCCGCTTCGTGCGCGATGTAGTTGTCGAGTTCGCGCTGCGCCATCACGGGCAGGCGGTACACGACCACGTTCAGGAAGCTGCCGATCAACAGGCCGAACAAGGCGGCGGCGAGGGTCGCGGCGAGGGTCGCCGGGGCGGCGAAGAGCAGGGTTTCCATGAGTACGATGATCCGGTGGGTGGCTGATTCCGTGGATCAACTATTCTAGGGGTTTTCCCGCGCTTTGGGCAGCATGGTGAGGCGTCCCCGCCACGTGTGGCGTCCCCGGCCCTATCCATTCTGTGGTTTGACGCCGTACATACGGCCGCTAGACTGGGCTGGCATTGCCGTCCTGTCCACAACACGAAAGGAACATCATGAACACGAAGCACTGCCTGGGTATTGCCTTTGCCGCTTTGCTGCCGTTCGGTGCAGCCCATGGCGCCGCCTCGACGCCCCAGAAGGAAGTCGTCGCGAGCAAGGACGCGCCGGCCGCGGTGGGACCGTACTCGCAGGCGATACGGTCCGGCGGCATGGTGTTCCTGGCGGGACAGATTCCCATCGATCCGAAGACGGGACAGACCAATACCGGCACGATCGAGGAGCAGACCGCGCAGGTGTTCGAGAACCTGAAGGCGGTGCTCGCCGCCGCCGGGATGACGCTCGATAACGTCGTCTCGACGACGGTCTACGTGAAGGACCTGAACGACTTCGCGAAGCTGAACGCCGTGTACGCGACGTATTTCAAGGACAAGCCGCCGGCCCGCGCCACCGTGCAGGTCCAGCGCCTGCCGAAGGATGCCGCGGTGGAGATCTCGGCCATCGCGGTGCACTGACGCTGCACGATCAGGCCGCCTGCGGCTGCGCGATCAGGTCGAACAGGCGCTCCAGCGGCACCGGGCGGCCCGGCAGCCAGCCCTGCACGAGGGGACAGCCGAACTGGCGCAGATAGCCCAGCTGGGCATCGGTCTCGACGCCTTCCGCGACCACCGTCAGCTTCATGTGCCGGCCGAGGTCGAGGAGCGAGCGCACGATGGCGCAATCGTTGCGGTCGTACGGCACGCCGGCCATGAACAGCCGGTCGATCTTGAGCGAGCCGATCGGCAGGTTCTTCAGCAGCGACAGCGACGAATAGCCCATGCCGAAGTCGTCCAGGCCGATGCCGAAACCGCGCCGGCGCAGTTCGCGCATGATGGCGATCGATTTGTCGGCATGCTTCATCACGACGCCTTCCGTCAGTTCGAGGCAGATGCCGCGCGGATCGACGCCGGCCGCCGCGGCGATGGCCGTCAGCCGGTCCGGCAGTTCGGCATCGATGAATTCCGGCGCCGCCATGTTGACGTGCACGCGCACGCCGCCCAGCCCGGCCGCGCGCAGGCGGGCGAGGTCGTGGCAGGCCTGGCGCACGACCCAGCGGCCGATGTCGACGATCAGGCGGCTCTGTTCCGCCAGCGGAATGAACACGTTCGGCGGGACGATTTCGCCGTTCGGCCGGCGCCAGCGGATCAGCGCCTCGACGGCGGCGATGTCCATGTCGGTGGTCGTGCGGATCGGCTGGTACTCGAGGAAGAATTCGCCGCGCCGGATCGCGCAATGCAGGTCGGTCAGCAAGCCGATGCGATGGCCGGCGTCGGCCGGCGCGCCGTCGCCGCTGAAGCGGCTGGCCAGGTTGCGGCCGTTCCGCTTGCTGGCGTACATGGCGGCATCGGCCGCGTGCAGCAGTTCGCGCGTGCAGCCGCCGTGGTCGGGATACGTGCTGATGCCGATGCTGGCCGACACCGCGAGCCGGTGCTCGCCGTAGACGAAGCGGCGCCGCGCCGCGTCCAGCACGGACTCGGCGACGCGTTCCAGTTCCTGCGGCGTGACGCCGGGCGCCGACAGCAGCGCGAACTCGTCGCCGCCCAGGCGGCCGATGCGCCAGCCGGGCGGCGCCAGCGCGCGCAGGCGTGACGCGAACGTCGTCAGCACGACGTTGCCGGCGTCGTGGCCGAAGGCGTCGTTGATGGGCTTGAACTGGTCGAGGTCGACGAACAGCACGCCGAACGTCTGCCCGGCCCGCGCGTCGCGGCACTGGCGGTCGACCTGGTCGTAGAAATGGGCGCGGTTGGCCAGGCCCGTCATCTCGTCCGTCTGCGCGCGCACGCGGATGCGCTCCTGCTGCGTCATGCGCTCGACGGCCTGGGCGATCATCGCGGAGATCGATTTCGCCAGGCCCGGCAACTGCGCGTCCGGCTGGCGTTGCTGGACGCTGAAGAATTCGAGCACGCCGGGCCGCATCAGGCACGCGTCCGACGCGACGAACGTCACGGGGAAGAAGTACGCCGACTGCAGGCCGCACGCGCGCGCCGCCTCCGCCCGCAACAGGTCGGCCGTGCCGCTCGCGTCCTCGATCCAGCGAGCCTCGCCGCTGTCCCAGACGGTGCCGATCAGGCCTTCGCCGGGCGCCATCGCCAGGCGCGCGCTCGCGGCCCGGAACGGCGCCAGCGCCTGCCGCGGCGCCTGCCATGCGTACCGGCAGCGCAGCGTGCCGGTGCGGTCGTCGAGCGCCCAGAATGCGCCCCATTCCCAGCCCAGTTCCTCGCACACGAGTTGCAAAATGCCGGTGACGGCGTCGTCGATGCTGTCGGTGCCCACCAGGTATTGCGTGAGCGCGAAATTGAACCGCTCGCGCGCGGCAGCCTGCCTGGCGGCCGTCACGTCGACGAGGATACCGGTGGCGGACGTGCCGGTCTGCTGCAGGCGCAGCCAGCGCAGGCCGAGTCCGTCGGTGCGCACGCGGAATTCGCATTCGGCGCCGCCGTCGCCTTTCCTGATGCGGTCGAGGGTCGCATGCACGAGGGCGCGGTCGTCGGGCTCGATGCGTGCGAGGCAATCCGGATGCCGGCCGGTGCCGAAGAACGATGCGGCCACGGCCGACAACGTGATGCGGCCGTTCACGGGGTCGAGCCACCAGCGGCCGAGTCCGGCCAGGCGGTCGCCCGCGTCGTCGTGGAGGAGAGCGATGTCGATGTTCTGCATGTAATGTCAGGCGTGCACCAGAACCGGACGGGCGGTGTCGATTTGCACCGAAACGGGCTGGTTGCCATCGTAGTATTGGACTAACCCGTACAATGCAAGTTACATGCCGGTGTTCGATCCGGCCTATTGGAGCCACCATGAAACGTCATCTCGTCCTGCTGTTGACCGCACTCGCCGCCGCCACCGCATTCGCCCAGACCACCGTGCCGAACCCGCTGGCACCGGACAAGGGCGCGCCGACCGCGCCGGCGGCCAGCAAGCCCGCGCCGAAGAAAGAAGCGTCCGGCGGCGGCGCGGGCAAGGTGTGGGCGAACAGCGCCAGCAAGGTCTATCACTGCGAAGGCAGCAAGTACTACGGCAAGACCAAAAAGGGCGAGTACATGACGGAAGCGGACGCCAGGGCGAAGGGCTATCACGGCGTGGGCGGCAAGACCTGCGCCTGACGGGCCGCGGGCCGTGCCGATACGCCCACCGCCGCGAGCACGAACGCGATGCCGGCAAATTGCCGTGGTCCCACCGGCTCGTCCAGCAGCAGGGCCGCCAGCAGCAGCGCGGCCACGGGTGCCAGCGCCGTGAACAATGCAGCCTCCGTCCCGCCGACGCGGGCCGTGCCCGCATACCACAGCAGGAACCCGCCGACCGTCGGCAGCAGCGCATAGTAGCCGACGGCGAGCAGTGCCGCCGGCGTCACGGCCGCCATCGAACCGCGTTCGGCCAGCGCGAACGGTAGCGACGCGGCGAGGCCGATGGCGCTCATCAGCGTCGACAGGGCGAGCGGCGACATCGCGATCCGCACCCGTTTATTCAGCAGGATGAACAGCGCTTCGCACAGCACGGCGCCGAAGACGAGCGCATTGCCCGTCAACGACCCGGCCCCGCGGCCCGCCGGCTGCAGCACGAACAGGCCGGCGCCCGCGAGCAGCACGGTCGCGACCAGCGCGGGCCGCGGCCGCTCGCCGAGCACGAGCACGGCCACGACGGCCGACACGACGGGCAGGGTGCCGAGGATGACGCCGGCATCGAGCGCCGAGGTCGCGCGCAGCCCGGCCATCAACAGCGCCGTGTACCCGGCCGTGCCGGCCAGCCCCTGCACGACGAGGAGGGCGCCGTCGCGCCAGCCCGGCCGCGGCAGGCGCTCGCCGGATACATGCAGCAGCACCAGAAAACAGGGTAGCGCGAGCGCGAAGCGCAGGGCGGTGGCCGTGAACGGCGGCAGGCCGGCGGCGGCGATCTTGCTGGCCACGACGGTGCTGCCGACGAGCACCATGGCCAGCGTCAGGTACCAGTAACCCAGGGTCTTATCGGACACGGCGTTCTCCTCGTCATCGACATGGGAACGCAGGTTAGCGGCCGCCTTTCAATGGGTATTGAACGAAATTGCAGGCGTACGCGCCGGGCGTGATGCCATAGGTGCGGATGAACAGGCGCGTCATGTGGCTCTGGTCGGCGAAGCCGCTGGCGGCCGCGGCGTCCGCCAGTGTCGACCCGCGCGCCAGCAGCGCACGGGCCGCGTCGATGCGGCGCTGGATCAGGTAGGCGTGCGGCGTCAGCCCCGTCGCCCGCGCGAATTGCCGCACGAGCTGGAAGCGGCTGAGCCCACAGGCCGCCGCCAGGTCGGCGAGACTGGGTGCGGCGGCCGGCGCGTCGTCGATCATCGCCCGTGCCCGCGCGATCGCGGCCGTCGCCGATGCGGACCCGTTGCGCGGCGCATCGCCTTGCAGCCCATGCAGCAATTCGAGGAGCAATTGCTCGCGCAAGAGGGCGGTCGCGTCGCCGGTGACGGCCGCGTACAGCCGCCGGAAACAGCCGGCCAGCGCGGCATGGTGGGCGACCGGCTGGTGAAACGCGTAATCGCGGCGGGCGCCTTCGCCCAGGTCGGCCGCGACGGCATCGGCGAGTTGCGGCGGCAGGTACAGCATGCGCCACGCGCGGGGCGCGCCGCCGAGCGGGGCGCCGTCGTGCACTTCGCCCGGATTCACGGTGATGATGTCGCCGGCCAGCGCCTCCACCTGGCCGCGTCCGCTGCTCGACGTCTGGCCGCCGGCCAGCATGAGGCCGACGCCGTACTGGTCATGGCTGTGGCGCGCGAAGACGTGGTCGCTGCGCGCTTCCACGGCCTGCACCCCCGGCACTGCGGCACGGACGATCCTGAAATCGGCGTTCTTCCTGGACTTGGGCATCCGTTCAGTGTACCAGCGGAGCGATGTCGATCGCCCCGGCCATGGCGCGGTAGCCCGCATCGCCCGGATGCAGATGGTCGCCCGAGTCGAAGTCGGCCCGCAGGCGGCGCGGCCGGGCAGGGTCGCGCAGGACGGCGTCGAAGTCGACGACGGCATCGAACACGCCGGCCGTGCGGATCCAGTCGTTCAACTGCCGGCGCAGGCGTTCCTTGTCGGGACTGTAGTGGCCGGCGTACGGCGTGCCGGCGAGGGCGCCTTCGAACGGCGGCAATGTCGCCGCCGTCACGCGTACGCCGCGGACGTGGCTTGCTGCGACCAGTTGCCGGTACGCGGCCGCGAGTTCCTCCAGCGTGGCGGGGCGCTCGGCCGGCGCGAACGGACTGCCGGGCCAGCCGATGTCGTTAATGCCGAGCAGTACGATGACATCCGACACGCCGGGCTGGCTCAATACGTCCTGCTCGAGGCGTGCGAGGGCGCTCACGCCCATGCCGTCGCGCGCCAGCCGTCCGCCCGAGATGCCGGCATTGGCGACGGCGACGCCGTGCGGCGCCAGGCGTTCGGCCAGGATGTCCGGCCAGCGGCGGTCGGCGTCCGGCGTCGAGCCGTTGCCGTCCGTGATCGAATCGCCGAGCGCGACGATGGTGCGGGCGGGTTGTGCCGACTCGACCAGGACGGCGCTCAGGAACAACCGGCCGCCGACATGGGCGCCGTCGATCTGCACGGTCTGCTGCGCGCCCCAGTGGAAACTGGCGACGTTGGTCGGCGCGGGCAGCCGCGTCGTCACGGCCAGCCGGGACAGCGGCCGCACGGGGAGGGCGAGCGGATCGCTCGTCACCGTGGCGCCCGGCAGGATGGAAGCGCCCGGTTGCCCGGAAAACGTCAGCGCCCGCGCCGCGTGCGGGTCGTCGGCGGGGCCGACGCGCACGGCGCCGAGCCTGACCGGTTCATGGCCGTACCGGTTCGAGAACACGAGCCGGATGCGCTGCCCGCCCGCGCTCAGGCGGACGGTCTCGCGCAACGTCGCGTTGTCGAGCCTGGTGGGGACGTTCATCGGCAACGCGAAACTGCCGTCCCAGGCGGGTTGCGGGGCCGCATACCAGGACGTGGCCCAGTGCTCGCCCGCCGGCGCGTCGGGTGCGGCGAGCAGCAGGGAAAGGGTGAGTGCGGCGATCGGTTTGGACATGGTGGACTCCTTGGTTGAGGACTCCACGTTAGGTCATTCTGGAATGGCGATGAAGATGGTAGGATCGAAGGTCACTCATTCCAATTTCGAATAAATGGATACGCTCCACGCGCTGCGCGTCTTCGTACGCACCCTCGAACTGGGCAGCCTGTCCGCGGCGGCCCGGGAATTCGGCACGACGCAGCCCACCGTCAGCAAATGGCTGGCCGGGCTGGAACGGCAGCTGCGCGTACGCCTGGTCGAACGCAGCACGCGCGGCCTGTCGCCGACGGAGCAGGGCCAGCGCTTCTACGCCGACGCCAAACGCATCGTCGAGCAATTCGACGCGGCCGTGGGCGACGTGCAGGGCATGACGGGCCAGGCGGCGGGACTGCTGCGCATCAATGCGCCGGTCGCGCTGGGCCAGTTCCGTATCAATGCGATGGTCCAGCGCTTCCTGGCCGACCATCCGGCCATCGACGTCGAACTGATTCTCAACGACCGTTTCGTCGACCTCGTCGAGGAAGGCGTCGACGTCGCGTTCCGGCTGGGCGGCACGTTGCCGCCGGACGCCATCGGGCGGCACCTGGCCACCGTGCCGCGCTTCCTGGTGGCGGCACCCATGTATCTCGCGCGGCGGGGCGTGCCGTCGGTGCCGGACGACTTGGCGACGCACGACGTCGTCCGCTTCGCCTGGACGCCGGGCAGTACCGTGGAATTGTTCCGTGGCGAAGAGCAGGCACGGGTGCCGACGGCTAGCCGCTTTCGCGTGAACAACGCGTTGGCGATACGGGAGGCCCTGGTGCTGGGCGGCGGGATCGGCGTGTGCCCGGACTGGCTGGTCCGGGATCTGCTGGACAGTGGGGAACTGGTGCGGGTGCTGGACGAGTGGGCCGCGCGGCCGCAGGATTTAACGTTGCTGTATCCGTCGCGGCAGTTTCAGGCGCTGCGGACGCGGCTGTTCATCGACTTCGCGGTCGGACAATTCAGTGGGATTGCTGGCTTTGCAGGCGGGCAAGGATGAATCGCGCGGTCCGGCTCGATGCCTGGTGTTTTGCGGCCAGTGTCATGAGCTTGGGGAAGACGACGGAGCGTTCGCCGCAATCGCTGCACAGGATGTGCTTGCTGCTCCACAGGATACGCATGAGGGGCGTACGCGCGATTCGGCGTACGTAAGAGGAACCACATTCGGGGCAAGAGACCATGTATCGTACCGATAAGTGTTGAGAATCAATCAACAAAATACCAGTTATTGCTGAGATGGACGGTGCGGCAGCGCACAGTAGCGCGACAGAGTGACAGCGTCGACAGTTCAGTTGCTGCAGGTAGACCATTGAGCTATCGCACTTGACTGACTGAGTTTGGCCAACGCGACGTCAGTGGCTTGAGCAAGAATTCTTCACTTACTCTATTCACAACGGAGGCACTCATGGCTGTGGACGCATATTTGCAAATCGATGGTATCAAAGGCGAATCCGCTGACTCAAATCACGTAGGCTGGATCGAAATTACCAGCGCTTCCTGGGGCGTAAAGCAGCCAAGAAGCGCAACCGCATCCACGGCAGGAGGCCACACGGCAGAGCGGTGTGAGCACAAAAGCATTTCGCTACATAAGTTGGCGGACCTCGCTTCGCCGATTCTGATGCAGACATGTTCTATGGGAAAGACCATACCCAAAGTGAAACTGGAATTCATGCGTGCGGACAGTGATGGGCATCCCATCAAGTATTACGAAGTCGAGGTGGACAACGTTATTGTTGCAAGTATTGATCAGGTGATGCATGAGGGAAGCGGTTTGCACGATAGCTTCACCCTCAGATTCAGCAAAGTAAAATGGAAATATACGCAGCAGAAGATCAGCGGTGGAGCAGGTGGAAACACTGCCGGTAGCTGGGACCTGGCGACCAACCGAAGCGCGTAATGGAGCCGGTATGGAGCAACTATCCCAGCTTCAACCGCATGACTCCCGAACTTACTTCATGCTCCCTCAGGCTCCGGAAGAGGCCGGATATTATGTCTACGGGACACCCGCCGGAGGCAAGTTCCAGTACGCGCATCCTTCGATGATGACCGTGCTTTTATGGGTCGAGCGGGAATGGTCTGCCATCGACAGCCGTAAGTTCGGTGTCGGCAACATAAGCAAGGCCGACGGCCCGAAAAATGAACACGCTTCGCATCGGGACGGACTTCAAGTCGATGTGCGTGCGGTTCGCAAGGATGGACTTCATTTGCCTGTGACCTGGCATGATCACGAATATGATCAGGAAGCGACGGGAAAGCTGATCGACATCTTTTTCTCGCATCCACTTGTGACAAAAGTGCTGTTCAACGATACAAGAGCTCATCCTCGAGTGATGATGTGGCCTCATCACGACAACCACTTTCATGTGGAGGTTCGATGAAAAGAATTCTGATTGCAGCTTGGTTATGCGTGGTTCCTACGGCTTATGCAGGTAGTGATTCGATCGACTGGCACGAGAAATACAAGCTTTTGAAGGCCACCTATCTCATCTATTCCGGCGAACCGGATGAGCGAGCGGCGCCGACCAGGACTGACCGGAAAATCGCAATCATCGTCGAAGGCGATGCCGCCAGAGAGGTTTTCGAGTCACTCTATCCGGACGCCAAGGGCGTTACCTGCACAACTGAGCAGGGCGAGCGCCTGCGTCGCAAGGGAGACGTATGGTGCTCATATCGCCCAAGCGACGGTTACCGATGCTTCATGGGATTCAACCTTCGCAACGGTCAACCACATTCCGGTGCAAGCTGTTGACATCGATGTTTACCTGAGACGGACCGTGCGCGCCCTCGCGCACGTGTCAGTGATGGGTTAGGTATGCCACCGTCGAACACACCTACGCTTGCTAATCTGCAAACATGGCAATCCCGGTGTCCGATCGAAAACTCTATGCGATGAAACGCATGTCGCTCGCCCTGCAGCGTGCGGCGGCGGCGCGGCCGCTTGGGCCGTCCACCGACCGCGCGCTGCACTGGGCCGCGGTCTGGGGCATCGTGGCCGGCATCCGGACCCCGCATACGCGAGTCCGGTTGCGGCGCACGACGCTGGCCGGCACCGCCTTCAGACCACCGACCCCAGCTTGAAGATCGGCAAATACATGGCAATCACGAGACCGCCGATCAGCACCCCGAGCACGACCATGATCATGGGCTCCATCAGCGACGACAGCGTCTTGACGGCCTCGTCCACTTCTTCCTCGTAGAAGTCGGCCACCTTGCCCAGCATGCCGTCCAGCGCGCCGGATTCCTCGCCGATGGCGACCATTTGCGTGACCATGTTGGGGAAGACATTGGCGTTCTGCATCGCGGCCGTCAGGCTCGTGCCCGTGCTGACTTCCGTCTGGATCTTTTTCGTGGCTTCCAGGTAGACATTGTTGCCGGACGCGCCGCCCACGGAGTCCAGCGCTTCCACGAGCGGCACGCCGGCCGCGAACATCGTCGCCAGCGTGCGGGTCCAGCGGGCGATCGTCGCCTTGCGGATCACTTCGCCGAACACGGGGAGGCGCAGCAGCACGCGGTCCATGAACTGCTGCATTTTCAGCGACCGGCGCCAGGACTGGAAGAAGAAGTACAGCGCGCCGAAGATCGAGCCGAAGATGATGTACCACCATTTCACGACGAAATCCGAGATGCCCATCACGATCAGGGTCGGCGCCGGCAGGTTCGCGCCGAAGCTGGAGAACACGGATTTGAACGCGGGCACCACCCAGATCATGATCACGGCCGTGACGATGAAGGCGATGGCGATGATCGCGCACGGGTACATCAATGCACCCTTGATCTTGCTCTTCAGCGCAAGTGTCTTTTCCTTGTAGATCGCCAGGCGCGTGAGCAGGTCTTCGAGGATACCGGCCTGCTCGCCGGCGCCGACGAGGTTGCAGAACAGCGGGTCGAAGTACAGCGGATACTTGCGGAACGCGTTGTTCAGGCTGGTGCCCGTCTCGATGTCGGCGCGCAAGTCCATGATCAGCTTGGACATCGACGGATTCGAATGGCCCTTGCCGACGATGTCGAACGATTGCAGCAGCGGCACGCCCGCCTTCATCATCGTGGCCAGCTGGCGCGTGAACAGCGTGAGGTCCTTGTCCTGGATCTTCTTGCCGCTGCGGTACACCTTCTTCTTGACCTTGGTGACCATGATGCCCTGGCGGCGCAGGGTCACGTTCACGATGGTCTCGCCGCCGGCGCGCATTTCGCCGCGCACGGTCTTGCCGGTCTTGTCCTTGCCTTCCCAGGCGAAGATGTGTTCCTTGACTTGCGCGCTGGGCGCGCGGCGTGCCGGGGCGGATGTCGTTGCCATGATGGATCCTTATTCGTTCGTGCAGCCGAGCACTTCTTCGAGACTGGTGAGGCCTTGTTTCACTTTCAGCAGGCCGGAGCGGCGCAGCGAGTTCACGCCCTCGGCCTCGGCCTGGGCGGCGATCTGCATCGCGTTGCCGTGCCCAAGAATCAACGCTTCGATCGCGGGCGTGATCGGCATGATCTGGTAGATGCCCACGCGGCCCTTGTAGCCGGAGCCCAGGCAGCGCTCGCAGCCGACGGGGCCGTAGGGCTTCCAGTCGCCGTCGAAGTCGGTGTCGCGGAAGCCCGCGGCCTTCAGCGTGTCGCGGCCGATGTCGAGCGGCTGCTTGCACGTGCACAGGCGGCGCGCGAGGCGTTGCGCGGTGATCAGGATGACGGACGAGGCGATGTTGAACGGCGCCACGCCCATGTTCATCAGGCGCGTCAAGGTCGACGGCGCATCGTTCGTGTGCAGCGTGGAAAACACCATGTGGCCCGTCTGCGCCGCCTTGATCGCGATGTCGGCCGTTTCCAGGTCGCGGATCTCGCCGACCATGATGATGTCCGGATCCTGGCGCAGGAAGGCTTTCAGCGCGACCGGGAACGTGAGGCCCGCCCTTTCGTTGACGTTGACCTGGTTCACGCCGGGCAGGTTGATCTCGGCCGGGTCTTCCGCCGTGGAGATATTGATCCCCGGCTTGTTCAACAGGTTCAGGCAGCTGTACAGCGACACGGTTTTGCCCGAACCCGTCGGGCCCGTTACGAGCACCATGCCGTACGGACGCGTGATGGCGTCGATCAGCAACGCTTTCTGGTCGGGGTCGTAGCCGAGCGCGTCGATGCCCATCTGGGCCTGCGTCGCGTCGAGGATACGCATGACCGTTTTTTCGCCGAACAGGGTCGGCAAGGTGCTGACGCGGAAATCGATCGTCTTCGTGGGCGACAGCACGAGGCGCATGCGGCCGTCCTGCGGCACGCGCTTTTCCGAGATGTCGAGCTTGGCCAGCACCTTGATGCGCGAGACGAGCTTGTCGCGGATCGACAGCGGCGGGGCGAGATGGTCGCGCAGCACGCCGTCCACGCGCAGGCGGATGCGGTACTGCTTTTCGTAGGGCTCGAAGTGGATGTCCGACGCGCCCAAGGTAATTGCATCCATCAGCACCTTGTTGAGGAAGCGCACGATGGGCGCGTCCTCGACTTCCGCCGCGGCGGCTGCCGCTTCCGCCGCCTGCGTCTGCGGTTCTTCGTCGGCGAATTCGATGTCGCCTTCCTCGCCGGCCAGCTCGCTCAAGTCCTGTTCGGCGCTCTTGGCGATGTTCGCCAGCAGCGCCAGCAGGGTGTCGTGCGCGACGATCACCGGTTCGACGGTCGATTCGCTCTGGAACTTGATCTGGTCGAGGGCCTGCGTATTCGTCGGGTCGGACACCGCCACCGACAATTTGTTGCCCCTGCGTGCCAGCGCGACGACGCGCTGGGCCTGCATCAGCTTCGGGTCGATCGCGTTGACGGGCAGGGCGTCGTGGCTGAACGTGCCCAGGTCGAACAGGGGATAGCCGAAGGTCTCGGCGCAGAAGACTGCCAGGGATTTCGCATCGATGGAGCTGCTGCCGAGCAAGGTGTCGATGAAACCGGCCTTGTCGGCGGACGCCTTCTTTTGCAAGGTGTCCGCTTGAGGCAAGGTCAGCCGTCCGGCCTGCACCAGGGCACGCGCCAGCCCGGGCAACGCCGTGCCGGGGGTGGTGTTGGGAAGGACTGCTGCCATATGGTCAGGTTTGGAAGGACGACAGGAAGCCGGGCAGGATGGACGGCCCCGGCGGATCGTCTCGATGATGCCCGTAGGCATCAAAACGGTCAAGACTTTGTCGTAGTGAAAGATGCGTGCATACCACGTGGATGAAATGGCATGTAACCGGCTCGCAATGTCGTGTGAACAACATCGTTATTCCTCGTGCAAGAACAAGGGCTTACCGCCGGATCGTGTCCGGCGGCGCTCGGCCGGTGAAGCCCGGTCAGGCTGCCAGCCAGCGTTTGACCGCGACCGGCCGCAACAGTTTCACGACCTTGATGGCCTGGTTCTGCACCTGCACGACTTCGATCACGCAGTTGCCGATCCTGAGGGCGATGGGGAATTCCGGAATCTCCTGCAACTGTTCCAGCAGCAGGCCGTTGACGGTCTTCGGGCCGTCGAGGGGCAGGTCGAGGCCCAGCTTCTTGTTGATGTCGCGCAGCGGCGTCGTGCCTTCCAGCAGGACCTCGCCCTGGGCATTCCACGCCATCGCATCGCTGCGGGCGGCGCCCGGCGTCGAGGTCGTGAAGTCGCCGATCATTTCCTCGATGATGTCTTCCAGTGTCACCAGGCCCTGGACCTCGCCATATTCGTCCACGATGATGCCCAGGCGCTCCTTGTTTTCCTGGAAATACTGGAGCTGCGTGAAGACGCCCGTGTCCTGCGGAATGAAATAGGGCTCCGTCAACAGTTCGCGGAAGTGGTCGATCGTGAGGTCGTCTTCTTCGTTCAGCAGCGCGACGGCCTTGCGCACGTGCAAGATGCCGACGATGCGGTTGATCTCGCCCTCGTACACGGGCAGCTTGTTGTGGTAGCAGGTGGTCAGCTCGGCCTTGAGGTCGCCGACCGGCAGCGCGAGGTTCAGCGCTTCGATCTGGCTGCGCGGCGTCATGATGTCTTCGACCGAGATCTTTTCCAGTTCGAACAGGTTCAGCAGGATGCTCTTGTGCTTTTGCGGGATGTAGCTGCCCGCTTCCAGCACGACGGAGCGCAATTCCTCCGGCGACAGTCTCTGCTGGGCATCCGCATGCCCCACGCCCACGCCGCGAATGCGCAGCACGCGCAGCAGGCCGTTGACGAACAGGTTGACGAACCAGATCGCCGGCTTCGCGACCTTCATCAGCGCACGCAACACATAGCTGGACCCGAGCGAGATGCGCTCCGGATACGTGGCGCCGATGATCTTCGGAGAGATCTCCGCGAACACGATCAGCAGGAACGCGACGACGGCCGTGGCGATCGTGATCACGCTTTCCTCGTGGCCGAAGAACAGGATGGCGATCGCGGTGACGAGCGCCGTCGCCATCGCATTGATCAGCGTGTTCGCGATGAGGACCAGCGACAGCAGCTTGTCCGTGCGGTCCAGCAGCCACAGCGTGGTGATGGCGGCGCGGTTGCCCCGCTTCGCGAGATGGCGCAGGCGATATTTGTTGGCCGCCATCAGGGCGGTTTCCGCCATCGCGAAGAAGGCCGAACAGAGGATCAGGAGGGCGAGTGCGAGAATGAGCACCCAAAGTGGTACGGTTTCCAAGGATCACCGTGAAGAATCGTCGGGAATCTGGCGAGGCCAGCGCAGAGGCCGATTCTAAGACAAGGGGAGGGGGCTTGCAAGTTTGGCTAGGGAGGCGCGGTGCCCGGGTTCAGGCTGTCGACCATCGAACTCGGGATCAGGATGGTGGCGCCCCGCTCCTTCGTCGTTTCATAGATGATGTTCATCGCCCGCAGCTGCAGGGCCGCCGGATGGCCGGCATACATGTCGGCCGCTTCCACGAATTTCCCGGCGATGGCGGCCTCGGCGGAACCGAGGATGACGCGGGCCTGCTTCTCGCGTTCCGCCTGGGCCTGGCGCGACATCGCATCCTGCAGCACGACGGGAATGGCGACGTCGCGGATCTCCACCGAACCGACGGTGATGCCCCACGGCGCCGTCTTCCGGCCGATCGATTCCTTCAGTTGCGCATCCGCTTCCTTGCGCTCGGACAGCAGCGCCGCCAGCATCGACATGCCGATCATTTCCCGCAGCGACGTCTGCGCGACCCGGTCGATCGCCTCGCGGTAGTTGGTGATCGCCAGCGCGGCCTTCTCCGCATCGTGCACGTGCCAGAAAATGATGGCGTCGACGTTGACCGGCACCGTATCCCTGGTCAGCGCCTGCTCGGCGTTGAAGGCCGTCGTCTGGATGCGCACGTCGATGACGGCGATCACGTTGTCGATGACCGGCACGATCGCGAACAGGCCGGCGCCCTTGACGCCATGGAGCTTCCCCAGCCTCAGGATGACGAATTTTTGCCACGTGTTCGCCATCTTCAGCGAGAACGCGATGATCACGGCCAGCGCGACGAACAGCAACCCGGGCAGCGGATTGACCCACCAGGTCAGGGCGATGCCGATGCCCAGGCTGACGGCGACCAGGAACGATGTGACCGGATTCATGATGTCAGTGATGCATCCGTTCCCAGCCATGGCGCATGGCCAGCTTGACCTTGTCCCAGGCGGACGCCTCGCTGCCGGCGTGCCGGTATTCCCACTCGCGCTTCAGCGCGGGCTCGACGTCTTCCCAGGCCCGGTCGGACTGCGGCGCCTGGGCGCCGGCGGGCGCGGCCCACGTGGCGTCCTCGTCCGGGTTGTCCCACCGCGCGATACTGCCCATCGTCTCCTTGAACGTGTTGCCGGCGGGCGGAGCGTCGGCGTCCTGGGTGCCGAAATAATGGCTGTCTTCGTGCGGATGGTGCTGCAGGGCGCCCGGCGCGGTGCCCGGCGGGTAGTCGCGGCGCGGCGCGACGGTCCCGGTCCAGGCGGCCGGATCGCCCTCGTCGGGGATGTCTTCGACGCCGGCCGGGCGGTACTGCCCCATGATGCCGGTGGCGCGCGCGGCTTCCGGATCGGTTCCTGTCGTGAGCGTGACGATGTGGCGTTCGCGCGTGTCGGCCGGCAGCGCGTGCCGGTGGTACAAGGTGCCGAGCAGCCGCGCGGCGGTATGCCGGAGCGAGGTGTCCGGTTCCGTCGTGCGCATGTTCGAGAGCGCCATGTCGGCGCGTGGGTAGCCCGATGCCAGCAATGCGTCCAGGGCGTGCTGGGCATCGCTGCGTTGGTCGAAGACGGCTTTCAAGGTGTGACGCATGATGATCTCCCCGTTGTTTCATGGAGAGCGTCGTGCCGGCGAGTGGCCGCCGCTGGCGGCCGGGTTCCGTGCGTTGCCGTTGATTCCGCGCGACCAGGTCGGTCACTGCATGCAGTACGGCGCTTGTGCTGACAGCATACGCCGAATCTGGACTGGATGTGCACTGTCCATCGCGAATTTCGCGTCGCCGTTCAGCCGCGCGCCAGCGCCAGCCGTGCCTGGCCCGCCGGCGCCCCCAGCGCGTGCCCGGCCGCCAGCTTGAACTGCGCCAGCGCGCCCGACAACTGCCCGGTCTGCTCCGCCAGCGATTCCGCCGCGGCGGACGCTTCCTCGACGAGCGCCGAGTTCTGCTGCGTCATCTGGTCCATGTCGTCGATCGCGCGGCCGATCTGTTCGATGCCTTCGGCCTGGCGCTGGCCCGCGACGCTGATCTCGGCCATGATGTCGTGCACCTTGCGCACGGAGGCGACGATCTGTTCCATCGTGGCGCCCGCTTCGTCGACGAGCGCGCTGCCCGCGTCGACCTTGGCGACGGAGTCGCCGATCAATTGCTTAATTTCCTT
Organism: Massilia orientalis; assembly: GCF_030411975.2. Classification (NCBI taxonomy): domain Bacteria; kingdom Pseudomonadati; phylum Pseudomonadota; class Betaproteobacteria; order Burkholderiales; family Oxalobacteraceae; genus Massilia; species Massilia orientalis. The sequence goes on along the minus strand of NZ_JASNRB020000005.1, from coordinate 104,014 downwards.
GGCGGCGGCGGCCGAGCGCTGCGCCAGGTTGCGCACCTCGCCCGCGACGACGGCGAAGCCGCGGCCCTGTTCACCGGCACGGGCCGCTTCCACCGCGGCGTTCAGCGCGAGGATATTCGTCTGGAAAGCGATGCCGTCGATCACGGAAATGATCTCGACGATCTGCTTCGCGGACGCGTTGATGGCGCCCATGGTGGACACCACATTGCCGACCACTTCGCCGCCGCGGGTGGCGATGTCGGTGGCGGACACGACGAGCGCGTTCGCCTGGTTCGTGTTGGCCGCGTTCGTGCGGACCGTATCGGTCAGCGATTCGACGGCGCGCGTCGTGTGCTCCAGGCTGCCGGCCTGCGATTCCGTGCGGCTGGCCAGGTCGGCGTTGCCGCTGGCGATCTCGGCGCTGGCCGAGGCGATGGTCTCGGCCGACGTCTTGATGCCGGACACCATCGTCGCCAGGCGCGTGCGCATTTCCTGCAGCGCGGCCAGCAGGCTGTGCTGGTCGCCGGCGTCGAGGCGGATGTCCATCGACAGGTCGCCGGCGGCGACGGCGCGGGTGATCTCGCGCGCGTATTCCGGCTCGCCGCCCAGCTGCTGCCAGATGGTGCGGATGACGAACCACGACACGCCGATCAGCGTGGCGATCACGATCAAGGCGGTGATGATGGTGACGGACAGCACGCGGCGCACGCTCGAGCTGCTGCGCGCGATGCCGTCCTTGAAATTCTGCTGGGCCTGGTCGTTGAGCTTGGCGACGTCGGCATTGAGCACCGTCAGCGCGCCCTGCATGCGCTGCACGGTCGCCTGCGTATCGCCCTGCTCGAGTTCGAGCATGATTTTGGCGGCGGAGACGGCCGGCGCATAGTAATCCTCGAATTCCTTCGCGAGGCGCTTGCCGGTGGCATCCATGCCTGGGATCCTGGTCACTTCGGCCAGCTTGGCGCGGACCTTGTCGGCCTGGTCGCCGATCTGGGCGATGCGGGCCTTGTCGCCTTCGGAGACGGCATCGCGCAAGCCGTCGGTGATGCCCTGCAGGTCCGCCGTCAACGCCTTCGCCGTGCCCAGCGCCGGGTAATCCACCGCTTCGGTCGTGTGGATCGAGTCCAGGGCGCCGCTGGCGATGCTGGCGGAGACCGCCACGCCGAGGCCGAAGATGATGGTCGAGATGACGGGGAGTGCCCAGATCTTGCGCTTGATGCTCATGCCGTTTCCTTAAGTTCAACAGCCCGCCGCCGGATCGCACCGGGGGCGGGCGGTGGTAGTGGATGCTTACGGTGTGTAGATCACTTTGACCGAGGCATCGACCGCGCTCTTTTCGATGTAGCCGATGGCCTTCGGGTCGCTGGCCACCATCTTCTTGACGGCGGCGCTGTCGGCGGCTTCCTTCGGCATCGTCGCCTTGCCGGTGAACACCAGCTTGGACCACAAGGCCTTGACCTGGGAGCCGTCCTTGTCCGTCACCTTTTTATAGAACTCGGCGCGGACGGGGGCGCTTTCCGGCTGGTCGATCGGGCTCATCGCGCCCGATTTGCCAAGGAAATACTGCGCGACCTGGTCTTTCGTCATCGAGGCCTCGGCAGCCTTCGGGTTCACGACGACGACCACGTCGGCCATGGCGGGCAGGGCGAGGCACAGTGCGGCGGCGGCGAGGCCGGTCTTGATCGGATGTTTCATCGTCGTCTCCTTAGAACACGAAGTCGAGCGCGACGGCGCCGACGGTCACCGGACCCTTGAAGCCCGGCTGCGCATTGACCAGCAGGCCGGCGGCCTTGTTCGGACGCACGCGGTCGAACTGCACCTTCAGGGCCACGGAGGAACGGAAGTCCCAGCGCAGGCCGATCGTGTCGGTCTGCTGCTCGCCCTGGCTCACGCCGGTATAGCGCAGGTTCGACACGATGCCGTTCAGCGTGGCGAGGGTCGGGGTGCAGGCGGCCGGATAGCCGGCCGGGCAGGCCGCCGGCATGCCGTTGCGGACGTTGCCGTCGATGGAGAGCTTGGCGTGGCTGTAGTACGGCAGGAACTTGCCGATGCGATAGCCTCCCATCACGTACCACGACGTGGTGTCGTTGATGTAGCTGTCCGTCTTGCGCTTCGCGTACTCGCTCTGCACGACGATGTCGTTCCAGTCGAGCGTCGCGCCGAGGGACGTGAACGAGGCCTTCTTGTCGCGCACGTCGATGTCCTTGGCGAGCTGGGCTGCCTGCGGGAACTTGTAGCCGGCAGCGACCGTGTTCAGCGTGTTCAGCAGCGTCGCCAGCGACGTCGAGCCGTTCAGCGTCAGGTGGCCGTCCACGCGGCCGAAGCGCACCGTCAGCGGGCCGTGCTCGGCCACGAGGTTCAGCGCCGTCACGCGGCGGCCGTCCAGGCTCGGGCCGCCGGCGATGTCGACCTTGCTCTTGCCCACGGCGAATTGTGCGGTGTACGTCGTGGCGGCATAGCTGTGCTGCCAGATGACGTCGGCGCCGTCGACCGTGTTGAACAGCATTTGCGAATACACTTCCGCCGGCGGACGCAGCATCGTATTGGCGTAGCCCACGTTGCGGTAGTCCGAGATCATGAATGCCGGCAGGCCCATGCGTCCGACGCGGATCGAGACGTCGTCCGACACCTTCGCCTTGGCGAATGCCCATGCCAGTTCGGCGCCGTAATCGTCCTGCGCATCCTTGCGCACGAGGCCCTGGCCCGTGACGGACAGCCAGTTGTTGACGGCGTAGTCGGCCTGCACGCCGAAATTCGAATCGACACCGGTGGTGACGTCCTTGGTGGCGCCGCTGGCCTGGTTCGGGCGGCCGAACTCGGCCTTGTCGGTGTTGGTCCAGGTGAGGGCGCCGGTGCCGAAGCCGCTGATGCGGACGGCGTCCTGCGCGAAGGCGCAAGGCGCGACAAAAGACAAGGCGAGCGCACTCGCGATGATGCGTTTTTTCATGGGGGTTCCCTGCTGAAGACGGCGGGTGAAAGTTCTTGTTATAGAAACACTGTGACGGCGCGCGTCAGGCCGTGTAACGAATCTGTAGTGAATTGTAGAGTTGCAGCAAAAATTGCGACAAGGAAAAACTCACGAATAGTTTCTCTATTCAGTTGTGACCGCTATCTTTGTTGTGCAGATCAGACAGCGCGCCCTGTCAGAACTGGATGATGTATTTAATTCCACCAATGCGTCGTCGTGCCCGCTTCCGGCAGGCGCGCCTGCCGTGCCGCGTGGACGATGCCCGCCTCGACCGCCTGTTCGGCCGTGTAGATGCGGGCGCTGCCCGTCAGATAGGAGCGGATGTCGTGGGCGCCGGGTGCGCCGCGGGTGGCGTCTTCGTAGATGGCGGCGTAGCGCTCGGCGTCGAAGTCGAGGCAGTCGCGCCATTCGGAGATGCGGGCGTGGTCCGCCGCGACGAGGTTGCCGAAGCCCCAGTGCAGCGGGTGGATGAGGAAACGCGTGCCGGGGCAGGCATAGCGTTGCTGCCCGGCCAGGAAGATGGCGACGCCGACGGACTCCACGCTGCCCACGTTCCACGTCGTGAGCGGCAGCGGCAACGATTTCAGGAAGTAGTACAAGGCGAAGCCGGCCGTCATGTTGCCGCCTTCGGTCGACATGTGCAGCTCGATCTCCGTCGCACCGCTTTGCAGTGCCTGCAAGCAAAGGTTGCGCACGGTACAGGCGGAATTTGCGTTGATCGGTCCGATGAAATGTACGATGTGCAAAGCCATGACGCCTCCATTGACGGCTCAAGCATAGCAAGTTTCACAAGCTCACGTCGCGCTATTGAAAATATCTGATATTCAAAATCGGTATTCCAATATATCCAGCCTGACCCCCGGTGCTACTCTTGCATCCAGTTAGTCATAATTTTCACAAGATCCTTTCTGAGGCGATGATGTCCACACCGATCCGATTTTTCTACCGCGGCGCCGTCCATGAAGTGAACGACGTCGCGCCGACGCAGACCATCCTGCAGCACCTGCGCGAGGATCTGCACTGCACCGGCACCAAGGAAGGCTGCGCCGAGGGCGACTGCGGTGCCTGCACCGTCGTCGTCGGATCGCTGGAGAACGGCGAACTGCAGATGCGCTCCGTGAATTCCTGCATCCAGTTCACGCCCACCCTGGACGGCAAGGCCCTGTTCACCGTCGAAGACCTGGCGCAGCAGGATGGCAACCTGCACCCCGTGCAGCAGGCCCTCGTCGAATGCCACGGCTCGCAATGCGGCTTCTGCACGCCGGGTTTTGCGATGTCGCTGTGGGGCATGTACCTGAAACAGGAAGGCCGCGAGCCGAGCCGCTGCGAGATCGACGACGCCCTGTCCGGCAATCTGTGCCGCTGCACGGGCTACCGGCCCATCATCGACGCCGCCAGGCGCATGGTCACCTTGCCGCGCGTCGATTTCGACCGCGCCGCCGTCACCGGACAACTGCAGGCGCTGCAGCGCGACGCGGGCGCCACCTACGAGTACGACGGCCAGACCTTCCACGCCCCGCGCACCCTCGATGAACTGGTCGCCGTGCGCGCCGCGCATCCGAAGGCGACGATCCTCGCCGGGTCGACCGACATCGGCCTGTGGGTCACGAAGCAGATGCGCGACCTGACCGACGTGATCTACCTGGGCCACGTGGCCGAACTGAAGACCGTGCGCGAGCAGGACGGTTTCATCGAGATCGGCGCCGGCGTCTCCCTCGAGGATGCGTACGCCGCCATCTGCAAGCATTACGAGGCGGAGCTGGGCGAATTGTGGCAGCGCTTCGCGTCGCTCCCGATCCGCAACGCGGGCACGCTGGGCGGCAACGTGGCGAACGGTTCGCCGATCGGCGATTCGATGCCGTGGCTGATCGCCATCGGCAGCGAACTGGTGCTGCGCGGCCCGGACGGGGAGCGCACCATGCCGCTCGAGAACTTCTACCTCGGCTACCAGGTCAAGGACTGGCGCGACGGCGAGTTCGTGCAGGCCGTGCGCGTGCCGCTGCCGCGTCCGAATGTCGCGTTCCGCACCTATAAACTGGCCAAGCGCTTCGACCAGGACATCTCGGCCGTGTGCGCCGCCTTCGCTTTCACGCTGGCAGACGACATCGTGGTCGAGGCCCGCATCGCCTACGGCGGCATGGCCGCGACGCCGAAGCGCGCCGCGCAGGCGGAAGGCCTGCTGAACGGCCGCGCGTGGGACGAAGCTGCCGTGACGGAAGCGATGGCCGCGCTGGCGCAAGACTACGCACCGCTGTCCGACATGCGCGCATCGAGCGCCTACCGCATGAAGACGGCGCAGAACCTGCTGCGCCGCTACTGGCTCGAAACGCGCAAGGACAACCCCCTGCCGCCGAACGCGGTCAACCCGTTCGCGACCGCATTGGCTTGAGGAGACACACATGAACGACGCAGGATCCCCCGCACTGACCAAGGCCGAATGGAAGCAGGTCGGCCTCGGCAAAGCCCATGAATCGGCCCGGCTGCACGTGCTGGGCCAGGCCGACTACACCGACGATATCGCCGAAGTGCGCGGCACCTTGCACGCGGCGCTGGGCCTGTCGGGCAAGGCGCACGCCCGCATCCTGGACATCGATTTTACGGACGTCCTGGCCAGCCGCGGCGTGCGCGCCGTGCTCACGGCAAAGGACATCCCGGGCACCAACGATTGCGGCCCGATCATCCACGACGACCCGATCCTCGCGGACGGCCTCGTGCAATACATCGGCCAGCCGATCTTCGTGGTCGTGGCCGACAGCCACGACCTGGCCCGCCGCGCCGCGAAGAAGGCGAAGGTCAGCTACGAGGAGCTGCCGGCTATCCTGACGCCGCAGGCCGCGCGCGCCGCCGGCTCGTACGTGCTGCCGCCAATGCGCCTGACGCGCGGCGACGCCGAAACCGCATTCGAACGCGCCCCGCTGCGCGTGAAGGGCGAGCTGTACGTCGGTGGCCAGGAGCAGTTCTACCTCGAAGGCCAGATCTCGTACGCGATCCCGCAGGAAAACGACGGCATGCTCGTGCTGTGCTCCACGCAGCACCCGAGCGAGATGCAGCACGTCGTGGCGCACGCGCTGGGCCTGCATTCGCACAACGTGGTGGTGGAGTGCCGCCGCATGGGCGGTGGTTTCGGCGGCAAGGAATCGCAGTCGGCACTGTGGGCCGCCGCGGCCTCCATCGCGGCGAAACGCCTGGGCCGCGCCGTGAAGCTGCGCGCGGACCGCGACGACGACATGATGGTGACCGGCAAGCGCCACTGCTTCCACTACCTGTACGAGGTGGGCTACGACGACGCCGGCCGCATCCTCGCGGCGAAGGTCGACATGGTGAGCCGCGCGGGCTACTCGGCGGATCTCTCCGGCCCCGTGGCCACCCGCGCCATCTGCCACTTCGACAACACGTATTATTTGTCCGACTGCGACATCCGCGCGGCGGCCGGCAAGACGAACACGCAGTCGAATACGGCATTCCGCGGCTTCGGCGGTCCGCAGGGCGCCATCGCGATCGAGTACATCATCGACGAGATCGCGCGCAACCTCGGCAAGGATGCGCTCGACATCCGCAAGCTGAATTTCTACGACAAGATCGACCGCAATGTCACGCCGTACGGCCAGCCCGTCGTCGACAACGTGATCCATGAACTGGTGGGCGAGCTGGAACAGACGAGCGAATACCGCGCGCGCCGCCAGGCGATCCAGGAATACAACGCGACGAGCCCCGTGCTGAAGAAGGGCCTCGCGCTGACGCCCGTGAAATTCGGCATCGCGTTCAACGTGACGCACCTGAACCAGGCCGGCGCCCTCGTGCACGTGTACGTGGACGGCTCCATCCTCGTCAACCACGGCGGCACGGAGATGGGGCAGGGCGTCAACACGAAGGTGATGCAGGTCGTCGCGCACGAACTGGGCGTCGACCTGACCCGCGTGCGCATCGCCGCGACGAACACGAGCAAGGTCGCCAATACGTCGGCGACGGCGGCATCGACGGGCGCGGACCTGAACGGCAAGGCCGCGCAGGATGCGGCGCGCCAGATCCGCGACCGCCTCGCCGCCTTCGCCGCGAAGCAGTACGGCGGTGCCGTGGAAGACGTGCGCTTCGTCGCCGATACCGTGTTCGCGAACGGCCACGAAGTCCCGTTCGGCGAACTGGTCGCCAAGGCATACCTGTCGCGCGTGCAGCTGTGGTCGGACGGCTTCTATGCGACGCCGAACCTGCACTGGGATCCGAAGACGATGACGGGCAACCCGTTCTTCTACTTCGCGTACGGCGCGGCGGTGGCGGAAGTCGTCATCGACACGCTGACCGGCGAGTGGAAGCTGCTGCGCGCGGACGCGCTGTACGACGCAGGTAACTCGCTGAACCCCGCCATCGACATCGGCCAGGTGGAAGGCGCGTTCATCCAGGGCATGGGCTGGCTGACGACGGAAGAACTGTGGTGGAATGCGCAGGGCAAGTTGATGACGCACGCGCCGTCCACGTACAAGATCCCGGGCGTGTCGGATTGCCCGGACGCGTTCACGGTGAAGCTCTTCGACAACCGCAACGTGGCCGATTCGATCCACCGCTCGAAGGCCGTCGGCGAACCGCCGCTGCTGCTGCCGTTCTCCGTGTTCCTCGCGATCCGCGACGCCATCTCGGCCGTCGGCGACCACAAGGTGAACCCGCCGCTGCGCGCACCGGCGACAAGCGAGGCGATCCTCGACGCCGTGTCCTTCGTCGAACAAGCCGTGCGGGAAAAGGCAGCCTGACATGGACGACTGGCTCATCCCCACCGCGCAACCGGCCGTGCTGATCACGGTCGCGAAGGTCGACGGTTCCGTACCCCGCGAACCGGGCGCGCGCATGCTCGTCGACGCCGGCGGGCAGTGGGGCACCGTCGGCGGCGGTCATCTGGAACTGCGCGGCATCGAGACGGCGCGCGCCATGCTGCAAAGCGGACAAGCGCGCCGGCTGGAACGCTTCCCGCTCGGCCCGAGCCTGGGCCAGTGCTGCGGCGGCGTCGTGCACCTCGCATTCGAACTGGTCGACCGCGACCAGTGCGCCGAGCTGGCCGCGCGCCGCCATGAAGACGTGTGGCGCGTCGTCGCGCTGGACGGCGAGCCGGACCTCGCGCTCGTCGACGCGCTGGGCCATAACCTCCAGCGCAAGGGCGGCCGCTACCCGGACTTCGAACGCGGCGGCGGCACGCGCGTGCTGCTCGACGACGCGGGGCGGCGCTGGCTCGTCGACCACGTCCCGGCGCCGCGCGCGCACGTGATGCTGTTCGGCGCCGGCCACGTGGGCGCCGCCATCGTGCGCCTGCTGGCGGACCTGCCGTGCAAGGTGACCTGGGTCGATGAGCGGGAGGACCTGTTCCCGGCCACCGTCGCCCCGAACGTCGTCGTGGAAGCGACGGACATGCCGGAAGCCCTCGTGCGCACGGCGCCCGCCGGCACGAGCTTCCTCGTCATGACGCACAATCATGCGCTGGACCAGCGCCTGACCGAAGCGATCCTCCGCAGGCCCGCGAACCTGGACTGGTTCGGCCTCATTGGATCGGAAACCAAACGCAAGCAGTTCGAGCACCGCCTGCGCGACCGCGGGATTTCGCGCGCGCGCCTGGACGACATGGTGTGCCCGATCGGCGTCCCCGGCATCAAGGGCAAGGAGCCCGCCGTGATCGCCGTCGCCGTCGTCGCGCAACTGCTGATGGTCTGGGAGGCGGCGGCCCGCGCCGCGCCCGCGACCGCAACCGAAGTCCCACTGGAACAAGACTGAGATGTCCAACGATACCCGTACCGTGCAGGCCTACCGAGCGAGCCTGCTGCACTTCCACGCCGATCCGGCCTTCGCCGAGAACGCCCACGCCTGGCACCGGGACGGCCTGCTCGTCGTCGAGAACGGCCGCGTGCTCGCCGCCGGCGACTACGACAAGCTGGCCGCCACGCTGCCCGACGGCACCGACGTCGTCGACTACCGCGGCCAGATCATCACGCCCGGCTTCATCGACACGCACCTGCACTTCCCGCAGACCGACATGATCGGCTCCCCGGCGCCGGACCTGCTGCCGTGGCTGGAGAACTACACGTTCCCGACCGAGCGCCAGTTCAAGGATCCCGTGCACGCGCGCACCGTCGCCGAATACTTCCTCGACGAGCTGCTGCGCAACGGCACGACGACGGCGCTCGTCTACTGCACGGTGCACAAGGAATCCGTCGACGCGTTCTTCGAGGCGAGCGCCGCGCGCAACCTGCGCATGGCCGGCGGCAAGGTGCTGATGGACCGGAACTGTCCGGACTTCCTGCAAGACACGGCCGACCTGCGCGACAGCGAAGACCTGATCCGCCGCTGGCACGACCACGGCCGCGCGATGTATGCGATCACGCCGCGCTTCGCGCCGACGTCGACCCCGGCCCAGCTGGGCGCGGCGGGCGAGCTGGCGCGCGCGTGCCCGACCACCTACATCCAGACACACGTGTCGGAAAGCCGCGACGAATGCGCGTGGGTGAAAAGCCTGTACCCGGACAACCGCAGCTACCTGCAGGTGTACGAGCACCATGGGCTGATGCGGCAACGGTCCATGTTCGGCCACTGCATCTGGCTGGACGACGTCGACTTCGCGCTGATGGCCGACACGGGCGCCGCGATTTCTCACTGCCCGACGTCGAACCTGTTCCTCGGCAGCGGCCTGTTCGACGTCGCGAAGGCGGACAGCGTGCGTGCCCACGTGTCGCTGGGGACGGACGTCGGCGCGGGCACGTCGTTCTCGATGTTGCAAACAATGAATGAAGCGTATAAAGTTGCGCGGTTAAAAGGCAGCTATCTCCCGGCCCTGCGCATGTTCTATCTCGCCACGCTGGGCGCCGCGCGCAGCATGCAGCTCGAAGGGACGATCGGCAATTTTGCCGCCGGCACCGAGGCGGACTTCATCGTCCTCGACCCGAAGGCGACGCCGCTGCTGGCGCGCCGCACGGCGAACGGCGACTCGCTCGAGGAAACCCTGTTCGCGCTGGCGCTGCTGGGCGACGACCGCGCGATCCGTGCCACGTATGCGGCGGGCAAGCGGGTGCACGAGCGGCATTGATACGTCATCCCCGCGAACGCGGGGATCCATGCTGAGCCGAACAGGACACTCAGTATGGGTTCCCGCGTGCGCGGGAACGACGACTTCGGCGCTGGTGAGATACTGTCGACAATCACTCACAGCCGAGACCAACATGACAAAAACCCTGAGCAGCAGCCTGCTGATCACCCTGGCGGCCCTCGCGGCCGCCGCTTCCGCGCGCACCCCGGCGTCCGGCCCCAACGAAGCGGCCACCGCGCGCCACTACGCGTCCCTGATCGCGGGCGCGCAGCCGAAGACGGCGGAGCTGGTCCTGTTCTTCTCGCAGATGCCCAAGGGCGGCGACCTGCACCACCACTACTCCGGCGCGATCTATGCCGAGACCTATGTCGACTGGCTCGACAAGCAGGGCTATTGCGTCAACAAGCTGACTTACAAGATCGAGACCGACAAGAGCGTCGTCGAGCACGAGCGCGCGAAGCAGCCGAAGGACCGCGCCTGCCTGTCGTCGTCCGACGTGTATGCCGACGACGCCACGTGGCGCGAGCTGCTGCAGCGCTGGTCGAGCAAGGATTTCAATAACCACGGCGCCATCCAGCCGCCGCCGGACCGTCAGTTCTTCCAGACGTTCGGCTACTTCGGCCCCGTCTCCGACCGCAACTTCCACGACGGCCTCGTCGAACTGAAGAACCGCGCGCTGGCCGAGAACGTGGCCTATATCGAGACGATGTTCAAGAGCCCGGACACGGTCTCGGATCCCGAATTCGACAAGCGCGCGTGGGACAGCGCGCGCGACGAGGCGAAATTCGCCCAGTTGCTGGAATCCGCGCGCCAGAAGCTGAACGCGACGCCGGCGTTCCGCACCTCGGTCGACACGTTCGTCCGCACCGTCAACGAAGCGGCGCTGGGCATCGACGACGAGAACTTCACGATGCGCTACCAGACCTACGTCGTGCGCCTGTTCTCGCCGTCGCGCGTGTTTTCCTCGATGCTGGCCGCGTTCGAATCGGCCGCGCGGGGCGGCAAGATCGTCGGCGTGAACATCGTGGGCCAGGAAAGCCAGATGGTCTCCATGCGCGACTACACCTTGCACATGCAGATGTTCCGCTACCTGAAGAAGGTGTACCCGAAGGTCAACGTCGCGCTGCACGCGGGCGAGCTGGCGCTGGGCGACGTGCCGCCGGAAGACTTGAAATACCACATCGACCAGGCGCTGAACGTGGCGGGCGCGCAGCGCATCGGCCACGGCATCGACCTCGCGCACGAGACGAACGCCGTCGGCATCATGAAGACGATGCGCGCGAAGGACATCCCGGTCGAGATCAACCTGACGTCGAACGCGTTCATCGAGGGCGTGCAGGGCGAGAACCACCCGATCACGCTGTACCGCAAATACGGCGTGCCGTACGTGATCTCGACGGACGACGCGGGCGTCACGCGCCACAACCTGGCCAACGAATACGTGCTGTTCGCCAGCCGCTACAAGCCGAGCTATGCGGAAGTGAAGAAGGCGTCGTACAACAGCATCCGCTACAGCTTCCTGCCGGAATCCGACAAGCAGCGCCTGACGCGCCTGCTCGATGCACGCTTCGCACGCTTCGAGTCGGACGTCGCCGCGCTCGAACGCACCGCCGTGAAGCATTAAGTATCGACCTCCCGCCGGCGGCGGTCCCGCCGCCGGCATCTTCCTCCGAACTCCGGTTGCCACCCGACCAGGTGGAACAGGTATATGCATATGCCGTCCCTGTGGCCAACTCGCTACAGAATGGATTAATTCTCACGTCGCTTGCTTAAAAACCAAGCTAAACAATTTCATTCCAGAACGCCCCATTTATCATCCCGCCGTGTCTGTTCCTGAGGGAAGAGGCAACCTGCGCGCGATCATCTGCTCACTTCTTAAGCAACTTATACGCGCAAGCTATAAATTCCCAAGTGAAAACGTATTTGTCTCGATAAACGGCTTCATGCCATATTGGCCTTTTATTAAGCCAACGTCCGAGAAAATGCGCGGTTTTGGGTGTAATAGCCTGGAAACAATTAACCGCTAGACTCGCGTGCGCTGCTTTTTGCTGGTGCATTGTCATCCGCATCCGCACCATCGAACAGCAGGCAGACAGAACAAGAGACCGGCCGTCATGAGCGACCGGTCCAGGATTGCAGTACTCAAGAGGGGGGAACTCCGTTCCCAACCATAACTATCAAGTCTATTTGGGGTTAATCCAATGATCTATCAAAAACGGATCCAGCTGACGAAGCTGGCGCTGGCTCTGTCGATTGCGCTCGCGGGGGCGCCGGCCCTGGCGCAGAACACGACGTCGGCTGTCGGTGGTCGTATCTCGAGCGCTGACGGCCGACCGGCCGCCGGCGCCGCAGTGCAAATCGTTCACACCGAATCCGGTTCGGTCAGCAATGTCGTCACCGATGCGGAAGGCCGCTATATCGCGCGCGGCCTGCGTACCGGCGGTCCGTACACGATCATCATCACGAAGGACGGCGTTACCGAAAAACGCGAAGGCATCTACCTGCAGCTGGCGGAAACCGCCACCGTCGACGCGACCGTCGGCGCACCGATGCAGACCGTGACCGTCGCCGGCAACCGCGCCCGCTCCGACATCTTCAGCCGCTCCAACATGGGCGCGGGCACCGCGATCAGCAACGCGCAGCTGCAGATCCAGGCGTCGGTCAACCGCAACCTGCAGGACTACGCCCGCGCCGACCCGCGCGTCTCGCAGACCGACAAGGAACGCGGCGAACTGTCCGTCGCCGGCCAGAACTCGCGCTACAACTCGATCACCATCGACGGCGTGAACGTGAACGACACGTTCGGCCTGGAAGCGAACGGCAGCCCGACCTCGCGCCAGCCGATCTCGATCGAAGCGATCCAGTCGACCCAGGTGAACGTCGCCAACTACGACGTCACGCAGAAGGGCTACACCGGCGGCAACATCAACGCCGTCACCAAGTCCGGCACGAACCAGTGGAAGGGCGGCGTGTACTACGTGTACCGCGACGACCGCCTGGCCGGCCAGCGCTACAACCCGGCCAACGACACCTATTCGGATCCGGTCCCGTTCAAGGAAACGACCAAGGGCGTGTGGGCGAGCGGCCCGCTCGTCGAGGACAAGCTGTTCCTGTACGCGCTGTCGGAAGAGACCAACTCGTCGCGCAGCGCGCCCGACTACGGTCCGGTCGGCTCGAACAACGGCACGACGGTCGCCGTGACCCCGGCGGAAATCGCCGCCGTGCAGAACATCATGAAGAACCAGTACGGCGTCAACGCCGGCGGCCTGGCGCAGGGCGGCGGCAACTTCGTGTCGCGCGAGCAGATGCTGAAGGTCGACTGGAACATCAGCGACAACCACCGCGCCAACATCCGCTACCAGCGCACCACGCAGGCCGAGCCGCAGTATTCGCTGTTCAGCGCCACCGGCCTGAGCCTGGATTCGGCGTACTACTCGCAGGGCAAGCAGATCGAGACGACCGTCGCCCAGCTGTTCTCGGACTGGACCCCGACGTTCTCGACCGAACTGAAGGCGTCGTCGCGCAACTACGACTCCGTCCCGACCAACAACACGCAGCTGCCGACCATCGGCGTGCAGTTCACCGGCGCGCTGCCGGCCGGCACCCCGAGCAACGTCACGACGGGTAGCCGCACGATCAACCTGGGCACCGACAACTCGCGTCACATGAACCTGCTGCGCACCCGCACGCAGGACTTCTACGCGGGCGCCAACTGGACGGTGGGCGACCACGAGATCAAGTTCGGTGCGGACTACCAGAAGAACAAGATCTACAACGCGTTCCTGCAGAACGTGTACGGCAATTACACCTTCGGTTGCGACAACAACCTGAGCTACTCGTTCGGCAGCATCAACTGCACGACCGCGTCCCAGGCGCAGGTCGAAGCCGCGGTGCTGGAAAACCTGCGCAGCGGCCGCTATACGTCGTACACGCTGCAGGTCGCCGCACCGGGCTTCACGCTGAACGACGCCGTCGCGCAGTTCAACATGACGAACACCGGCCTGTTCCTGCAGGACACCTGGAACGTCAACCGCCAGCTGACCCTGAACTACGGCTTCCGCGTGGACCAGGTGGGCGTCGGCGGCACGCCGGTCGCGAACACGAAAGTGGCCCAGGCTGCCGTGCTGAACCCGAACGCACGCCAGACCGGCGGCTTCGGCTACAACAACCAGCAGACGATCGACGGCACCAAGCTGTTCCAGCCGCGCTTCGGCTTCAACTACAACTTCGACACCCCGCGCCGCATGCAGCTGCGCGGCGGCTTCGGCCTGTTCCAGGGCGCCGCGATGTCCGTCTGGCTCGCGAACCCGTTCCAGAACACCGGCATGACGACGCAGCAGATTACCTGCTCGGCCACGGGTAACACCAAGTGCCCGCCGGTCGCCGGCACGCCGAACGGCGCGTTCAGCACCGACATCAACAACCAGCCGAAGCTGGGCGGCTCGACCCCGCCGATCGCCAACGTCGACCTGATCGACCCGAACGTGAAGCAGCCGTCCGTATGGAAAGCCAACCTGGCCTTCGAAACGGAACTGCCGTGGTACGGCCTCGTCGCCGGCGCCGAAGTGCTGTACGCGCACACCAAGGACGGTATCTTCTTCCAGAACCTGAACCTGGGCCAGCCGACCCGCATCGGCGTCGATGGCCGCCAGCTGTTCTGGAACGCGAACGGCCTGTCGCAGAACTGCTGGAGCGTGGGTAACAACGCCGTCAGCACCGCCAAGGGCTGCACCAACACGACCAAGTCGCTGTCGAATTCCGCGTTCGGCAACGTGATCAAGGTCACCGGCACGGACAAGGGCGAGAACCGCGTCTCGACGCTGTCGCTGTCGTACCCGATGACCAAGGGCTTCGGCTGGTCGGTCGCGGCAAGCCACACCTATGCGACGGAAGTCTCGAACCTGACGTCGTCGACGTCAGGTTCGAACTACGGCGCCCGTTCGGCCCTGAACCCGAACGACAACGTGGCCGCCAACTCGGCGTACCTGGTGAAGAACCGCATCAACGCGCTGCTGAACTTCGAGAAGGCGTTCTTCGGCAAGTACAAGACCCGCTTCGGCGTGTTCTACGAAGGCCGTACCGGCAAGCCGTACAGCTGGACCTTCAAGAACGACATGAACGGCGACGGCATCGGCAGCAACGACCTGATGTACATCCCGAAAGCCTTCGGTTCGGGTGAAGTCGTGTTCGCGGGCGATACGGCGACCAGCCACGCCAACGAGCAGCGTTTCTGGGACATCGTCAACGCCAACAAGGCCCTGCGCCAGGCAGCCGGCGGCACCGTGGCCCGCTACGGCGACTTCTCGCCGTGGACGAACAGCTTCGACCTGCGCATCAGCCAGGAAATCCCGGGCCTGTTCGCACGCAACAAGGCGTCGGTCTCATTCGACATCCTGAACGTCGGCAACCTGCTGAACAAGAAGTGGGGCCAGATCTACGAAGCACCGTTCTTCTCGAACGGCGGCCAGACCCGCGGCTTCGTCGACTACGCCGGCATGGACAGCCAGGGCCGTTATGTCTACGCGGTCCGCTCGGCCGCCGATCCGCTGCAGATCCGCCAGGTGAAGGGCGAGTCGCAGTGGTCGGCACAGGTCACCGTCAAGTACGAGTTCTGATCCGGGCCTGACATGAAGTAAATGAGACGGCCGGTGGCGACACCGGCCGTTTTTCTTCCCTTGTAAAGACCAGAAAGGCGAACGCGCGTGCCATAATCGATGGCTGCCGTTCGCATCACAAAAGATTTCATATGATCGTATCCCGTCCGTTCGCGCTGGCCCTGGGCGCCGCGTTGCTGCTGTCCGGCTGCGCCTCCGCGCCGGTCCGTCCGCTCGAGATCAATCTCGTCGCGCTGAACGACTTCCACGGCAATCTCGAGCCCAGCAAGTACACGTACACGCCGCCGGGTTCCACGCAGCCGCGCACGATCCAGGCGGGCGGCATCGACGTGCTGAAAGGCGCGCTGGACACGTTCCGCAAGGACGACCCGGACCTGCTGTTCGTCGCGGCCGGTGACCTCGTCGGCGCGAGCCCCGCCGCGTCGTCGATGTTCGCGGACGAACCGAGCATCGAGGCGCTGAACCGTATGGGCCTCGTCGCCAGCTCGCTCGGCAACCACGAATTCGACCAGGGCCCGAAGGAACTGCTGCGCCAGCAGCACGGCGGCTGCGATTCGCCGCGGCCCGCGAAGGCATGCCGCCTCTCGCCCGATTTCAAGGGCGCCGGTTTTACCTACCTCGCCGCCAACGTCGTCGACGCGCAGACGGGCAAGACCCTCGTGCCGGGCTGGCGCATCGTCGACGTCAAGGGCGTCAAGGTGGGCCTGATCGGCGCCGTGCTGCACGACCTCGCCTCCGTGACGATCGCCTCGTCCATCAAGGGCCTGGCCATCGAGGATGAAGCGGCATCGATCAACGCCGTGCTGCCCGTCATGCGTGCGCAGGGCGCGCAGGTGTTCGTCGTGCTGATCCACGAAGGCGGTTTCGCCGACCAGCCCTACGACAAGGCCGATTGCGACACGCTGCATGGCCCGATCGTCGCCATCACGAAGCAACTCGACCCGGCCATCCGCCTCGTCATCAGCGGCCATTCGCACACGGGCTATCTGTGCAAGGTGGACGGCAAGGTCGTCACGCAGGCGGACGCGTACGGCCACCTGCTGTCGCGCATCCGGCTGACGCTCGATCCGGCCACGAAGGCCGTCCAGGACATCCAGGTGCGCAACGTCGTGATGGCGCCGGACGCATTCCAGCCCGACGCGAGCCTGTCCGCGTACCTCGCCGACGTGCGCGCGAAGAGCCGCGCGGAGCTCGCGAAACCGGTGGCGCGCGTGCAGGGGGCGTTGTCGCGCAAGGAGAATCCGGCCGGCGAATCGGTGCTGGGCGGCGTGATCGCCGACGCGGCCGTCGCCGCCACGCGCGACCAGGGCGCGCAGGTCGGTTTCATGAACCCGGGCGGCATCCGCAAGGACCTGGAAACGGGAGAAGGCGGCATCGTCAGCTTCGGCCAGGCGCAGGCCGTGCTCCCGTTCGGGAACACGCTCGTCGTGATGGACCTCACCGGCGCGCAGCTGCGCCGCGTGCTCGAACAGCAGTGGGACCGGCCGGCGGCATCAAGCCCGTCGGTCCTTGCGGTGTCCAGCAGCCTGACGTACGACTGGGATGGCACGCAACCCGTCGGCCGCCGCACGGCGAACGTGAAGGTGGACGGCAAGGCGCTCGACGATAACAAGGTGTATCGCGTCGTGGCCAACAACTTCCTGGCCGAGGGCGGCGACAACATCCCGATGTTCGCGAAGGGCACGCGCCGCGTGGAGACGGGCCTGCGTGACCTCGATGCGCTGATCGCGTACCTGCAGAAGCATCCGGAAGCCGGCGGCGCCACACCGCGCATCCGCAAGGTCCGCTAACGATATAAACCGTATTGAGAGATAGCTCATGAAGAAAATCGCATGTGTCGTGGCGCTGGCCGGCGCCTTCGTGTCGCTGGATGCGGCCGCATGGGGCACGGACGGCCACCGCGCCGTGGGCGCCATCGCCGACAAGCTGATCAAGGGCACGCATGCCGAGGCGCAGGTGAAGGCGCTGCTGCTGCCGGGCGAATCGCTGGAAGCCGTGTCGACGTGGCCCGACTGCGTGAAGGGCAACTGGTGCGGTCCGCAGACGCCGGAAATGATCGAGTACGTGAACGCGAATCCGAAGCACAGCGAATACCACTACACGGACGTGCCGTTCCAGCTCGACCACTACCACGACGGCGCCGCCGGCACGGCCGACGACGACATCGTGCAGACCTTGAAGGAAGCCATCGCGGTCCTGCAGGGCAAGGACACGCCGGCGACCAATCCGCACAAGTTCACGAAGCGCCAGGCGCTGATCCTCGTGACCCACCTGGCGGGCGACATCGTCCAGCCGCTGCACGTGGGCGCCGCCTTCGTCGACAAGGACGGGAAGTTCATCGTGCCGAAGACGAAGGCAGAGATCGACGAGACCGTCGTCTTCGATTCGCGCGGCGGCAACAACTTCCTGATGGACGACGCGAAGATCGAGCAGATGTCCGCCAACCTGATTCCGCCCGGCGAACCGACGCCGGCCAAGCCGGGCGTGCCGCAGGCGCTGACGAAGCCGTTCCACTCGTACTGGGACAGCACGACAGTCGACTACGCGTTCCGCCGCATCCGCACGAAGACGCCGGAACAGTTCGCGCAAGCCGCCATCGACGGCAAGCCGAACGTGGCGCAGAACAGCGGCGATCCCGTCACGTGGCCGTACCAGTGGGCGGACGATACGCTGGCGGTCTCGAAGATCGCATTCGCCGGCGTCACCGCGGGCAAGATCGTGCCGCAGGTGAGCAAGAAGGGCGAGACCTATTACACGTGGACCCTGGAAGTGCCGGCCGACTATCCGGTGCCCAGCTCCGCGCTCGCAAAGACACAGATGATCAAGGGCGGCTACAACCTGGCCGCGCTGCTGAAGGCGATCTGGCCGTAATCCCGGCGCCAGCCTTCCGCAAGCCGCCGCGCGCCCACAAGGCCGCGGCGGTTTTTTTTCGTAGGTTAGAATCGCGGCATTCAAACGGACCCTCACCATGCCCACGATTCTTCGTTTCATCATCCCCGCATCCACACTGGTGGCACTCGTGCCCGCCGTGGCCGCCGAACCCAACCTGCCGCTGTGGGAAGCCGGCATCGGCGCCGCCGTGTTCAACACGCCCGCCTATCCGGGCGCGTCCGACCGCAGCAACCGCGGCCTCGTGCTGCCGTTCCTGCTGTACCGCGGCAAGGTGCTGCGCGCCGACCAGCAGGGCGTCGGCGCGCGCCTGCTGGACACGGACAAGGTCGAATTCGACATCGGTTTCGCGGGCGCGCTGCCGTCCCGTTCGGACGACGTCGAGGCGCGCCGCGGCATGCCCGACCTCGGCACGCTCGTCGAATTCGGCCCGCGCGTGAAGTATAAATTCGCCGACCTGGGCGAGGCGGGGCGCCTGCGTTTCGAACTGCCCGTGCGCGCCGTCATCGAAGCCCGCGGCGGCCTGCGCCGCCAGGGCTGGACGACGGAGCCGCGCTTCGTGTGGGAACGCCGCGGCGATGGGGGCCGCTGGACGATGGAGGCGCAGGTCGGGGCCGTGTTCGGCGACCGCCGCATCCACGGCTATTTCTTCGACGTCGCGCCGCAGTATGCGACGGCGGACCGCCCGGCGTACCGGGCCGACAGCGGGTTGATGCTCGTGCGGACGGGCGTGTTCGGTACGGTCAGGGTCAATCCGGACGTGCGCGCGTTCGCGTTCGTGCGGCTCGACAGCTATGCGGGGAATGCGAACCGGGAGAGTCCGCTGTTCAGGAAGGATGTCGGCGCGTCGGCCGGGGTGGGGCTGGCGTGGACGTTGGCGCGCTCGAGCAAGCGCGCCAACGAGTGATGTTCAACGCGACTTGACGAACGGCTTGCCGATGGCCTTCGGCGCGACCGACTTGGCCATCAGGCCGGCCAGCACGACCACGGTAACGATATACGGAATCGCCTGGATCAGGGACCCCGGCAGGCGGCCGACGACCGGCAGGTCGACGCCTTCGAGCTGGATCTGGATCGCGCCGAACAGGCCGAACATCAAACAGCCCAGCACCGTGTGCAGCGGGCGCCAGTTGCCGAAGACGAGCGCCGTCAGCGCCAGGTAGCCGGCGCCGGCCGACATATCACGCAGGAAGAAGCCGCTCTGGACCAGCGTCAGGTACGCACCCGAGAACGAGCACAGGACACCGGCCACGAACATGGCGAGATAGCGTGTGCGCTCGACGGACACGCCGGCCGCGTCGGCCGCATGCGGATTCTCGCCGCACGCGCGCAGGCGCAGGCCGAAGCGGCTGTGGTACACGACCCAGTGCACGACGGGCAGCAGCAGGAACGCGACGTAGACCAGCACCGACTGGCCGCCGATCAGGTGGCCGTACAGCCAGCCGATGACGGGAATGTGCTCGACGGCCGCCGTGCCGGGCAGGACGACGTCGAACAGGCGCGCGTTGCGCAGGTCCGGCGTGCGGCCGCCCTGCTGGAAGAAGAATTGCGCGAGCACGAACGTCAGGCCGCTCATCGCGATGTTGATGGCGATGCCGGCCACGAGCTGGTTGCCCTTCTGCGTGATCGACACGAATGCCTGCACCATCGCGAGGGCGACCGACACGCCCATGCCGGCCAGGATGCCATACCACGGATTCTGCGTCGTGTACGCAACAGCGGCCGATGCGAACGCGGAGGCGAGGATCTTGCCTTCGAGGCCGATGTCGACGACGCCCGAGCGCTCGGCGAACAGGCCGGCCAGCGCGGCGAACATCAGCACGGGCGCATTGCGGACCGTGGAGACGATGATGCTGGCGAGTTGGAAGTCTTCCATTCAAATCCCCTTGTTGGTACGGGTGACGTTGAGCAGTTTCAGGATGGCCGGGGCGTAGAAGTTTTCCATCGCGCCGCAGAACAGGATGATCAGGCCCTGGATGAAAATGAACGTCTCCTGCGGGATGTTCGGTTTTTCCAGCGACAGGTCGAAGCCGCCCTGGATCAGCGCGCCGAACAGCACGGACGACAGGAAGATGCCGACCGGATGCTGGCGGCCCATCAGCGCGATCGCGATGCCGACGAAGCCCGCGCCCGCGGGGAAATTCAGCGACAAATAGTGCGTCGAGCCCATCACGGAGTTGACGGCGCCCAGGCCGGCCAGGGCGCCCGACACGAGCATCGTCACGATGATCGTGCGGCTGATTTTTACGCCGGCGTAGTGCGCGGCGTGCGCGTTCAGGCCCGTGGCGCGCAGCTGGTAGCCCCACGACGAACGCCACACGACGGCGCCGTAGATGACCAACGCGAGGATCGCGAGAACGAAGCTGATGTTCAGCGGCGTATCGCCGAACACGGGCAGCACCTTGTTCAGCAGGGGCAGGGCGGCGCTGTCGGCGAACACGCGCGAGGCCGGGTTCTGCTGGCCTTCCGGGATCAGGTATTTGACGATCACGAAGTTCATCAGGCTCGCAGCGATGAAGTTGAACATGATCGTCGTGACGACGACGTGGCTGCCCCGTTTCGCCTGCAGATAGCCGGGAATGAACGCCCACAGCGCGCCGAAGACGGCCGCGCCGATCATCGCGAGCGGGATCATCAGGATGCCGGGCAGGTGTGCGTCGAGCGCCAGCACGGCCCACGTCAGGCCCAGGCCGCCCACGTACATCTGGCCTTCCGCGCCGATGTTGAAGAGGCCCGCCTGCATCGCGATCGACACGGCGAGGCCCGCGAAGATGAAGGTGCTCGCGTAGAACAGCGTGTAGCCGAGGCCTTCCGGGTCGAGGATGGCGCTGTCGACGAGGATGCGCAGCGATTCCGACGGGCTCTCGCCCAGCAGGTGGATCACGAGCCCCGCGACGAGCAGCGCCGACATCAGGTTCAGGATGGGCAGGACGAAACCGGTGGCCCAGCGTGGCAATTCAGTCTTTGGCATGATGTCAGTGCTTGTGCATCCCGCCCATCAAGAGGCCGATGCGGGTGGTGTCGAATTCGTCGATGGGGAGGATGCCGGTGATGCGGCCGCCGGACATCACGATGATGCGGTCCGCGAGTGCGCGCACCTCTTCCAGTTCCACGGACGACAGCAGGATCGCCACGCCTTCGTCGCGCAGGCGCAGGAGCTGCGTGTGGATGCTTTCGATGGTGCCGATGTCCACGCCGCGCGTCGGCTGGCCGACCAGCATCAGCTTCGGCTTCGCGGCCACTTCGCGCGCGATGACGACCTTCTGCTGGTTGCCGCCCGAGAGCAGGCCGATACGCAGGTCCGGATTGTTCGGGCGGACGTCGAACGCCGTCATCAGGTGCGCGCAGCGCTGCGCGATCCTTTTATGGTCGAACAGGCCCCAGCGGTTCGTCACCTTGTCCTGGTAGCCGAACACCGTGTTCTGCATCACGGAGAAATCCTTGATCACGCCGTCGCGCAGGCGGTCTTCCGGCACGTGGCCGATGCCCAGTTCGCGGAACTCTGCCGGCAGGCCGTCCGCGTTCGTGCGGCCGCCGTACGGCAGCGCGCGTCCATCGAATTCGACCTTGCCCGACGTCGGCAGGCGCATGCCGGAAAGGATTTCCAGCAGCTCGCTCTGGCCATTGCCCGACACGCCCGCGATGGCGACGACTTCGCCCGCGCGCAACGTAAAATCGATGTCGGCGAGGAGGGCAACGCCGTTCGCATCCTGCAGCTGCAGGTCCGACACTTTCAGCACCTCGGTGCCCGGATTGTACGGCGCGCGCGGCAGCTCGCTCTGGATCGGGCGGCCGACCATCATGTTGGCCAGTTCTTCACGCGACGTCTCCGCGGTCTTCACCGCGCCGACGACGCGGCCCGCGCGCATCACCGTCACCTCGTCCGTGATCTCCATGATTTCCTGGAGCTTGTGGGTGATCAGGATGATGGTCTTGCCCTGTTCCTTGAACAGCCGCAGGATCTCGAACAGCGACGCCGTCTCCTGCGCGGTCAGCACGGCGGTGGGCTCGTCGAGGATCAGGATGTTGGCGCTGCGGTAGATCTGCTTGAGGATCTCCACGCGCTGCTGCGCGCCGACGGATAGATCGTGGATCGTCGCGAGCGGATCGACGTCGAGGCGGTAGCGGTCGCAGATCTCGCGCAGCTTCGCTTCCACGGCGCCGCGTTTCGCGGCCAGCTTGAAGCCGCCCTCGTTGCCCAGCATGACGTTGTCGAGGACGGTCATGTTCTCGACGAGCATGAAGTGCTGGTGCACCATGCCGATGCCGAGCGCGATCGCCTCGTGACTGGTGCGGATGTCCTGAGGCTGGCCGTCGATGAGGACCTGGCCGCTGTCGGCGTTGTAGTAGCCGTACAGGATGCTCATCAGGGTCGACTTGCCGGCGCCGTTTTCGCCGATCACGCCATGGATCGAGCCCTTGGCGATGGCGAAGCTGACGTCGGCATTCGCCTGCACCGCCCCGAAGGCTTTGCTTATGTTGCGAAATTCTACGGCTGGCTGCATAGCGGTCTGTCCATTCATTTAAAAGCGCGCCGCGCCGGCATGGAAACCGGCGCGGCGCGCTTCACTGTCAAACTGTGTTCGATGCCGTGTTACTGCACTGGGCACGAATTGGCCGCGCGATAGTCGACCACCTTGATCTTGCCGGCGATGATGTCGGCCCGGGCGCCCGTCACGCGCTTTTCCATCTCGGGCGTGACGACCATGCGGTTGTCCTTGTCGAGCACCCAGTCCACGCCACCTTCCTTCAGGCCTTCGTAGGTGATGCCCGAGGTGAACTGGCCGTTCTTCGCCTTCATGAACGCTTCGTACGCGGCATTGTCGACGCGCTTGACCATCGACGTCAGCATCGTGCCCGGGTACAGGTAGTTCTGGTTGGAGTCCACGCCGATCGCCAGCTTGCCCTTTTCCTTGGCCATCTGCAGCGCGCCCATGCCGGAGCCGCCCGCGACCGCGAAGACGACGTCGGAACCGCGTTCGAATTGCGCGCGCGCCAGCTCGCCGCCCTTGGCTGGGTCGTTCCAGGCCGCGGCCGTCGTGCCGACCATGTTCTGCAGCACTTGCACCTTCGGATTGACCGCCCGCGCGCCCTGCACGTAGCCGCAGGCGAACGCGCGGATCAGCGGGATGTCCATGCCGCCGACGAAGCTGATCGTCTTCGTCTTCGACGCCATCGCCGCGGCGACGCCGACGAGGTACGAGCCTTCCTCTTCCTTGAACAGGACGGAGTTGACGTTCTTGCCCTGCGCATTGCCGTCGATGATGACGAAGTGCACGTTCGGGTATTCGGCCGCGATCTTTTGCACGGGCTGCGTCTGCGAGAAGCCGATCGAGACGATCAGTTTCAGCTTCTTGCGGGCGAGGGCGCGCAGGACCTGCTCGGCCTGGGTGTCGTAGTTGGCCTGGGCTTCAAACACCTTGACGCCGGTTTCCTTCGTGAACCGCGCGACGCCTTCGGCGGCGGACTGGTTGAAGGATTTGTCGAACTTGCCGCCGGCATCGTAGACGATCGCCAGTTTCGCGCCCGCCATGTCGGCACTGGCGCCGGCGCTGATGCATAGCGCCGCGATCATCGTACAAAGTTGCTTGAATTTCATCGATTTGGGCTCCTGGATCCCGTATTTTACCGGCGCAACGGCTGTGCAGGGAGGGGGATTTTCGGAACTATGCATCAGCCAGTTTATTCGTGGCAAATACGATTTTACTTTGCTATTTATTTCGTTGACATATAAATAGCGCCGTTTCAGTCGGCGAGCGGGAGCGCGGGCGGAACGGCGATGCTGGCGACGGCGGTGGGGGCGGTGGCTGTCGTCACGGTTGGGATGACGATGTCCGGGGCCGGCGCAGGAATTGGCGCAGACGAGGGGATGTCGATCGGCTTGGCGAACTGCGACGTGAGGAAGCGCGCGATGCGGGTTTGCGTGTCTTCCAGGTACGGGATATTCAGGTGGTCCGAGTCGGGCACGGTCTCGTCCCCGATCAGCCGGGCCAGCTTGGCGACGAGCTGGTCGGTGTGCGAGTGCGGCACGATGTCGTCGCTGGCCGCGCGCAGCACGAAGGTCGGCGCCTTCAGCGTGGGCGCGTACTTGATCGACTCGAAGCGGTGGCGCAGCATGTATTCGATCGGCATCACGCGGAACTTGCGCTTCGCGAGGGCGAGGATCGAATCGTACGGCGTGATCAGCACGACGGAATGCACGGGCCGCTCTTTCGCGACCTGCACGGCCACGCCGGACCCGAGGCTGCGGCCGACGACGGCGATGCGTTTCGGGTCCACGTGGTGGTGCGCCGCCATCCAGTCGAACAGCATGCAGGCGTCGTCGATCATGTGCGCCTCGGCAGGATCGCCGTGGGAATCGCCGTAGCCGCGGTAGTTCACGGCCAGCACGGCCATCCCGGGGAACAGCTTGCCGGCATCGCGCACGACCCAGGACACTTCCTCGGACCGGCCGCCGAAATAGACGACGGCGGGACGCAGGCCGGGCATCTTCGGCGTCATCAGCCAGCCGGACAGCCGCGTGCCGTCCTTGGCGCGCAGCACGACGGGGCGGGTGCGGTGGCCGCTGCTGCGCGGATGCGCGACTTCGCGCTCGACGGTGGGATTGAACACGAGACGGCGCTGGTTTGCCGCGACCGCGGCCGTGAGGCCCAGCCACAACATGCTGGCAAAGCCAGCCATACCTGCCGCCAATTTTTTATGTGTGCTCATGTATACAGTCTACCTCTGGCTACGGATGAAGTCTGTGCGCTGCCCATCAAATACACCTTCATTATGGTGCGAATTCACGAAGAGTAGCTTTGCTGCAACATCCTGTTACAGCGCGGGCGTTGTCGCCGCCTGACAGGGTTTGTTAGGCTGTCCATGAAGACAGGATGTGGAGGCGGGATGAGGTGGAAAGCGGTCGTGCCGGCATGTGCCGGGCTGGGCCTGTTGGCGGTGCTGATGGTGCCGGCGTGGCGGTCGACGCCGCCGGCCGTCACGCCGGCGGCGGCGCCTGTGCCGCCCGTGTCGACGACCGGTGCGGCGGCCGGGCCGGCCTGGCTGTCCGACCTCGGCGCGCCGCCGGTCCCGCTGCCGGCGCCTGCCGAACCGCTGGCGCAGCGCATCGAGCGGCTGGTGGCGAGCGGCGATCCGCGTGACGCGTATCGTGCGTGGTGGCTGTTGCATGCCTGCGTCGTGTTCGGGCGCACCGGTCACCTGCCCGAACGTGACGGGACCGAGCCGGATGCCATCGCCGATCCCGCGCATGCCTGCGCGACCGTCAACGAAAGAATGAAGATGGCGCGCATCGACCATCTCGAACGCGCCGCGCGCGGGGGCGTGGACGGTGCGCTGGCGGAACTGGTCGAAGAGGGCCCGTTCGGCGACCCGACCGCCCTCACGACGCGTCCCGACGATCCGCTCGTGAAGGAATGGAAGGAAAGGATCAACGGGATGCTGAACGAGCAGGCGGAGCAGGGCTACTGGGCGAGCCTGTACCAGCTCTTTACCGGTTTCTGGTTCGGCCATCCGGCCATCGCCGCGGACCGCCAGAGCGCGCTGGCCTACGGCATGGCGCTGCGCGACATCATGGTCAAGCTGGATGGCGTGCCCGAGCAGCAGGCCATCCCGTTCAACGGCCCGTTCCTGGACGAGATCGGCACCGGCCTCACGCCGGAACAGAAAGCGCGTGCGCAGGCGCATGCGGATGCGATCGTCGCCCGCGCGGCGGATCAACGGGACATTGCAAATCGGATATCGATCAAGCAAAAAAAGTAATTGGTCCAGGTCATGTGATCGACTCTACGATGGGAGGATCTTGGAGAGATCGATAACATGAATATTCTAAAATTGTTCTTCAGCCTGGCGCTGCTGTTGAGTGGACTGCCGGCCTGGGCATCCACCCAGGCGGCCCGGCCGGAAGGCCCCTGCGACATCTATGCGAAGGCGGGCGCGCCCTGCGTGGCCGCGCACAGCACCACGCGCGCGCTCTATGCCGCGTACGACGGCCCGCTGTACCAGGTCACGCGCCAGTCGGACGGCAAGACGCGCGACATCGGCGTCGTGCGAGGCGCCGGCTACGCGAACGCGGCGGCGCAGGACGCGTTTTGCGCCGACACCTATTGCTGGATCACGATCCTGTACGACCAGTCGGGCAAGCGCAATCACCTGGTCCAGGCGCCGCGCGGCACGTGGACCGGGCCCGCGCTGGGCGGCATGGACAATCTGCCGCTCGCGGACCTGGCGCCGGTCACCATCATGGGGCACAAGGTCTATGGCGTGTACATCGCGCCGGGCATGGGCCTGCGCCTGAACGATACGCACGGCGTGCCCGTCGCTGACCAGGCGGGTGGGCAATATGCCGTCATCAATGGCTATCACTACAACGGTGCCTGCTGCTTCGACTATGGCAACGGCGAGATCGACAGCATCGATGACGACAACGGCACCATGGAAGCGATCTATTTCGGTAACGCGAAAGGGTGGTATCGCGGCAGCGGGGCCGGGCCCTGGGTGATGGCCGACCACGAAAACAATCTCGTCGGTTGCGTCAACGACGACAAATCGAAGCTGTGCGCCAACCTGCCCACCCTCGCTACGCGCTTCGTCACCGCCGTCACGAAAGGCAAGCCCGGACATTGGGCGACCCTGGGCGGCGATGCCCAGCGGGGACAACTGGCCGTCATGTACGAAGGCCGCCGGATCGATGCGTCCTACGACCCCATGCGCAAGCAAGGCGCCGTCCTTCTCGGCAATGGCGGCGACAACAGTACCGCGTCGCAAGGCACGTTCTACGAAGGCGCGATGACGGCGCCGCGGACGTATCCGTCCAACGAGACGGACCAGCTGGTCGCCCGGAACGTGGCGGCGGCCCGCTACGACGTGGCGGCCGTGAGTGTCGGGGCCACGTCGGCGTCCGACGTCCCGGCCAGCCTGCACACGTTCGCGCCGCGGGCGTCCAAGGACCTGGCGGTCACGTTCACGAATACGACGGGCCAGCCCGTCCGGGGCGTCGCGCTGTCGCTGGCGGTGCCGAAGGGCTGGCATGTCGACGCGGCCGCGAAAACCATCCTTGATGCGATCGCGCCCGGTCAGAGCGTGCATGCCGTTTTCAAGGTGACATCCGGCGCCGCTCCGTTCAATGGCGATCTGAAAGGCGTGGCGACGTGGGCTGGCCGCACCGAATCGGCCGCCGCGAAGGTGCGCAATGTGGCGCCGGTAAACATCAACGAATTCCGCCTGAGCGACGGCGCGCGCACCAACGCGACCAATGCGTTCATCGAGTTATACAACGCCGGCGAGAAAGAAGTCGATATCTCGAACTGGACGTTCGCGCAACACGCGATGCGCGAGCCCCTGTTTTCCAAGGTGAAGATGCCTGCCGGGACCCGGCTGGCGCCGCACGGTTTTTATGTTCTGGGCTTGTCCAATTCGGGCCTCGTGCTGCCTGCCCGGCCGGGCGATGCGACCATCCACGTGCGCAACGTCGATGGCATCAAGCCGGGCGACACCATCGTTGTCGGCGACGAAACCCGCAAGGTCGTCCGCGTCGGCACGGCGGCCGGCCAGGCGACGCCGCTGTGGCAGCCGCTGCCGGACGGTCCCATCATCACCATCCCGGCCGGTTCGACGACCGTCCCCGTGACCAGCACCGAAGGTTTTGCCGTCGGCGATACGCTTGCCCTCGGCTACGGCACCGCGTATCCGGTCGACGGACGCGCGACCGAGCACTACGAAAAAGTGACCATCACCGGCGTCGGCACCGCGGGCAGCCAGGCATGGCTGGGTCTCGATGCGGCGCCAGGTTCCACCAATATCCAGGTGACGTCGACCGCCGGCATCGCCGCCGGCGACAGGATCCGTCTCGACATCGACAGCGCCGATCACGGCATCGATACGGTCACCGTCAAGCACGTGGGCACGGCCGCCCGCCGTACGAGCCTGGCCCGTGATGCCGCTGCGGGCGCCACGACGATCGTCGTGCATGGCGCGATCGGCTTCCCCACGAAGAAGAACGTCGATTACACGCCCGGCAAGGCCGTGATCGGCGCGCCGGGCAAGCTCCAGACCGTGGACATCGTGCGCGTCGAGGGCACGCCGGGCGGCAACCTCACGCTGACCATTTTTCCGGCGCTCGCCCAGGACCACGTGGCCAACGAACCGTTCGTGGAACCGGGCACGGGCCTCGACCTGGCGGCGCCATTGAAGTACGGCCATGCCGCCAACCTGCCGTTCAGCGTGCGCGGTACGGGCATTACCTTCACCCCCGCGACCCGCCATGCGCACTCGAGCAACGAACCGGTGCGCCCGGCGGGCAGCGGGATCGTGCTCGACCGCGCCCTGGCGCGTGCGCATGACACGGATGCCGTCGTGCGCGTGGACACCGTGACCGCCGCGGGATTCCAGGGCACACCGAACCAGTGGTTCGGCGGCCCGGCGCTGTCGCGCGAAGCGGGCAGCATGGTGTTGCGCGATGCGGCGGGGCACGTCGTCGACAGCCTGAACTACGGGGATCTCGTCGATCCATGGGCATCCGGTGGATTCCGCGGCGCCGCCGGCAAGGCCGCCACCTGTCACGCGGCAGCGCCGGGCATCGCCAACGAGCCGACGTGGGACCGCGCGCTCCCGGGCATCCCGTTCAGCGGCGCCGTCGCGCAAGTCGACGCGGCCCAGGGCAGCACGGGACGCTATCCCGACGGCCAGGACAACGACAACGATTGCACGGATTTCGTGACGTCCGTCTCGATCCGGACCGGCGCGACGGCGGCGGGCTCGACGAGCGTCAGGGCCGCCACGGTCGCGCACTTTGCGCCCGGCCAGTCCGTCGTCATCGATGCGGGCGACCATGCGGAAACCGTGACGGTCGCCACGGTCGGTTCATCGGGGCTCACCCGTGCCTCGGCGCCCGCCGACAAGGGCGCGACGGTCGTCCGCGTCGACGACGCGCGCCAGTTCGTGGCCGGCCAGCCGGTGATCGTCGGCAGCGGCGCGGATGAAGAGCAAGGTGTCGTCGCCGCGGTGGAGACGGGTTGGCGGACGGGCAAGCTGACGCTCCAGGCGCCGCTGGCCCGCGCCCATGACACGGGCGCCAGCGTATCGGGCACCGGCATCACCCTTGCCGGCCCGCTCGCCAAGGCCCACCCGGCAGGCACGGTGATGACGGCGGCGGGCGACCTGGCGACGCCGGGCGCGCCCAACAACGGTGTTCGCCGTAGCGCTGCCCAACTCTAGTGCAGCATGGGGCCGGACGAGGGCGCGTAACGTTCGGCGTCGTGCAGCGCCTGCACGACGCTGTCGTCGCCCGGCAGCATCCTGGCTGGCGATTGGCTACGCACGGTACCGTGGGGCACGGTCAGGCGCGTGTCGCGGTCAGGCGCGGATGAACGAAGGGGATGCCGGACTGCCGGATGGTGAAGCGCCAGCGTTCGGCAGGGCCGGTCAGGATGGCCAGGAAATGCCGGTCGTCTTCCCAGACCAGTTCTTTCAGCGTCCGCACTCAGTTTCCGGGAACGAATGAGAATGCGGCACCCAGGCTGCGGCGCGCGCAGACATGCAAGTCCCGGTCGAGCAGGATGAAATGAAACGTTTCTTCAAACGGGCAATCCTGATCGGTCACGAGCAGGTAGCAGGCGGACGTTTCGAATTGATCGAGGAGGGCGATGCCGGGTACATGTGTCGAGGTCACTTGCCCGTCCGAGATCAGTTGGGAAACGCCGCCAGACGGCAGCAAGGCAAACCGTCCGATACGTTTGCCATCCATACATTCATGGCGTCGCGCCATCGTCGATGAACTGCGCCTTGATCGTCTGGTTCGCCACCAGCCTGGGCGGCCTCGGGCAGTTGCAGATGCACAAGTCGTTCTCCAGCGCGACCTGCTTGCCGTTGTAGCGCTCCGGAAGGCGCGGCCCGACGCAGCGGATGACGCCCGTGCTGCCGCACGTCCGGCAGGCGACCGTGTCGCCCTCCAGCGCAACGCGGACGCCGTTGATCGAGACCAGCGCGCTCGCGGAGGTCACGGTGCCGCCGGCCGTGGTGGCCGCACCCAGTGTGATGTGATGTCGCTTCATCTTCCCATGCTGTCACGCGCCGCCGTCGTGGACGTTGTGCAAACCGCCTTGACACGGCGCCGCCGCGCCGAAGCGATTACCATGTCCCGCACCATCGCGTTTTTACGGAGACCTACTGTGCACTTCCTGCTGATCTATGACCTGGCCCCGGACTACCTTGAACGCCGCGGCGCATTCCGCAACGTACACCTGAAGCTGGCCTGGGACGCCCAGCAACGCGGCGAGATCGTCATCGCCGGTGCCCTGGCCGATCCGGCCGACAAGGCCGTGCTGCTGTTCAGCGGCGAATCGTCGGACGCCGCCGAGCGCTTCGCCCGTGCCGATCCGTATGTCGTGAATGGACTCGTCACGCAGTGGCACGTGCGGCCCTGGATCACCGTGGTTGGCCAGGACGCCAGCACCCCGGTCCGCCCGGAGTAATCATTTCGCCGCCAACAGCTTCACGACGAGGTTGTGCGTCGTGAGCGCGATCGAGCGGTCGGGGGCCAGGGCCACACCGATCGGCCGGTCCAGGCTGCCGGGCAGGGCGCCGAGGGTGATGCCCGCGTGGCCCGGCACGCCGGCCACGGTGCTCGTCACGTTGTCGAGGTTGATGCGGCGGATCGTCGAGTTGCCCGTGTCGGCGATATACAGATCGTTGCCGTCGACCGCGATGCCGCTGGGCGCGCACAGGCGCGAGACGCCCGGGCTGCCGTCCACGGCGTCGCAGCGTCCCGGCTGGCCGGCCAGCGTGGACACGACACCCTTGTCGTTCACCATGCGGACCGTCGAATTGCCGGTGTCGACGACGTAGACGTTGTTCCAGTTGTCGACGCCCACGTCCTGCGGTTCGCAGAACTGCGCCTGCCCGCCGTTGCCGTCGCGGCTGCCGCACACGCCCGGGGCGCCGGCGACCGTCGTGACGTTGCCGCCCGCGTCGATACGGCGCAGCATGTGGTTGCCGGTATCGGCCACCCACACATTGCCCAGGCGGTCCAGCGCGATGCCGCGCGGCTTGCAGAAGCGCGCCGCCATGCCTTTGCCGTCCGCGCTGCCGCAGGTGCCGTCGCCGGCGATGGTCGTCGTCGTGCCGTCCGGCGCCACGCGGCGGATGACCGAATTGCCGCTGTCCGTCACGTACACATTGCCGTTGCCGTCCGCGACGAGCCGGCTCGGATCGTTGAAGCGGGCCGCCGCGCCGGTCCCGTCCGCATAGCCGAGGGCGCCGCGCGTGCCCGCCAGCGTCGTCACCACGCCGTCGGGAGAAATCTTGCGCACGGTGGCGCTGGCGCTTTCCGCCACATATAGATTGCCCGCCGCGTCCGCCGCGATGCCCTGCGGACCGTTGAAGCGCGCGGCGCCGCCGGTGCCGTCCTGCGAGCCGGCGCATTGCCCGCAGACGTCGCCCGCGATCGGAAACAGGCCCGTGGCGCCCTGCGGCCGGTCGGGCCAGCTGGGCCAGTCGGGATGGTCGGGCCATGGATGGTCGGGCTCGTGGAACCAGCCGATCCCGATGCCGATGCCCACGTCGCCACCGCAACTGGACAAGCCCAGCAGCAGGACGCCAGACACAAACCAGCGTAGCGTGCGTTCGAAGACTGTCATGGCCTTACCCCGAATGGAAACGGCATCGAGCTTAGCGCGCATCGCCCCGTAGGCCATGCGTGCGCGCAAAGCGTGCCGGCCGCTTGTGTGCAGGTCGGCGGGGCGTCGTGGCGAAGCGACGGCATCACCGGATGCACAAGACACGAGCGGCGCAGAGCTAGCTCTAGGTTAAGATTCCGCACGCAACCACAACCGCTGGAGGATCATGCAATCTGCCGTCAACCTGTGGCCGCTGCTCGGCATTGCGGCCGTGGCCGCCGGATTCGTGTTGCGCGCCAATCCGGTGCTCGTCGTGATCGTGGCCTGCGGCGTGACCGGCTGGGCCGCGCACCTGCCGCTGCTGCACCTGCTGGAATCGCTCGGCACGGCGTTCATCAAGACGCGCAACCTGCCGCTGATCCTGTTGCTGCCGCTGGCCGCGATCGGCCTGCTGGAACGCTTTGGCCTGAAGGAGCACGCGCAGGCCAGCATCGCGCGCATCCGCTCGGCCACGACGGGGCGCCTGCTGACCGTGTACCTGCTGGCGCGCGAGGTGGCCGCCGCGTTCGGCCTCACGAGCCTGGGCGGCCATCCGAACATGGTGCGTCCGCTCGTCGCGCCGATGGCGGAGGCGGCGGCCGAGGCGCGCCACGGGCACCTGCCCGAACCGCTGCGCCAGCGCATCCGGGCGATGAGCGCGGCCACGGACAACGTCGGCCTGTTCTTCGGCGAGGACGTGTTCGTCGCGTTCGGCGCCATCGTGCTGATGCAGACGATCCTGAAAGCCGAGGGCCTGGACGTCGATCCCATCCACATGGCGTTGTGGGGCATCCCGACGGCGGTGACGGCGTTCGTGATCCACGCGTGGAACCTGCGCCGGCTCGACGCCCGCATCCGCCGCGAGACCGCGCGATGATCGTATCTCTCGACTTCTTTTACCTGCTCGTCGGCCTGCTGTTCGCCGCCTGCGCGCTCATGACGCTGGGCGACAAAACGAATCCGCGCCGCTACACGACGGCGTTGTTCTGGGGCCTGTACGCGCTCGTCTACCTGCTGGGCGAACGCCTGCCCCCAAGCGTCGCGGGCGTGCTGATGATCTCGATGGCGCTGGTCGCCGGATTCGGATTCGTGCGGCCGGGGAAGGCGGACGTGCTGCCGGAAGATCAAAGACAATCCACCGCCGCGCGCCTGGGCAACCGCCTGCTCGTGCCGGCGCTGGCGATTCCCGTCGTGACGATGCTCGGTTCGGTCGTGCTGAAGGACGTCCACGTCGGCATGCGTTACCTGCTGGATCCGAAGAACCTGACCCTGGTGAGCATGGGCTGCGGCAGCATCGCCGCGCTGGCGCTCGCATGCTGGCTCACGCGCGCGACGCCGCTGCAGGGCGTGCGCGAGGCGCGGCGCCTGATCGACGCGATGAGCTGGGCCGTCGTGCTGCCGCACATGCTCGCGGTGCTCGGGCTGCTGTTTTCCGAGGCGGGCGTGGGCAAGGCCGTGGCCCACGTCGCGACGAGTTACATCCCGCTCGATTCGCGCCTGCTGGCTTGCGCCGCGTTCTGCGTAGGCATGGCATTATTTACCGTCGTGATGGGCAACGGCTTTGCCGCGTTCCCCGTCATCGCGGGCGGCATCGGGATTCCCGTGCTGGTCGGGGTGTACCATGCGAACCCGGCCGTGATGGCCGCGATCGGCATGTTCAGCGCGTATTGCGGCACCCTGATGACGCCGATGGCGGCGAATTTCAACATCGTGCCGGCGGCACTGCTCGAACTGCCCGACAAGAATGCCGTGATCAAGGCCCAGCTGCCGACCGCGTTGCCGCTGCTGGGCGCGAATATCGTCCTGTTGTACTTCCTGATGTATCGATGAGCCGACCATGACCGCACCCACCACTCAAGTGCCCACCAGGACCGTCCTGCTGACCGGATTCGAACCGTTCAACGGCGCCACCATCAACCCGTCGTGGGAAGCCGTGCGCGCGCTGGACGGCTGGTCCGGACCGGGCTTCGCGGTCGTCGCGCGCCAGCTGCCGTGCGTGTTCGGCACCGCCCTCGACGTGCTGCGCGAATCCATCGCGGGCGTCAAGCCCGACATCGTGATCGCCGTCGGCCAGGCCGGCGGCCGTTCCGAGATGTCGCTGGAGCGCGTGGCCATCAACGTCGACGACGCGTCGATCCGCGACAACGCGGGCAACCAGCCCGTCGACACGCCGATCGCTGCCGATGGCCCGGCCGCCTATTTCACCACCTTGCCCGTCAAGGCCATCGTGAAGGCGCTGCGCCTGCGCGGCTTCCCGTCCGGCGTGTCGCAGACGGCCGGCACGTTCGTGTGCAACCACGTGTTCTACGGCCTGATGCACCACGCGGTCGGGCAACCCGTGAAGGCGGGCTTCATCCACGTGCCGTTCCTGCCCGAGCAGGCGGCAGATCGTCCGGAGCGGCCGCCGTCGATGGCGCTGCGCGACATCGTCGATGCGCTCAGGATCGCGGTGGAGGTGGCGGTGGTGACGGAGACCGATACCCACGAGGCGGGCGGCGCCACGCATTGAGGCCGTCACGGGGCCGCGCGCGCCTCGTCCTCGATCACACCCATCAGCCAGTGCAGCGCCGCGTCGTCGTCGCGCCGCGCATGCCATGCCATCGACACGGTGAAGCGGTCCATCGCGATGGGCAGCGCGCTCGACGCCAGCAGGCCCGCCGCGGCCCAGCGGTCCGCCAGCACTTCCGGCACCGTCGACACGATGGCGTTCGCCCCGAGCACGCCGGGCACCGCCGAGAAGCGCGGCGTCGTGTAGCACACGTCGCGGCGCAGCCCGAGCCCGGCCAGTACCGCGTCGGCCGTGCCTTCGACGGCGCCCCGGTAGCTCACCAGCAGGTGCGGCACCGCGACGTACTGCGCCAGCGTCACGGCGCCCGCGAACGGCAGCTGGCGCGGGTCGTACACGCAGCGGAACCCCATCTCGCGCAGCGGCCGCTGATGCTGCCAGCGCGGGCCGGTTCGCAGCGCCGCCACCCCGAGTTCGATCTCGTCCTTGTCCAGCATGTCGCCGACGGCGAACGGATTGCTTTCCTTGAGCACGATGCGCACGCGCGGCGCCAGCCGGCGCACCCGCGTCAGCAGGCTGGGCATCAGCCAGTGCTCGACCCAGTCCGGCATGCCGACGACGAACAGGCGCTCGCTGCTCGCCGGGTCGAAGGCCGGCGGCACGGCGATCGCCTTTTGCAGCAGCGCCACGGCCGGTTCGATGGCCGCTGCAAGGTCGAGCGCGCGCGGCGTCGGTTCCATGCCGCGCGTGCCTCGCACGAGCAATTCGTCGCCGAACAACTGGCGCAGCCGCGCCAGCGCACCGCTGACGGCCGGCTGGCCGAGGAACAGCTTGTGGGCGGCGGCGGACACGCTGCGTTCGCGCATCAGCACAAGAAATGTCACCATCAGATTCAGGTCGACGCCCCTGAAATCATTTTCACTGATTCCCATAATCTCGATAATCGATTTGATTGATGTCGTGCGCCATTGGATCATGGATGCATCGTTCAACGCCAGAGGAGTTCACCATGACCACGCTTTCACCCCTGTTCCTGTCCGCCGCCGTGCTGCTGGCCGCGCCCGCATGGCTGCCCGCCGCGCACGCGGCCGCGCCCCAGGTGCGCACCCAGGCGCCCGGTTTTTATCGCGTGTTGCTCGGCGACGTCGAGATCACCGCGCTGTCCGACGGCACCGTGACCATCCCGCTCGACAAGCTGCTGACGAATACGAGCGCGGCCCACGTGAAGGACGTGCTGGCGTTCCACCACCTCGGCACCCAGGTCGAGACGTCGATCAACGCCTTCCTCGTCAACACCGGCAAACAGCTGGTGCTGATCGATACCGGCGCCGGCGCCAGCTTCGGCGCGCACGGCGGCCACCTGGCGGACAGCATCCGTGCCGCCGGCTATCGTCCCGAGGACGTCGACGCCGTGCTGCTCACGCACATCCACGGCGACCATTCGAACGGCCTGGCGATAGACGGCAAGGCCGTGTTGCCCAACGCGGAGGTGGTGGTGGCCAGGCGCGATGCCGATGCGTGGCTGGATCCGGCCAACCGCGCGAAGGTGCGGCCGGAAAGCGTCCACGTGATCGACGAGGCGCTGGCGGCGTTCGCGCCTTACCGGAAGGCGGGCCGGGTGCGGACGTTCGACGGTCCCGGCGAGGTGGTGCCCGGCATCCGGGCGGTGCCGGTGCCGGGGCATACGCCGGGCCACACGATGTATGAATTGACGGCGGGCGGGCAGACGCTCCGTTTCGTGGGCGACGCGGTGCATGCGAAGGACGTGCAGATGGCGGAGCCGCAGGTGACGATCCGTTTCGACGAAGATGCCGCCGCGGCGCGGCGCCAGCGCGAGACGCTGTTCGCCGACGCAGCGGCGCGCGGCTATATCGTGGCGGCGGCGCACACGCCGTTCCCCGGCCTCGGCCACGTCGAGCGCAGCGGCAGCGGCTACGCGTGGGCGCCGCTGAATTACAGTTCGCTGCGCTAGACGATCACTCGGCGGTGGGATGCAGGATCTTGAGGAATGCCCGCACCACCGGCGCATCGTCCTGCGTCGGATACGTGATGTACAGATTGGCCGACGGTGGATTGGTACGCACCGGCAGGAAGCGCACGCCGGGCCAGCCGATGCGGCTCGTCGTCGCCGGCATCAGCGCCACGCCGAGTCCCGCGCCGACCATCGCGAGCAGGGTCTGCGGCTCCGCGGCTTCCTGGAAGATCGTCGGCTGGAAGCCTGCGTTGACGCAGCACTGGATCAGGTAGCGCGGCTCGGCCGACTGGTCCAGGTGCAGGGTCAGCATCGGCTCGTCGGCGATGGCGATCAGTTCGATCGCATCCTGCTGCGCGAGCGGATGCTGGGCGTTGATCGCGACGCACACGTCTTCGCGGAAAGCCAGTTCCTGGCGCAGGCCGGCGTTCCTCAGCATGTCCTCGTCGATCTTCGGCTCGCGCCAGAAACCCACGTCGATCTGCTTGCCGCGCAGCGCGTCCCACTGGTCGTTCGGGCCGAGTTCGTGGATGGTCCACGTCACGCGCGGGAACTGGCTCTGGAATTGTTCCAGCAGGCCGGGGATCGGGCCCCACATCGCCGAACCGACGATGCCCACGCGCAGGCGGCCCACTTCGCCGCGGTCGATCTGGCGGATGGTGTCGATGGTCATGCGCATGCGGCCCAGCAGGTCGGCCGCTTCGTGCATCAGCGCCTTGCCGGCCACCGTCAGCTCGAAGCTGCGCGTCGTGCGCGCGAACAGGCGCACGCCCAGTTCGCTCTCCAGCTTCATGATCTGCTGCGACAGCGGCGGCTGCGAGATGTGCAGGCGCTCGGCGGCGCGGCTGAAGCTTTTTTCTTCGGCCACCGCCAGGAAGTATTTCAGTTGCTTCAGGTCGATCGACATGGTGGTCTCAAACGTGGGCAGCCGCGTGCAGCGCCACCGCGAGGCGGGCGCCGACGAGGGCATTGTGCTTCACGAGCGCGATGTTCGTGGCGAGACTCCTGCCGCCCGTCAGGTCCTTGATGCGGGCCAGCAGGAACGGCGTCACGGCCTTGCCTTTCACGCCCTGGTCGGCGGCCTCCCGAAGGGCCTGCGCGATGATGCCGTCGATCTCCTCGTTCTTCAGCGCGGATTCCGCCGGCACCGGATTGCTGACGACGACGCCGCCCGTCAGGCCCAGTTGCCACTTGGTGCGGATGAAGCGGGCCTGCTGTTCCGGCGTGTCGAGCTGGAAGTCGGCGTCGAAGCCGGATTCGCGCGTGAAGAACGCGGGGAAGCCGGGCTGGCCGACGCTGACCACCGGCACGCCATGCGTCTCCAGGTATTCCAGGGTGAGGCCGATGTCGAGGATGGATTTCACACCCGCGCACACGACGGCGACGTTGGTGCGCGCCAGTTCCTGCAGGTCGGCGGAGATGTCGAAGCTCGTCTCCGCGCCGCGGTGCACGCCGCCGATGCCGCCCGTGACGAAGACTTCGATGCCGGCCAGCGCCGCGCAGATCATCGTGGCGGCGACCGTCGTCGCGCCCAGCTTCTTCTCGGCCAGCACGTACGCGAGGTCGCGCCGGCTCACTTTCAACGCATCCTGCGCGTTGCCCAGTTGTTCGAGCTGGTCGTCGGCCAGACCCACGCAGATGCGGCCGTCGATGAGGGCGATGGTGGCCGGCACCGCGCCGGCGTCGCGGATCACCTGCTCGACCTCGCGCGCCGTCTGCACGTTCTGCGGGTACGGCATGCCGTGCGAGATGATCGTCGACTCGAGCGCGACGACGGGTTTGCCGGCCGCGCGCGCGGCTTGCACTTCGGGGGAAAACTGGAGGAAGGCTTGCATGTTCAGTCCTGTGAAAGCGGAGGGGATTCGGTGGCGAGGCTGTCCGGTCCCAGGCCAGGATGCACGGTCTCGGGCACGCCCAGGGTGAGAGCCGACAAATGCAGGCCGCGGCGGCACGCGAGCACGAGGTCTTCGGTCCCGGCGTCCTGCACGAGCGACCAGCAGACGGCCGCGGCGAACGCGTCGCCGGCACCCGTCACGTCGACGACGTCGACCGGCGGCGCGGGCAGGTCGACGATGGCAGCGCCCACGCTGACGAGGACGCCGCGCGCGCCGCGCGTGACGATCAGGTCTTGCGCGCCCTGGGCCTGCACGGCGCGGATGGCCTCCGCGAGCGCAGCGTCGTCGACCAGGGGACGCCCGACCCGCGCCGCGAGCTCGCCGGCGTTGAGAATCAGCAGGCGCACGCCGGACAGGTCGTCGGGCAGGCGCGCCATCTTCGGTTCGGACACGGCGACGAGTACGAGCGGTGTCGCGTTGTGGCGCGCCTGGTGGGCGAGGGCGGCGACGGTGTCGCGCGGCAGGTTCAGGTCCGCGACGACGAGCGCGGCGCCCGCGAGCTGCGCCTGGCGCGCGTCGACGAACGCCGGCTCCATGCGGTCGTACAGCGCCATGTCGGCCAGCGCGACGACCATCTCGCCGTCGCGGTCCAGCACGGCCGTGTAGGTGCCGCTGCAGCAGCCGTCGAGACGCAGCGCGCCGCGCACGTCGATGCCGAGGCTGTCCGCGTGGTCGAGCAGGGCGGCGCCGGAGGAATCCGCGCCGATCGCGGTCAGCAGCGCGACCGTCGTGCCCAGCCGGGCGAGGTTCTCGGCGATGTTGCGCGCCACGCCGCCGAACGATTCGCTCTGGCTGGCCGGGTTCGACGTGCGCAGGGCGATCGTATCCGTCGAGCGCAGCTTGCGGTCGAGGTTCGCCGCACCCACGCACACGACGGGGCGGTGGTCCGGCAGCACGTAGGCGCGCCCGAGCAGCTTGCGCTCGCGGATCAGGCCCGCGATATAGCCGGCGACCGCGGAGCGCGACAGCCCGAGCTGGTTGGCGAGCTCCTGCTGCGAAATGAAAGGATTCGCGCGGATGGCCTCGTAGAGCTGTTGTTTCTTCGACGGTTCTGTCACGATGACGGGTGGATTAAACTTTTGTTTTTCATCTTAAACATTTGTTTGCGCAAGGTCAACGCGGACATATGCATGGCTAAAGTCTAGCGCGAATTTATTGCGTGAAGATATAAATACCCCAGAAAAATGGTATTTGCCAACACAATCGGCATTCATGCATAGTTGACATATTTTGGTGCATCCCGCCGCCCCATCCTCGACCAGACCGCGACAATGACTACTCACCAGTTCAGCAACACCCCCTTCGAAGCCGCCGACGTCATCCGCGCCCGCAAGCCGGGCTTCACGCCGCGCGTGGCCCTGATCCTCGGTTCCGGCCTCGGCGTGCTGGCCGAGCAGATGGAGGATGCGGTATCGATCAGCTATGCCGACCTGCCGGGCTTCCCGATCAGCACCGTGCACGGCCACGCGGGCGAACTGGTGCTGGGAACGCTGGCGGGCGTGCCGGTCGTGTGCATGAAGGGCCGCGGCCACTTCTATGAAGGCTATGGCCCGGCCGTGATGACGTCGGCCGTGCGCACCTTCAAACTGATCGGCTGCGAACTGCTGTTCGTGACGAATGCCGCCGGCTCGCTGCGTCCGGAAGTGGATGCGGGCAGCGTCGTCGTGCTGACGGACCACATCAACCTGCTGCCGGGCAGCCCGATGGCCGGCCCGAACGACGACCGCTTCGGCCCGCGCTTCTTCAGCATGGCCAATGCGTACGATGCCGACATGCGCGACCTGATCAAGGCCACCGCGGCGGAGAAGAACATCACCGTGAACGAAGGCGTGTACCTCGCCTGCCCGGGCCCGAACTTCGAAACGGCCGCCGAGATCCGCGCGTTCAAGGCGCTGGGCGCGGACGTCGTCGGCATGTCGGTCGTCCCGGAAGTGATCTCGGCCCGTCATTGCGGCCTGAAGGTCGCGGCCATGTCCGCCATCACGAACCTGGCCGAAGGCCTGACCCCGTTCCCGCTGTCGCACGAGCAGACCCTGAAGTATGCTGCGGTTGCGGCCAAGGATATG
This sequence comes from Massilia orientalis, assembly GCF_030411975.2. NCBI lineage: Bacteria > Pseudomonadati > Pseudomonadota > Betaproteobacteria > Burkholderiales > Oxalobacteraceae > Massilia > Massilia orientalis. Next base: position 63,418 of record NZ_JASNRB020000005.1, on the reverse strand, counting down.
GTCACGCTGATCCACGGGTTTATTGAACGACTGGGTAAAACGACTAACGCGGCCTAGACACACCGTCGTTCCCGCGGACGCGGGAACCCATGCTGAGGTGCTGGAAATCGTTACGGGTAATGCCGACGCTGTCGAGTTCCGGGCTTCAGTATGGATTCCCGCCTCCGCGGGAATGACGTGTTATCTGACTTGGAAAAATAGACATGTCACGCGCATTCATCCTCCTGCTGGACTCCTTCGGCCTGGGCGCCTTGCCCGACGCCGACAAATACGGCGACACGGGCGCCAACACCCTCGGCCACATCGCGAAGTGGGCCGCGGATGCGGGCAAGCCGATGTCGCTGCCCACGCTGGAAGCCATCGGCCTCGGCGCCGCCGCGCACAAGGCGAGCGGCGAGTGGCCCGCGGGTTTTGCGAAACGCGACGGTTTCACGGGTGCCTGGGGCGTCGCGCGCGAACGCTCGACGGGAAAGGACACGCAGAGCGGCCACTGGGAAATCGCCGGCGTGCCCGTGCTGTTCGACTGGGGCTACTTCCCGAAGACGGTGCCCACGTTCCCGCAAGAGCTGACGGATAAACTGGCCGGGATCACGGACGTGCCGGGCTGGCTGGGCAACTGCCACGCGTCCGGCACGACGATCATCACGGAACTGGGCGACGAGCACGTCGCGACCGGCAAGCCGATCATCTACACGTCGGCCGACTCCGTGATGCAGATCGCCGCGCACGAAGAGCATTTCGGCCTCGAGCGCCTGTACCAGGTGTGCGAAGCCGCCTATGAGCTGGTCAAGCCGTACAACATCGGCCGCGTGATCGCGCGTCCGTTCACCGGCAGCAACGGCAACTACAAGCGCACGAGCAACCGCCACGATTACGCGGTGCCGCCCGTCGCGCCCACGTTGCTGGACCACGTGAAGGATGCCGGCTTTGAGGTCATCGCGCTGGGCAAGATCAGCGATATCTTCGCCGGCCAGGGCGTCACGCAACTCATCAAGGGCGCCGACAACATGGCGCTGTTCGACCGCCTGCTGGAAGTGGCCGATACCGCGCCGGACAAGTCGCTGACGTTCGTAAACTTCGTCGACTTCGACATGCACTTCGGCCACCGCCGCGATGTCGCGGGCTACGCGAACGCGCTGCACGAACTGGATGCGCGCCTGCCGGACTTCATCGGCAAGCTGAAAGAGGGCGACCTCGTCGTCATCACGGCGGACCACGGCTGCGACCCGACGTGGGCCGGTTCGGACCACACGCGCGAACACATCCCGATGCTGTTCTTCGGCCCGGCCGCGCCGGCGCGCGAGCTGCCCGTGTCCGACACGTTCTCCGACATCGGCGCCACCCTGGCGCACCACCTCGGCGTCAAACCTACTGCCAACGGAACCGCTTTGCTATGAGCCCGAACCTCGATTTCAAACGTAATACCGCGATCGATCTTGACCTGGGCTGGATCAACCACCTGAAGGTCAACCGCAACGCCGCCGACCGCCGCGCCGCGAGCCTCGCGAACCGCCGCACGGTCAAGAAGGAATACCAGGCCGCGTGGCTGATCCGCGCCATCGAGTGCATCGACCTGACGACCTTGTCCGGCGACGACACCCCGGGCCGCGTCGAGCGCCTGTGCCGCAAGGCGATTCGTCCGCTGCGCGCGGACCTGGTGCAGGCGCTGGGCCTTGACTCCCTGACGACGGGCGCCGTGTGCGTCTACCACGAGATGATCCAGCCGGCCGCGCAGGTGCTGCAGGGCCGCCTGCCGATCGCCGCAGTGTCGACCGCGTTCCCGGCCGGCCTGTCGAGCCTCGAAACGAAGATCCGCGAGATCGAACTGTCCGTGGCCGCGGGCGCCACCGAGATCGACATCGTGATCACGCGCCAGCACGTCCTGACGGGCAACTGGCGGGCGCTGTACGACGAGATGGTCGCGTACCGCCAGGCGTGCGGCGAGGCGCACGTGAAGGCGATCCTCGCGACGGGCGATCTCGTCACTTTGGAAAACGTAGCAAAAGCATCGTGGGTCTGCATGATGGCAGGCGCCGATTTCATCAAGACATCGACCGGCAAGGAAGGTGTGAACGCGACCATTCCCGTGTCGCTGGTGATGGTACGAGCGATCCGCGAGTACTATGAACGCACCGGCTACAAGGTCGGCTACAAGCCGGCCGGGGGTGTGTCCTCCGCCAAGACCGCATTGCAATACCTGACCGTGATGAAGGAAGAGCTGGGCAACGAATGGCTGCAACCGCATTTGTTCCGCATCGGTGCTTCCAGCCTCCTGACCGACATCGAGCGCCAGCTCGAACACTACGTCACGGGCAGCTATTCGGCCGCCCATCGTCACGCGCAACCTTGATCGATCGGACCTGTCATGCCCACTATTAAAGAGATTCTGCAAACGATGGATTACGGCCCCGCACCCGAGAGCACCAAGGAAGCGCAAGCATGGCTGGACGCCCATGGCCGCCGTTTCGGCCTGTTCGTCGACGGGGCCTGGACGGATGCCGAAGGTGACGACACTGCGACGTTCGGCTCGTTCAACCCGGCCGACGGCAGCGAGCTGGCGCAGGTGACGCAAGCGAGCCAGGCCGACGTCGACCGCGCCGTGGACGCCGCGCGCCGCGCGCAGCCGGGCTGGGTTGCCCTCGGTGGCCACGGCCGCGCGAAAGTCCTGTATTCGCTGGCGCGCCTGCTGCAAAAGCACGCGCGCCTGTTCGCCGTGCTCGAGACGCTGGACAACGGCAAGACGATCCGCGAAACGCGCGACGCCGACCTGCCGCTGGCCGCCCGTCACTTCTATCACCATGCCGGCTGGGCCCAGCTGCAGTCGGAAGAATTCGCGGACTACCGCGCCGTCGGCGTCGTCGGCCAGATCGTGCCGTGGAACTTCCCGCTCTTGATGCTGGCCTGGAAGATCGCGCCCGCGCTCGCCGCCGGCAACACCATCGTCTTCAAGCCGGCCGAGTACACGTCGTTGACCGCGCTGCTGTTCGCCGAGATCTGCCAGCAGGCCGGCGTGCCGGCGGGCGTCGTCAACATCGTCACGGGCGACGGCCGCGTGGGCGAGGCGATCGTCAATCACCCGGGCATCGACAAGCTGGCGTTCACCGGTTCGACGGAAGTGGGCCGCATCATCCGCAAGGCCACGGCCGGCACGGGCAAGAAACTGTCGCTGGAACTGGGCGGCAAGTCGCCGTTCATCGTGTTCGACGACGCCGACCTGGATGCGGCCGTCGAAGGCCTCGTCGATTCGATCTGGTTCAACCAGGGCCAGGTCTGCTGCGCCGGTTCGCGCCTGCTCGTGCAGGAAAGCGTCTACCCGCGCTTCATCGAGAAGGTCAAGGCGCGCATGCAGAACCTGCGCGTCGGCTCGCCGCTGGACAAATCGAACGACATCGGTGCGCTCGTCGATCCGGTGCAGCAGCAGCGCATCCACGGCCTCGTGGAAGCCGCGCGTGCCGAAGGCTGTGAGATCTGGCAGCCGCAAGGCGAAACGCCGGTTGCCGGTTCGTGGTATCTGCCGACCCTGATCACGGGCGCGTCGACGTCGGCCACCGTGTCGCAAACCGAGATCTTCGGCCCCGTGCTCGTCGCGTCGAGCTTCCGCACGCCGGGCGAAGCCGTGCAACTCGCGAACAACACCGTGTACGGCCTGGCCGCGTGCGTGTGGAGCGAGTCGATCAGCCTCGCGCTGGACGTCGCTCCCCAGATCAAGGCCGGCGTCGTGTGGATCAACACGGCGAACCAGTTCGATGCCGCCTGCGGCTTCGGCGGCTACAAGGAATCGGGCTTCGGCCGCGAGGGCGGTAAAGAGGGCATGACGGAATACCTGGTGCCGCTGGCGGAAGATGCGCGTCCGGCCGCACCGGTCGTGGCAGAGAAGGGCAAGGTAAAATTGGCAAGTGGCGACAGCCCGTTCACGATCGACCGCACGGCGAAGCTGTACATCGGCGGCAAACAGGCGCGCCCGGACGGCGCGTACAGCCGCGCGATCCATGGCGCGGGCGGCGAGTTCCTGGCCGACGTGGGCGAGGGCAACCGCAAGGACATCCGCAACGCCGTCGAAGCGGCGCACAAGGCGTCCGGCTGGGCGAAGGCGACCGCGCACAATCGCGCGCAGGTGCTGTACTACATCGCCGAGAACCTGGCGATCCGCGCCGACGAATTCGCGGCGCGCATCGCCGCGCAGACAGGTGCCAAGGATGCGGCACGCGAAGTGCAGGCATCGATCGAGCGCCTGTTCTACTGGGCCGCATGGGCCGACAAATACGACGGCCTGGCGCACCAGCCGCCGATGCACGGCATCACCGTCGCGCTGAACGAACCGGTGGGCGTGATCGGCATCGTGTGCCCGAACGAGAACCCGCTGCTGGGCTTCATCTCGCTCGTCGCGCCGGCACTGGCGCTGGGCAACCGCGTCGTGGCGGTGCCGTCGGAAGCGCATCCGCTCTCGAGCACGGACCTGTACCAGGTGCTGGACACGTCCGACCTGCCGGGCGGCGCGCTGAACATCGTCACGGGCAGCCACGACGAACTGGCCCGCACGCTGGCGTCGCACTTCGACGTGGATGCCGTGTGGCGCCACGATGGCTCGGCGGAAGGCTGCGCGGAAGTCGAGCGCCTGTCGGCCGAGTCGCTGAAGCGCACGTGGACGGGCGGCGCGAAAGGGCGCGACTGGTTCGATGCGAAGCAGGCGGGCGGGCGCGCGGTGCTGCAGCACGCGAGCCAGGTCAAGAATGTGTGGATTCCGTACGGCGTGTAAGGCCCGGAACCCCAAGCCCGTCATTCCCGCGCAGGCGGGAATCCATACTGAGGCACCGAAGTCGACTTCGATCGCTCAGCATGGGTTCCCGCTTCCGCGGGAACGACGTTTTAGAGAAAACTCTTAAACGGGATAACCTATGTTCCTCCCCCAGGAAATCGTCCGTAAAAAACGCGACGGCGGCACCTTGACCGCGGAAGAGATCCGCTTCTTCGTGCGCGGCATCCCGGACGGCAGCGTCACCGAAGGCCAGATCGCCGCGCTCGCGATGGCCGTTTACTTCAACGACATGTCGATGGACGAGCGCGTCGCGTTCACGCTCGCGATGCGCGATTCCGGCCAGGTCATGGAATGGAAGTCGCTGGACCTGCCCGGCCCCGTCGTCGACAAGCATTCGACGGGCGGCGTCGGCGACGTCGTGTCGCTGATGCTCGGCCCGATGGTCGCGGCATGCGGCGGCTTTGTCCCGATGATTTCCGGCCGCGGCCTCGGTCACACGGGCGGCACGCTCGATAAATTCGATTCGATTCCCGGCTATTGCACCGTGCCGGATCCGGAACTGTTCCGCAAGATCGTCAAGGACGTCGGCGTCGCCATCATCGGCCAGACCGCGCAGCTGGCGCCGGCCGACAAGCGTTTCTACAGCATCCGCGACACGACGGCCACCGTGGAATCCGTCGCCATGATCACGGGCTCGATCCTGTCGAAGAAGCTGGCGGCGGGCCTCGACGCCCTCGTCATGGACGTCAAGGCCGGCAGCGGCGCGTTCATGCCGACGTATGAAAAATCCGTCGAGCTGGCGGAATCCATCGTCCACGTGGGCAACGGTGCCGGCACGTGCACGTCCGCGATCCTGACCGGCATGAACGAGTCGCTGTGCCCGGCGGCCGGCAATGCCGTCGAGGTGCGCGTCGCGATCGACTACCTGACGGGTAAATCGCGCCCGGCCCGCCTGCACGAAGTGACGATGGCGCTGTGCGCCGAGATGCTCGTCATCTCCGGCCTCGCCGCCACCGACGAGGCGGCGCGCGCCAGGCTGCAGCACGCGCTGGATTCGGGCGAAGCGGCCGAGCGTTTCGCGCGCATGGTCAAGGCGCTGGGCGGTCCGGCCGACCTGATGGACAATCCGGACGCGCACCTCGCCAAGGCGCCGGTCGTCGTGCCTGTGCCGGCGCTCGAATCGGGCTACGCGTACGCGACGGATTGCCGCGGCCTGGGCCTGGCCGTCGTCGGCCTGGGCGGCGGGCGTATCCGTCCACAGGACCCGATCGACTTCGCCGTCGGCCTCACGGACCTCGTCGAGCTGGGCACGCGACTGGAAGCGGGCCAGCCGCTGGCGCTCGTCCACGCGCGCACGCAGGATGCCGCGCAACGCGCCGTGCGCGAAGTGCAGGCGGCCTACCGCATCGCGGCCGAACAGCCTGCCGCGCAGCCGATGATCTACAAGACCATTCGCCCATAAGATCATATCTACCGTCGCTCCCGCGGAGGCGGGAGCCCAAGTTACCTGCGTAGTCGATACGCAAGCAAAATTGGGCCCCCGCCTTCGGGGACGACGCTCCTGGGAGTCCCCATGAAATACGAAACACTGATCGACGAAGCGCGCGCCGCGCGCGAACTGGCCTACGTGCCTTATTCGCGCTTCAAGGTGGGCGCCGCGCTCGAGACGAAGGACGGCCGCGTGTTCCGCGGCTGTAACGTCGAGAACGCATCCTACGGCCTGTGCAACTGCGCCGAGCGCACGGCATTCTTTTCCGCCATCGCGCACGGCTACGTACCGGGCGACTTCGCGGCGCTGGCCGTGATCGGCGACACCGACGGTCCGATCGCCCCGTGCGGCGCCTGCCGCCAGGTGATCCTGGAACTGGGCGGCAACGACCTGGCGGTCGTGCTGGCGAACCTGAAGGGCGACGTGATGGAGACGACCGCGGCCGCGCAGTTGCCGAACGCGTTCGGCGGGCGCGACCTCCAGAAGTCTTGAGCGCACGGTTCAGCGCCGTTTAAGGCAATCTTGCCCGGATGCTGTCAAACTTGAATTCAAGGACGGGCCCACAACATGTGGGCTATCCGACCATTCAAAGGAGCAGACGTCATGAGCCCGCAAGATTCGCAGATGTTGCACGATTTCCTGAGCCAGTTGATCCAGGCCCGCGGCATCCAGAAAGACCCGGAAGCGGATGCCCTGATCCAGCGCGCCGTGGCCCAGCAGCCCGATGCCGCCTACCTGCTGGTGCAAAGGGCGTTGCTGCTCGAACAGGCGCTGAACAATGCCAAGGACCGCATCGCGTCGTTGGAAAACCAGGTACGTTCCGGTCAGCAAGGTGACGACGGTAAATTCCTCGACGCAAACTCGTGGGGCAATAGCGGCAGGACGCCGCCGGCGCAGTCCTACCAGCGCGATACCCAGCAGCCGTACCAATCCCAACCGCAAAATCAGCCGCAGTATCAGCAGCCGCAATATCAGTCGGCACCGTCGTCGGGCTTCCTGCGCGGCGGCTTCGGCGGCTTTGGCGGCACGCTCGGCTCGATCGCCGCGACGGCGGCGGGTGTCGCGGCCGGCGGCTTCCTCTTCCAGGGCCTGGAGAACATGTTCGGCCACCACGACCAAGGCGGCAACCGCTTGTTGAACAGCGACGATCCGAGCAACAACCTGTTCAGCGACCAGTCCGGCAGCTCACTGGCCGACCAGGCGGGGCTGGGCGATGTGGACCGTGTGCTGGACAATGGCTCGTCGGAAGGGTTGTTCGACAGCAGTGTCGACAATGGCAGCATCGACGGCGGGCAGGGCTTTTTCGACGGGGATGGTTCCGACGAAGGGCTGTTCAGCTAGAACGTCGCTCCCGGACCAGGCGTCCCCCTTGGCGGAATCCAAGTTCAGCGTCTCGACGGCGCATGCTACATTTGGCCCCCGCCTCCGCGGGGGCGACGGTAGCTATGAATTCGTGGCAAACAAATCCTCCGGCTTCCACGGGTCGTACGTCCCCACATTCCACACATGGCCTTCGAGGTCGCGGCACATGAAGCCGCGGCTGCCGAACTCTGTGTCGCTCGGTTCCTGCAGGATGATGGCGCCGGCATTGCGCGCGCGCTCGCACACGCGGTCGGCGTCGTTCACCTGCAGGTAGACGGTCTGGGTCTGACGGCCCTTGATCTCGTCCGGCTGCACGAGCACCTTGCCATATTCTCCCTCGTCGCTGACCGAGCCCAGCATGATCATGCCGTCGCCGAGCGTCAGTTGCGCGTGGGCGATGGCGCCGTCGATGCCGGGCACGGCGACCTGGCAGGCGAAGCCGAAGACTTCGCACAGCCAGTCGATGGCGGCCGGGGTGTCGCGGTAGCGCAGGCAGGGGATGGCGATCGAGGGCATGGCGGTCTCCTATGGGATTGATTCACATCTGCTGGAACAGATAGCTGTGGTTGCGGCTCACTTCCAACTCGCCCGGATAGCCGCGCACCTTCAGCATCTGGCGTCCGCGCAGGTCGCGTTTCACTTCGGCGATGGCGTCCACGCGCACGAGCGTCGAGCGGTGGATGCGCCAGAATTCGTCCGGGTCGAGTTCGTCCAGCAATTCCTTCAGCGTCTTGCGAATCAGAAACTCGGCAGCGCCCGTCTGCACCCGCGTGTATTTTTCGTCCGACTGGAAGAACAGGATCTCGCGCGTGCTCACCATGCGCAGGCTGGCGCCGACCTGGGCCTGGATCCAGCGCAGGTAAGTTGGCTTTTCGGGCTTGCCCTTGGTTTCCAGCAAGGTGGTCAGCTTCGCCAGTTGCTGGCCGATATCCTGTGGGGGCGCGGCATCGGCCGACGAACGTTTGCGCAGGCGTGCCTGCAGCCGCGCGCAGGTGGTCGCGAGCCGTTCGGCCGACACGGGCTTCAGCAGATAGTCGAGCGCGCCCTGTTCGAACGCGTCCAGCGCGTACTGGTCGTAGGCCGTGGCGAACACGATGTGCGACCTCTCGTACAGCCGCCGCGCCGCTTCGATGCCGGACAGGCCCGGCATGCGGATGTCGAGGAAGGCGATGTCGGGCCGCAGCTTTTCGCCCAGCTCGACGGCTTCCACGCCGTTCGCGGCCTCGGCGACGATCTGCAGGTCGGGCCACGCCTGCCGCAGGCGTGCGCGCAGCAGGTCGCGCATCGGGGCTTCGTCGTCGGCGATCAGGGCGGTAACCATGTTCAAGCATCCTCCATCATCTTGTAGGGCAGCCGGATCGTGGCGCAGGCGCCGCCGCCCGGCGGGGTCGAGATGGCCAGCGACGCTTCCGCGCCGTACAGCAGTTGCAGGCGCTCGCGGATGTTCGCGAGGCCGACGCCGTCGTCCGCGTGCGGGTCGATGCCGACGCCATCGTCGCACACTTCCACGTGCAGGTCAGCCCCCACCACGTGGGCGCGTACGACGACGGTGCCGCCTTCGATCTTCGGCTCCAGGCCGTGCTTGATGGCGTTCTCGATCAGGGTCTGCAGCATCATCGGCGGGAACGGGGCGCTGCCGAGGAAGTCGGGTACGTCGAAGCGCACGTTGAGCCGTTCCTTCATCCGCGCCTGCATGATGGCGAGGTAAGCCCGCGACAGCTCGACCTGCTTGCCCAGTGTCGCGCCGCCGCGCTGGCGCATCTGCGGCAGGGTCGAGCGCAGGTAGTCGATCAGGTGGGCATGCACGCGCGCCGCTTCCTTCGGGTCCGTCTCGATCAGCTGGCCGATCAGGGCCAGCGTGTTGAACAGGAAGTGCGGTTCGACCTGCGCCTGCAGCGCGGCCATCTGCGCCTCCATCAGGCGGCGTTCCAGCGTGGCGACGTTGGCCTGCGCCGTGGCTTCGCGCGCCATCAGCTCCGCCTTGCGCTTGCCGCCCGCCAGCACCTTGACGGCGAACGAGATGAAGATGTACCAGAAACCCGGCTCGGGCGTATTCACGAGCTGGAAGAAGATCACGACGAAGAACCACGTGAGGAACAGCTGGCGCCATTCGACGACGGCGAGCCAGTCGAAGAAGCGCCACCACAGCTTGCTGGCTTCGTGGAAGGCGTCGCGTACGAAGTCGAGTACGCGGTTGATGTCGCTGGCGCGCATGATGCTCTCCTGCTTATTTCTCGCTGTAGTGGTCGCGGCTTGTGCGGCGCTGGTCCACGACGAATGCGCCGATGATCACCTTGATGCCCATGAACAGGACGAACAGGAACAATGCGAGCGGCAGGATGCTGATCACGACGGCGAGGGCGATGCAGCACACCAGTATCGCGGGCCACGGCATCACGGCGATGGCGCGCGCGGCGCGGCGGCAGGCGTCGACGATGTCGCGGGCGAGGTCTTCCAGCGTGGCGCCGAAGCTGCGGTGGTAGGTCCTGGTCATGATCACTCCTTGCGGTTGGAACTTGTTTCGATGGAGTCACTCTACATCCCTGCAGGCATCGTGGCCACGGGGCGCCGACGAACTGCCGAAAATGCGGGATGACTGGTCGTGCGGCCGGATGGGCGGGGGCGTCTGGACCCCGCCGGTCCGGCGTAATATGATGTCGTCCATGAAACTTTTACGCCTGCCATGAGCCGCACCGGACGCCTGTTCCAGCTGATGGACGCCCTGCGCGGCCACCGCCGCCCCGTAACGGCCAGTGCCCTGGCCGAACGCCTCGGCGTGTCGGAACGCACGATCTACCGCGACATCCAGACGCTCGTGCAACTGGGCGCGCCCGTCGAGGGCTCGGCCGGTGTCGGCTATGTGCTGCGCACGGGCTTTTTCCTGCCGCCGCTGATGTTCGACGCCGACGAGCTGGAAGCCCTCGTGCTGGGCGCGCGCTGGGTGCGCCAGCAGGGCGACGCGGCGCTGTCCGACGCGGCCGACCGCTCCCTGGCCAAGATCGCGACGGCCACGCCGCGCGACCTGCGCGACCACATGGCCGAGATGAGCCTGTGGGTGCCGGCCTTTCCGGAAGCGGCGCCGGTCGAGGCGTTCATCCAGCCCGCGCGCGAGGCGATCCGGCGCCAGTGCAAGCTGCGCATCGCCTACCGCGACGAGCGCGACACGGCGACGGAGCGCATCGTGTGGCCGTTCGCGCTCGCGTTCTTCGAGGGCAAGCGCGTGATGGCGGCGTGGTGCGAACTGCGCGATGCGATCCGCCACTTCCGCGTCGACCGCATCGTCCGGGCCGAACCGAGCACGGAGCGCTATCCGTCGCCGCGGCACCAGCTGCTGCGGGAGTGGCGCAAGCTGTACGACATTCCGGAATACTCCTGACAGGATCTGTCAGTGGCCCGTCTTAACATAAACGCATCAACCAACCCACAGGAGACGGCCATGCAGCTCTATTACAACCACTACTCGTCCAATACCCGCCGCGTGCTGCTGGCGGCCGACCACCTCGGCATCGAGTTCGACCTCATCCAGATCAACCTGGCCAGCCAGGACGACCGCCGTCGCCTTGGCGAGGTCAATCCGAACGCCAAGCTGCCCGTGCTGATCGACGGCGACTTCATCCTGTGGGAATCGTGCGCGATCATGCAATACCTGGCCGAGGGCACGCCCGGCCAGACCGTGTGGCCGCAGGAGCGCCGGGCGCGCGCGGACGTCGGCCGCTGGATGTTCTGGGCCTGCCAGCATTTCGCTCCGGCCATCGGCGTGTTCACGTGGGAACACCTCTGGAAGAAATTCGTCACCGGCCAGGACGCCGATCCGACGGAAGTCGCGCGCGGCGCAGCCGACCTGGCCGAGGCGGCCCGCGTGCTGGACCAGCACCTGGCCACGCGCAACTGGCTTGCCGGCGACGGCGTGACCCTGGCCGACTACGCCGTCGCGGCGCCGCTCATGTACAAGGACAGGGCGCACCTGCCGCTGGATGCGTATCCGCACCTGCTGGCCTGGTTCGAGCGCATCCAGGCGCTGCCGGCGTGGCAGCGGACGGCGCACGAATGGTGATCAGGCCGGCCTGCCCACCAGCGCGGCGATCCCCGCCGCGGCGACGTTGACGGCTACGCTGGCCACGATCGGCACCGTGTAGCTGCCGCTCGCGTCGAACAGGTAGCCGGCCGCGGTGGGACCGAGGAGCGTACCCACCGCGACGCTCGTGTACAGGACGCCGATGATGCTGCCGACCTGGCGGTTGCCGAACAAATCCGTCACCACGGGCGGCATGATCGCGACCCAGCCGCCGTAGAACAGGCCGAACAGCAGGGCGAACCCGGCCAGTGCGAGGAAGCCCGTCGAGACGGCCCACACCGCCAGTGCGGCAGCCATGCCCGCAAACATCGCCAGCAGGAAGGCCAGTCGCCCGACCCTGTCCGCCAGTCCACCGAGGAAGAACCGGCCCAGCGTGCTGCCGATGCCGATCGACCCCAGCAGGTAAGCCGCGTCCTTCTGGCCGATGCCGTGGTCCAGCGCATACGGCACCAGGTGGACGAACGGCACGAACACCCCGAACGAGCAGACCAGGCAGGCCGCGTACAGCAATGCGAATTGCCGCGACCGGACGGCCTCGCGCAGCAGCATGCCGGCATGGACGCGGGCCGGCCCCATGTCCTTGTCGACGGGATCGTCGGCAATGAGCGCGGCCATGCCGATGCCGGCGACGGCGGCGCCGCAGCCGAGCGCGAGGTAGGCGCCGCGCCATCCCAGCGCGTCGATCAGCGCGGTCGCGAGCGGGGGCATGACCAGCGTGCCGACGCCGATGCCGCTGACGGCGAGGCCCGACGCGACGCCGCGGCGCGTGACGAACCAGCGCTGCACGGCGCCCAGCGCGGGCACGTACGCACAACCGATGCCCAGGCCGACGCCGAGGCCGTAGGCCGCGTACACCGCATGCAGGCTGCGCGCGACGCCGGCCAGCGCGAGGCCGGCGCCCACCAGCAGCATGCCGAGCATGGCCAGGCGGCGCGCGCCCCAGCGGTCCGCGAGCGGGCCGCTGACGACGCCCAGCGCAAAATACAGGAACCCCGCCAGCGAAAACACGAGCGACACGGACCCGCGCGATGCCGCGAAGTCCCGCTGCAGCGCCGGCACGAACGCGCTGAACGTGTACGCGCAGCCGAATCCGACGAAACAGACCGCGAACGCCGCCGCGACGACGACCCAGCCGTAGAAGACACGCGATCCCATGCTAGCGCTCCGGATGGCGCCGGTGCCACGGCGTTCGCGCCTGGAACGCGGCGCCGGCGCACACGAGCGCGTCCTCGCGCCAGCGGGGCGCCACCAGTTGCAGGCCGACCGGCATGCCAGCGTCGGTGAAGCCGCCCGGCAGCGTGAGCGTCGGATGGCCGGACATGTTGAAGGGGCACGTGTAGCGCTGCAGCCCGGCGATGAGGTCGGGCTGCTCACCCAGCGTCCGGATCTGCGCGAGCGTGAGCGGGGCGAACGGTTGCACGGGCGTGAGCAGGACGTCGACGGCTGAGAGGACCCGGTCGACACGGCCGCGGAAGGCCGCGCGCCGCAGCAGGATGGCCTGGTAATCGGTGCCGGACAACGCCTTGCCGGCCTCGATGACCGCCGCGAGGACGGCGCCGTAATCCGCTTGCATGCGCGGATAGCGGTCCCGGTGCGCCACGGCCGCCTCCACGGCACATTGCGGCACCCAGTCGGCGACGGCCTGCGCGACGTCGGGGAAGCGGACGTCGACGATGTCGGCGCCCAGCGCGGCAAACGTCGCGAGCGCCTCGGCGAGCACCGCGCGCGTGCCGGCGTCCACGCCGTCGCGGTTCCACGCCGCGTCCACGCCGATGCGCCAGCCCGCGACGCCGGCGCCTGCCGTGTCGTCGGGGACAGGCATCAGCGACGCCGTCGGGTCGTCCGGATCGGCCCCCGCGATGGCGCCCAGCAGGATGCCGGCGTCGATGGCGCTGCGGGCCATGGTCCCGACATGGTCCAGCGACGCCGCCAGTTCGGCCGCGCCGTGGCGGCTCACGCGGCCCCACGTCGGCTTCAGTCCCGTGAGGCCATTCGCCGCGGACGGCCAGCGGATCGACCCGCCCGTATCCGAGGCCAGCGAGCCATATGCCATGCCTGCCGCGACGGCGACGCCGGAACCGCTCGACGAGATGCCCGGCCAATAGTCCGCGTGCCACGGGTTGCGCGGCGGGATGACGGCCGGGTGGTGATCGGAATACGCGCCTTCGGTGAGCTCGGGCTTGCCGATGAGGACAGCGCCGGCGTCGCGCAGGCGCCGCACCACCGTCGCGTCGCGGGTGGCGACGGGCTGGCTGCGCAGCCGCATGCCGGCGCGCGTCGGCACGCCTTCGATGTCGAACAAGTCCTTCACCGCGATCGGCACGCCGTGCAGCGGCCCGCGCCATCCGCCGGCCGCGATCTCCCTGTCGGCCGCGTCGGCTTGCGCGCGCGCGGCGTCGGCCAGCACCAGCGCGTACGCATGCAGGTCGCCGTCGAGCGCGGCGATGCGATCGAGCAGCGCTTGCGTCACCTCGCGGGAAGACACGTCGCGGTTGCGGATCAGGGCCGCAAGCGCGCCGATGTCGCGATAGTGCAGGACGTCTGTCGGTTTAGTCATTCTCTTTCCTGAATCGGCTTACAATGCGGGTACTGTAGCCTCGGCGTGACAGTGGTACAACCGAGTTTTCCTGTCTGTTTCAATTGAGATTTTCTAAATGATCCGTGAACCGGTGCCGCCCTTGAAGCCGCTGCGCGCGTTCGAAGCCGCCGCGCGGCACCTGTCCGTGAAAGCCGCGGCGGAAGAGTTGTGCGTGACGCCGGGCGCCGTCAGCCAGCTCGTGCGGCAACTGGAGGAGCACCTCGGCGTAAAGCTGTTCGAGCGGGTCAACCGGGGCATCCTGCTGACCCAGGCGGGCCGCGACTACCTGCCGCCCGTGCGCAACGCCTTCCGGCAGATCGCGCAGGCCACGCAGCGCCTCGCGGCATCCGCGGATGCCGGCACGCTGACGTTGAGCGTCACGCCGTTCTTCGCGTCCGCGTGGCTGATGCCGCGCCTGCAGCGGTTCCGCGACGCGCATCCCGGCATCGACCTGCATATCGTGACCAGCACCGCGCTGGCGGATTTTGCGCGCGACGGCGTGGACGTCGCCGTCCGGCACGGCGCGGGCCGCTATCCCGGCTTGCGCAGCTATCGCGTGGCCTCCGTCGAGATCGTGCCGGTGGCCGCGCCGGCCCTCGTGGAACGCCTTGGCTTACCGTCATCTCCTGCGGACCTGGCGCGCTGGCCGCACGTGCACGACGCCGACCGCAAGGGATGGAGCTTGTGGTTCCAGGCAAACGGCGTGGACGACGTCGCGCTGCCGCGCGGCCCGTCGTTCGACGACGCCAGCCTGCTGCTCGCTGCAGTCCTGGCCGGGCAGGGCGCCGGCCTGCTGCCGGCCGCGATGGTGGCGCACGAGGTGGACGCCGGGCGCCTGGTCAGCCTCGCGAAACCGGCCCACATGGAGACGTTCGCCTACTACCTGATCTATCCGGAGGCCCGGCAGGACAACCCGAAGGTGGCCGCGCTGCGCGACTGGATCCTGGCGGTGGACTAGCGGATCACCCGTTCCAGTGCCGGCGCAGCAGGCCGTAATACACCGTATCGGCGGGCTCGCCCTGCACGATCCAGCGCTCGGGCATATAGCCTTCCTTGTGAAACCCGAGCTTTTCCAGCACTCGCGCGGACGCCCCGTTGCGCGGGTCGACGTCGGCCTCGATGCGGTTCAGGTCCAGCGTCGTAAAACCGTAGGCCAGCAGCGCGCGCAGCGCCTCGCTGACGTAGCCGCCGCCCCAGTGGGCGCGGGCCAGTGCGTAGCCCATTTCGCAGCGGCGGCTGGTGTCGACGAAGCGGTGCAGGCTCACGTTGCCGATCAGTTCTCCCGTGTCGATCAGTTCCACGCCCAGGCGCATGCCGCTGCCGTCCGCATAGGCGGCCTGGGTGGCGGCGATATGCTCGCGCGACTGGTCGAGCGACGTCCACGGCCCGCTGCTCCAGTAGCGCGCCACTTCCGGATCGGCAAACACGGCATAGTGCGCGTCGACGTCGCGCTCGTCCATCCAGCGCAGTTTCAGGCGGGGCGTGAACAGTTCGATGGGGCTCAGGGTGGGCATGGATTCTCCTGGAGGCCGACGGCGGCGAGGACCATGCCCGTGATCAGGCGTTCGGCGTCGTCGAAGTCGGATGGTTCCAATTGTTCGCGGTCGAGCACGAGCGTCATCTGGGCGGCGAAGTCGGCGTACGACTGCGTCATCGCCCACACGGCGAACAGCAGATGGGTGGCGTTGACGGGCGCGATCTTTCCTTCCGCGATCCAGCGCTCGAACACGGCGATGTCGGCGCGCAGCAGCGGGATCACGCGGCGGCGGATCTGGTCGGCGTACAGCTTGGCGCCGCCGATCACTTCCATCGCATACACGCGCGACGCGAGCGGCTGCTCGCGCGAGAACGTCAGCTTCGCGCGCACATAGGCGCGCAGGACATCGCCCGGGTCCTTGCCCGGATCCGCGAGGCTGGCCATGCGCGCGAGCCAGTCGTCCAGCACGTTGTCGAGCACGCGCTGGTACAGGGCCTGCTTGGTCGGGAAGTAGTACATCAGGTTCTGCTTCGACAGGCCCGCGCGCTCGGCGACGGTGGCGATCGACGTGCCTTCGTAGCCGCATTCGGCGAACTGGCGCACGGCTTCGCCGAGGATGGTCGCTTCGACTTTGTCGCGATGGCTGACCCTGTGTTTGACGGGGGCGATGGTCATGGGTGTTCTCCTCAAATCGAACGCAGGAAGTCGAGCAGGGCCGGCTCGTGGGCATAGGCGACGTTGAAGCGGAACCAGGCCGTGGCGGGCGGCTTCAGCGCAAAGAATTCGCCCGGCGCCAGCAGGATGCTCGCGCGCAGCGCCCGTTCGGCGATGGCGCGGCCGCTTTGTTTTTGCGCCGGCCAGCCTGCGCTGACGAACATCCCGCCGCGCGGCCGGGCCAGCGGCACGAGGCCCGCATCGCCGAGGCGCTCCAGCGCCAGCTCGCGCGCGTCGTCCAGCTGCAGCACGAGGCGCTCGACCTGCTTGCGGTAGGCGCGGCTGCTGACGGCATCGTACACGGCGCGTTCGTTCACCTCGGACGTCGTCAGGCCCGTGAGCATCTTGACGCGCACCAGTTCCGGCATCAACGAGCCCGACGCGCAAACGGAACCCACGCGCAGCACGGGCGACAGGGTCTTGGAAAAGCTGCCGATGCGGATCACGCGGCGCAGCCCGTCCATGGCGGCCAGCGACGAGTCGCCGCGGGCGGCCAGTTCGCGGTAGATGTCGTCCTCGACGAGCCAGAAATCGTACTGCTCGGACAGCGCGAGCAGCCGGTGCGCCTGCGCCTGCGACAGCGACGTGCCGAGGGGATTCTGCAGCACCGTGTTGACGAACATGAGCTTCGGCTGGCGCGTTTGGGCCGCGCGCGCGAGGACGTCCATGTCCAGGCCATGGGCGCCGCGCGGGATGCCGACGGCCTCGCAGCCATGATGCCGGACGAGCGCGAGCAAATTGCCGTAGCCGGGATCCTCGACGAACACGACGTCGCCCGGCCGCGTGAGCGTGCGCAGCACGAGGTCGAACGCATGCGTGGCGCCGTGCGTGAGCAGTATCTGTTCCGGTTCAACCGCGCACAGATCGGCCGACAGCGTCGTGGCGAGATGCTGGCGCAGGCTGGGAAAGCCGAGCGGATGGCCGTAGCCGCGCAGGCGGCCGGCCGGGATCTTCATCGCGTGGCGCACCGCGTCGAGGATCGTCGATTCGCCATACCACTCGGGCGGCAGCCAGCCGGCGCCGACGGGCAGCGCATCCGTCTGGCCGGAATAGAGGTCGGGCGTGAGCGTGTCGACGACATTGGCGGCCGCGGGGAGGCACGCTTGCTGCGCCGGGGCTTCCGCGCCGCGCGCGACGAAAAAGCCGGACCCGCGCCGCGATGACAGCAGGCCCAGGTGCAGCAGGCGGTCGTACGATTCGACGACGGTGAAGGTGCTGACGCCATTCACTTTTGCGAATTGTCGAACGGACGGCATCTTCGTCCCGGCGGGCAGCGTGCGCCGATTTACCATCTCGGCGATGGCCGCGACGATCTGGTCGACCAGGCTGCCGCGGCGCTGGCGGTCGATCGCCAGCACCGGCCATCCCTCGCTCTCGCTCTTTTCGGTTGGTTCCATGCGCCTCCATCGCGCGACGTCCGAAACTGTACAGGCTATGCTACCTATACGGTTGGCCATTTTCGCAGACTGTGTATATGTGCCACTGTTGTACTGCTGTCTATTATTGCATCATTGTTTTTGCCAGTTGGTAAATTTTGTACTGGCCACTGATTCTAAAAGGGGAGTCGCATGAACGAGTCCAGACCCGAATCGATGTCATCCTTCTGGATGCCATTCACCAACAACCGTGACTTCAAGGCCCATCCGCGCCTCCTCGTCTCGGCACAAGGAATGTATTACAAGGACGTCGACGGCAACGCGGTCCTCGACGGCACCGCCGGCCTGTGGTGCGTCCCGTGCGGCCACGCGCAGCCGAAGATCGTCGCCGCCGTCAGCGAGATGGTCGGCCAGCTCGACTTCGCACCGACGTTCCAGATGGGCCACCCGGCCGCCTTCGACCTGGCCGAACGCCTGATGGACTACACGAACCACAAGTTCGGCCACGTGTTCTACACGAATTCCGGCTCGGAAGCGGTGGACACGGCCCTCAAGATCGCGCTCGCGTATCACAAGGCCCGCGGCGACGCCGGCCGCACGCGGCTGATCGGGCGCGAGCGGGGCTATCACGGCGTCGGCTTCGGCGGGCTGTCCGTCGGCGGCATCGGCCCGAATCGCAAGGCCTTCGGGCCGCTGCTGCCGGGTGTCGACCACCTGCCGCACACGCACAACCTCGGCAAGAACGCGTTCTCGCGCGGCGAGCCGGAACATGGCGCGGAACTGGCCGATGAACTGGAACGCATCGTCGCGCTGCACGACGCGTCGACCATCGCCGCCGTCATCGTCGAACCCGTGGCCGGATCGACGGGCGTCCTGATTCCGCCGCAGGGTTACCTGAAGCGCCTGCGCGAACTCTGCACGAAGCACGGCATCCTGCTGATCTTCGACGAAGTGATCACGGGCTTCGGCCGCCTGACGACGCCGTTCGCCGTCGATTACTTCGACGTCGAGCCGGACATGATGACGACGGCGAAAGGCCTCACCAACGGCACCGTGCCGATGGGCGCCGTGTTCTCGAAAAAATTCATCCACGACGCGTTCATGGAAGCGCCGGCCGGCATCGAACTGTTCCACGGCTACACGTATTCCGGCCACCCGCTCGCGTGCGCCGCGTCGATCGCCACGCTGGAAGTCTTCAAGGAGCAGGGCATCCTGGAAAACGCGAAGTCACTGCAACCGTACTGGGAAGACGCGGTGCACAGCCTGCGCGGCCTGCCGCACGTGATCGACATCCGCACCATCGGCCTCGTCGCCGGCATCGAGCTGGAAAGCATCCCCGGCAAGCCAGGCGCGCGTGCCTTTGCCGCGTTCAAGCAGGCTTTCGCGGACGGCATCCTGATCCGCACGACGGGCGACATCATCGCGCTGTCGCCGCCGCTCGTGCTGGAGAAAAAACATATCGACGAATTGTTCGGCAAGCTGGCCGCCGTCCTGAAAAACCTCGACTGAAAGGCGACCATGGAGACCATCAACCACTTTATCGGCGGCCGCGTGCTTGACGGCGGCGAACGCTTCGCCGACGTCTACAACCCCGCGCTGGGCGAGCCTTGTGCACGCGTGGCGCTGGCGAGCGACGACGACGTCGCCGCCGCCGTGGCGGCAGCCGGCGCCGCATTCCCCGCCTGGGCCGCGACGCCGCCGCTGGCTAGAGCCCGCGTGCTGTTCAACTACCTGCAGCTGTGCCAGCGCCACACGGACGAATTCGCGGCGCTGGTCGTGCGCGAACACGGCAAGACGTTCGCCGACGCGCGCGGCGAAGTCGCCCGCGGCATCGAAGTCGTCGAGTTCGCGGTGGGCATCCCGCAGCTGCTCAAGGGCGAATTCACGGACCAGATCGCGCGCGGCATCGACGCCTGGTCGATGCGCCAGCCGCTGGGCGTCGTCGCGGGTATCACGCCGTTCAACTTCCCCGTGATGGTGCCGATGTGGATGTTCCCCGTCGCCATCGCGTGCGGCAACACGTTCATCCTGAAACCGTCCGAACGCGATCCGTCGGCGTCGCTGCTGCATGCGCGGCTGCTGAAGGAAGCGGGGCTGCCGGACGGCGTGTTCAACGTCGTCCAGGGCGACAAAGGCGCGGTCGGCGCGCTGCTGGATCACCCGGACATCCAGGCCGTCAGCTTCGTGGGCTCGACGCCGATCGCGGAATACATCTATGCGCGCGGCAGCGCTGCCGGCAAGCGCGTGCAGGCGCTGGGCGGCGCGAAGAACCACATGGTCGTGATGCCGGATGCCGACATGGACATGGCGGTCGATGCACTCATCGGCGCCGCGTACGGATCGGCCGGCGAGCGCTGCATGGCGATCTCGGTGGCGGTCGCGATCGGCGACGCGGGCGACGCACTGGTCGCGCGGTTGGCCGAGCGCACCCGCGCCCTGAAAATCGCGGACGGCATGGCGGATGGTGCGGAGATGGGGCCCGTGGTCACGCAGGCGGCCAAGCAGCGCATCGAAAAACTGATCGGGGAAGGCGTGGAGCAGGGCGCGACGCTGGTCGTCGACGGCCGCGGCTTCAAGGTGCCGGAGCGCGACAACGGCTTCTTCGTGGGCGGCACCTTGTTCGACCACGTCCAGCCTTCGATGTCCATCTACAAGGAGGAAATCTTCGGCCCCGTGCTGTGCGTCGTGCGCCTGCCCGACGTGGGCAGCGCTTTGGCCCTCATCAACCGCAACGAGTACGGCAACGGCGTCGCCGTATTCACCCGCGACGGCGGCGTGGCGCGCGAATTCGTGCGCCAGGTGCAGGTGGGCATGGTCGGGGTGAACGTGCCGCTGCCGGTGCCGATGGCGTTCAACAGCTTCGGCGGGTGGAAGAAAAGCCTGTTCGGCGACCACCATGCGTATGGGCCGGAGGGCGTGCGGTTCTATACGCGGCACAAGGCTGTGATGCAGCGCTGGCCGAATACGGCGAGCAGCGGGGTGGAGTTCGCGTTCCCGCAAATGAAATGACGGACACGATCCGTTGATACGTCGTCCCTGCGAAGGCAGGGACCCAAGTCGCACGCATCTCGACGACGCACGCAACTTGGGCTCCCGCCTGCGCGGGAGCGACGGTGGTTTTTTTGAGTCACTACGAAAAGAAGGGATGCTTCATGATCGAGTCACTCCACCACCTGCCCCCCGCCGCCGGCACGCACGGGGCCCTGTCCGAGCGCTTCACGGACCTGGCCCCGGCGCTGACCGCGCGCCAGGCCGCCATCGAAAGCGCCCGCTGCCTGTACTGCTACGACGCGCCCTGTACCCGCGCCTGCCCGACGGGCATCGACGTCGCGAGCTTCATCCGCAACATCCACGAGGGCAATGTGGAGGGCGCCGCGGTCAACATCCTCAAGCAGAACATCTTCGGCGGCAGCTGTTCGCGCGTGTGCCCGACGGAGATCCTGTGCGAGGACGCCTGCGTGCGCAACGACGACGCCGAAGGCCAGCCCGTGAAGATCGGCCTGCTGCAGCGCCATGCCATCGACAACGCCCACTTCGCCGATCACCCCTTCCGGCGCGCGCCATCGACCGGCAGGACGATCGCCGTCGTGGGCGCCGGCCCGGCCGGGCTGTCGTGCGCGCACCGGCTCGCGTTGCTGGGCCATGACGTCGTCGTGTTCGAAGCGCGCGACAAGGCCGGTGGCCTGAACGAATACGGCATCGCCAAGTACAAGCTGCCGGGCGACTTCGCCCAGCGCGAGGTGGACTTCTTGTTGTCGATCGGCGGCATCGAGATCCAGTACGGCCGCATCCTGGGCAGCAACCTGCACCTGCAGGACCTGCACACGCGCTACGACGCCGTGTTCCTCGGCCTGGGCCTCGGCGCCAGCCGCCGTCTCGGCCTGACGGGCGAGGATGCGCCGGGCCTCGCGGCGGCCGTCGACTACATCGCCACGTTGCGCCAGGCCGCGGACCTCGCGGCGCTGCCGGTACCGAAGCGCGCGGTCGTGATCGGGGCCGGCAACACGGCCGTCGACATGGCCGTGCAGATCGGGCGCCTGGGCGCGGAAGATGTCACGTTGGTGTACCGCCGCGGTGTCGAGGCGATGAGCGCGACCGGCCACGAGATCGAGATCGCGAAGACGAACGGCGTGCGCATCCGCACGTGGGCCGCGCCGCACGAGATCCTGCTGGACGCTGCGGGCCGCGTGCGCGGCATGCGCTTCGAGGAGACGCGGCTGGAGGACGGCCGCCTCGCCGGCACGGGCGCGTTCATCGACATCGCGGCCGATGCCGTGTTCAAGGCCATCGGCCAGCACATGGACGGAGACGCCCTGTCCGATCCGCTCGCGCGCGAGCTCGAACGTGAAGGTGACAAGATCCACGTCGACGCGCGCTTCCGCACCAAGCTGCCGGGCGTGTACGCGGGCGGCGACTGCGTGGCGCCGGGGCAGGACCTGACGGTGCAGGCCGTCCAGCACGGCAAACTGGCGGCGCTGGCGATCCATGACGACATCCTTTCCAAAGCGGAGGCATGATGGCCGACCTGAGCATCGATTTTTGCGGCATCAAGTCGCCGAACCCTTTCTGGCTGGCGTCCGCACCGCCGACCGACAAGGCCTATAACGTCGTGCGCGCCTTCGAGGCGGGGTGGGGAGGCGTCGTGTGGAAGACGCTGGGCGAGGATCCGCCGGCCGTCAACGTGTCGTCGCGCTATTCCGCGCTGCACGGGAAGAACCGCGAGGTCATCGGCTTCAACAACATCGAGCTGATCACGGATCGCAGCCTCGAGATCAACCTGCGCGAGATCACGGCCGTCAAGAAGGCCTGGCCCGACCGGGCGCTGGTCGTGTCGATGATGCTGCCGTGCGAGGAAGCGCCGTGGCGCGAGATCCTGCCGCTCGTCGAGGCGACGGGCGCGGACGGCATCGAACTGAACTTCGGCTGCCCGCACGGCATGCCCGAGCGCGGGATGGGCGCGGCGGTGGGCCAGCAGCCGGACCTGATCGAACTCGTCACGCGCTGGTGCAAGACGACCACGCGGCTGCCGGTGATCGTCAAGCTGACGCCCAACATCACCGACGTGCGCGCGCCCGCACGGGCGGCGCTGGCGGGCGGGGCGGATGCGGTCTCGCTGATCAACACGATCAATTCGATCACGCACCTGGACCTGGACCGCATGGTCGCGTTCCCCGCGGTCGGAGACGCCAGCACGCACGGCGGCTATTGCGGCACGGCCGTCAAGCCCATCGCGCTGAACATGGTGGCCGAGATCGCGCGCGATCCGGTGACGCAAGGCTTGCCGATCTCCGGCATCGGCGGCATCGGCAACTGGCGCGACGCGGCCGAGTTCATCGCGCTGGGCGCCGGCTCGGTACAGGTGTGCACGGCCGCGATGCTGCATGGCTTCCGCATCGTCGAGGAGATGAAGGACGGGTTGTCGCGCTGGATGGACAGCAAGGGTTATGCAAACATCGCCGCGTTCTCGCGCAAGGCCGTGCCGAACACGACGGACTGGAAATACCTGGACATGAATTACCAGGTCATCGCGCACATCGACCAGGACAAGTGCATCCAGTGCGGCCGCTGCCACGTGGCGTGCGAGGACACGTCGCACCAGGCGGTCGCGCGGCTGGTCGACGGGAATGCGCGCAAGTACGAAGTCATAGCCGAGGAGTGCGTCGGCTGCAACCTGTGCGAGATCACCTGTCCGGTCGAGGGCTGCATCACGATGGTGCCGCAGCAGACGGGCAAGCCCTATATGAACTGGACGCAGGATCCCCGGAATCCGAGGGCCGAGGGAGTACTATTGGACGGTGTGTAACGCCCACCCCACGGAGACCGCCCCGATGAGCCCAGACCCCGCAACGAACCAGGATCTCTGGAACGAAGACCTCGCGCCGACGAGCGCCGCCCAGCGCACGTGGCGCTGGTATCACTTCGCCGCCCTGTGGGTCGGCATGGTGATGTGCATCCCGGCCTATACGCTGTCCGCCAGCCTGATCGAGGCCGGCATGTCCGCGTACCAGGCCGTGTTCACCGTGTTCCTCGCGAACGCCATCGTGCTGTTGCCGATGCTGCTGATCGGCCACGCCGGCACCAAGTACGGCATCCCGTACGCCGTGCTGGCGCGCGCCGCGTTCGGCACGCGCGGGGCGCGCCTGCCGGCGCTGATGCGCGCCATCGTCGCGTGCGGCTGGTACGGCATCCAGACGTGGTTCGGCGGCAGCATGATCTACACGCTGCTGGGCGTGCTGGCCGGGCACGAGATCGGCGGCGCAAGGCTGGCCGGCCTGGGCATCAACGGCGCGCAGCTGCTGTGCTTCCTCGCGTTCTGGGCGATCCAGTTCTATTTCATCGTGCACGGCATGGATGCGATCCGCAAGCTGGAGACGTACACGGCGCCGCTGAAGATCGCGATCTGCTTCGTGCTGCTCGGCTGGGTCTACCAGAAAGCGGGCGGCTTCGGCCCGCTGCTGGACGCGCCGTCGCAATTCGTCGAAGGCGGCAAGAAGGCCGGCCAGTTCTGGTCCACGTTCTGGCCGTCGCTGACGGCGATGGTCGGGTTCTGGGCCACGCTCGCGCTGAACATCCCCGACTTCACCCGCTTCGCGCGCACGCAGCGCGACCAGATCCTGGGCCAGTCCGTCGGCCTGCCCGTGCCGATGGGGTTGCTGGCGGCATTGGCCGTCATCGTCACGTCGGCCACCGTCGTCCTGTACGGCAAGGCGTTGTGGGACCCGGTCGACCTGGCCAGCCGCATGACGGGCGCCGCGGTGCTGATCGCATTGATTGTCCTGCTGGTCGACACGGTCAGCGTCAACCTGGCCGCCAACCTCGTCGGCCCGGCCTACGACTTTTCCGCGCTGGCGCCGCGCCGCATCTCGTACCGCACGGGCGGCTACATCACGGCCGGCATCGCGCTCGCGATGATGCCGTGGAAGATACTGGAATCGACGCAGGGCTATATCTTCACTTGGCTGATCGGCTATTCCGCGCTGCTGGGCCCCATCGCGGGCGTGCTGATCATCGACTACTACCTGATCCGCCGCACGCAACTGGCGGTCGACCACCTGTACAAGGACGACGGCATCTATGGCTATCGCGGCGGCTGGAACCCGGCCGCGATCGTCGCCTTCGTCGCCGGCGTGCTGCCGAACATCCCGGGTTTCATGAACGCGGCGTTTCCGGAATCGTTCCCGGACGTGGGCGCCGCGTTCAAAACCCTGTACACCTATGCGTGGTTCGTCGGGATCGCGATTTCCGCGGTCGTGTACGGCATCATGATGAAGGGCAGGGCGGCGCCGGCGCTGCATCCGGCCCGTTCGCTCGATTGACCCGAGGAGACGTCAATGACCCTGTTGATACGCGGTGGTACGGTGGTGAACGCCGACCGTGCATTTCGTGCCGATGTGCTGTGCGAAGGCGGCAGGATCGTCGCCGTGGGCGAGAACCTGGAGGCGCCCGCGCACGCGGAAGTGATCGATGCCGGCGGCCAGTACGTGATGCCGGGCGGGATCGACCCGCACACGCACATGCAGCTGCCGTTCATGGGCACCGTCACCGCCGACGATTTTTACACCGGCACGGCGGCGGGCCTCGCAGGCGGCACGACGACGATCATCGACTTCGTCATCCCCGACCCGAAACAACGCCTGATGGACGCATTCCAGACGTGGCGCGGCTGGGCTGAAAAGGCCGCGGCCGACTACACGTTCCACGTCGCCGTCACGTGGTGGGACGACACGGTGCACGAAGACATGGGCACGCTCGTCAAGCGCCACGGCGTGAACAGCTTCAAGCACTTCATGGCGTACAAGAACGCCATCATGGCCGACGACGAGACGCTGGTGAAAAGCTTCCGGCGCGCGCTCGAACTGGGCGCGATCCCGACCGTGCACGCGGAGAACGGAGAGCTGGTCTACCAGTTGCAGCGCGAACTGCTGGCGAAGGGCATCCGCGGGCCGGAAGCGCATCCGCTGTCGCGTCCTCCGGAAGTGGAGGCCGAAGCGGCCAACCGCGCGATCGCCATCGCGGGCGTGCTGGGCACGCCCGTGTACATCGTGCACGTGTCGTGCGCCGAATCGCTGGAGGCCATCACGCGCGCCCGCGCACGCGGCCAGCGCGTGTACGGCGAGGCGCTGGCGGGCCACCTCGTCATCGACGACAGCGTTCACCGCCACGCCGATCCCGAAGTCGCGCGCGCCTACGTGATGAGTCCCCCGTTCCGCTCCAGCCACCACCAGACGGCGCTGTGGCAAGGCCTCCAGGGCGGCAACCTGCACACGACGGCGACCGACCACTGCACGTTCTGCGCCGGCCAGAAGGGAATGGGCGCGGACGATTTCACGCGCATCCCCAACGGCTGCGGCGGCGTCGAGGAACGCATGGCCGTCGTGTGGGACGCGGGCGTGAATACGGGGCGTCTGACGCCCTCCGAATTCGTGCGCGTGACGTCGACCAATGCGGCCCAGATTTTTAATATTTATCCGCGCAAGGGTTCCGTGTCCGTGGGGGCGGATGCCGACGTCGTCGTGTGGGACCCGCAGGGGACGCGCACGCTGTCGGCCGCGACGCAGCATTCGAAGGGCGACTTCAACGTGTTCGAAGGGCGCACGGTGCGCGGGATTCCCACGCACACGGTGGCGGCCGGGAAGCTCGTGTATGCGGATGGCGACCTGCGCGCGGAACGGGGCGCGGGACGCTATGTGGAACGGCCTGCTTTCACCAGCACTATTTGAACGCTACGAACGTCATTCCCGCGGAAGCGGGAATCCATACTGAGCCTGCGCGCATTGTTGACGCCACCTGATCGCACACTTGGCATGGGTCCCCGCTTTCGCGAGGACGATGGTGATGCAAGCACCAACTGGAGAACACCATGAACGACCTGCGCATCAACGGCACCCGCCTCTGGAACGCCCTGATGGAACTGGCGCAAATCGGCGCCACCGAGAAGGGCGGCGTGAAGCGCCTCGCCCTGACGGACCTCGACCGCCAGGGCCGCGACCTCGTCGTGCAATGGGCGAAAGCGGAAGGCCTCGGCGTCACCGTAGATAAAATCGGCAACGTGTTCATGCGCCGCGTGGGCACGAATCCGAGCCTGCCCCCGGTCGTCACGGGCAGCCACATCGACACCCAGCCGACCGGCGGCAAGTTCGACGGCAACTACGGCGTGCTGGCCGGCCTCGAAGTCGTGCGCACGCTGAACGAGCGGGGCATCCGGACCGAGGCGCCGATCGAAGTCGCGTTCTGGACGAACGAAGAAGGCTCGCGCTTCGTGCCCGTGATGATGGGCTCCGGCGTGTTCTGCGGCGCATTCAGCCTGGAGACGGCGTATGCGGCGCGCGACGTCGACGGCAAATCCGTCGGCGAGGAACTCCAGAGGATCGGCTACCAGGGCGAGCAGACGCCGGGCGACCACCCGATCGGCGCCTACTTCGAAGCCCACATCGAGCAGGGCCCCGTGCTGGAGGACGCGAACAAGGTGATCGGCGTCGTGCCCGCCGTGATGGGCCTGTCGTGGTACGACTGCACCGTGACCGGGATGGAAGCGCACGCCGGCCCCACGCCGATGCATCTGCGGCGCGACGCGCTGCAGGTCGCGACGACCATCATGCGGGAGACGGTCGCCATCGCCAACCGCTACCCGCCGTACGGCCGCGGCACCGTCGGCATGGTCCAGGTGTTCCCCAACAGCCGCAACGTGATCCCCGGCCACGTCAAGTTCAGCATCGACCTGCGCAACGTCAGCGACGAGCTGCTGAACACGATGCACGGCGAGATCGAGGCGTTCGTCGAGCGCACGCGGCGCGAGACGGGCCTGGGCATCGACCTGCAGCGCGTGTCGTACTATCCGCCTTGCCCGTTCCACCCGGATTGCGTGGGCGCCGTGCGCGCCGCGACGGAACGGCTGGGCTATTCGACGATGGACGTGGTGTCCGGCGCCGGCCACGACGCGATCTATGTCGCGCGGCTGGCGCCCGCCGGCATGATCTTCGTGCCGTGCAAGGACGGCATCAGCCACAACGAGATCGAGGATGCCCAGCCCGGCCACCTGGAAGCCGGCTGCAACGTGCTGTTGCACGCGATGCTGGAACGGGCCGGCATCGTTTCCATGTCCGCGGCCGATGAGCTTGTTGCTCAAAAGTAACAACATGCAATTTGTTGTTACTATTCTGGCCGATCGCGCGCGCCGGTAGCATACTGTGGTCCGAAGCCGCCCGCCGGGCGGCACGCGTCTGACCGACGATGCTGACCGGATACTATGAAACCCCGCTCGTCCTGATTTCGATCCTCGTCGCGATCGTCGCGTCGTATTCCGCCCTCAGCCTCGCGGGCAGGGTGGCGGAAGCCGCCGGGCGGACGAAGTTCGCCTGGATGCTGGGCGGCGCGATCGCGATGGGCTCCGGGATCTGGGCCATGCACTTCGTCGGAATGCTGGCGTTTCGTCTCCCGATCCCGGTCGCCTACGACATCCCCATCACCCTCGTCTCGCTGGTGCTGCCGATCCTGGCGTCCGGCCTGGCGCTGTGGCAGGTGGGCCGCGCGAACCTGGGCCCGGTGCGCCTGGGCGTCAGTGCCGTCATCATGGGCGCCGGCATCAATGCGATGCATTACACGGGCATGGCCGCCATGCGCATGCAGCCCGGGATCGTGTACGACCCGCTGCTGTTCGCGCTCTCGGTACTGATCGCCGTGGGCGCGTCGGCGCTGGCGCTGTGGATCGCGTTCCGGCTGCGCCGCAGCACGCCGGACGTGTGGGTGCCGCGCATCGGCGCCGCCGTCGTGATGGGCTGCGCCATCGTCGGCATGCATTACACGGGCATGGCGGCCGCGAACTTCCCGGCCGACAGCGTGTGCATGGCCGCGCGCGTCGGCGTGCATCGCGACAGCCTCGCCACGCTCGTCGTGCTGGCCACGTTCTGCGTGCTGGGCCTGGCCCTCATCGCGTCCGTGTTCGACGCGCACCTGGAAGCGAACGCGCGCATCCTCGCCATGTCGCAGGCGACGGCGGCCGAGCGCCAGCACCTGCTGGAACGCGAGCGCGTCGCGCGCGACGAAGCCGAACGCCTGTCCGCACTGAAGGACGAATTCCTCGCCACCCTGTCGCACGAGCTGCGCACGCCGCTGAATGCCATCCTCGGCTGGGCCGGCATGCTGCAGCGGGGCGTGAAGGACGAGGCGACCATGAAACGCGCGCTGGAGACCATCGAGCGCAACGCGCGCGCCCAGGGCAAGCTGATCGACGACCTGCTCGACATGAGCCGCATCATTTCCGGCACCGTGCGGCTGGACGTGCAGACGGTCGACCCTTCCCGCATCATCGAGGCGGCGCTGGGCACCGTGCACCCGGCCGCCTCGGCCAAGATGATCGCCCTGCGCGCCGACCTGGGACGCGAGCCGGGCACGTTGCCGCTCGAAGTGCGCGCCGATCCGGGCCGGCTCCAGCAGGTGCTGTGGAATCTGCTGGCGAACGCGGTCAAGTTCACGCCGTCGGGCGGCAGCGTGCAGGTGCTGCTGGGGCGCGACGGCAACGACGCCGTGATCCGCGTGATCGATTCCGGCATCGGCATCGCGCCGGACTTCCTGCCGTACGTGTTCGACCGCTTCCGCCAGCAGGATGCGTCGATCTCGCGCCAGCACGGAGGCCTGGGATTGGGGTTGTCGATCGCGCGGCAGCTCGTCGAACTGCATGGCGGGACGATCGTCGTGGACAGCGCCGGCGTGCACGCGGGCACCACGTTCACGGTGCGCCTGCCGCTGGCGCGCCCGAGCGCCGTCACGGTGCCGGGAATGGGCGTGCTCCCGATGGCGCAGGCGGGCACGGACGACCTGGCCGACCTGACCGGCGTGCGGGTGCTGGTGATCGACGACGCGCCGGATACGCTCGACGTGCTGGAACAGATCCTGTCGTACAGCGGCGCCGCCACGATGACGGCGCCGGGCGCCAGCGCCGCGCTGGCCCTGCTGGAGCGCGAGGTGCCGGACGTGATCGTCAGCGACGTCGGCATGCCCGAAGTCGACGGCTTCGAACTGATGCGGCGCATCCGCCGGCGCGCGGCCACGGCGGACGTTCCCGCCATCGCGTTGACGGCGTTCACCCGCCAGGACGACCGCGCCAAGGCGCTGCAGGCCGGTTTTACCGATTATCTCGCCAAGCCCGTGGAGCCGGCGGCGCTGGCGGCCGCGATCCGGCGCCTCGTCGCCACCGCGCGCGAAGCGTGACGGGACGATCAGCTTATTGGAACGTGGTTTCGCGTTCCGGCGTGGCGCTGATGCGGTGGATGGCCAGGTCGGCCCCGTCGAATTCCTGTTCGGCGTCCAGGCGCAGCCCGACGGTCGCCTTCAACAACCCGTAGACGATGATGCCGCCGATGCCGGCGATGGCGACACCCAGCAGGGTGCCGACGATCTGCGACGCGAGCGACACGCCGCCCAGGCCCCCCAGCGCCTGGCTGCCGAAGATGCCGGCCGCGATGCCGCCCCACGCGCCGCACAGGCCGTGCAGGGGCCACACGCCCAGCACGTCGTCGATCTTCCAGCGGTTCTGCGCCAGCGTGAACATCACGACGAAGATCGCGCCCGCGATCGCGCCCGTCACGAGCGCGCCCATCGGATGCATCAGGTCCGATCCCGCGCACACGGCGACGAGGCCGGCCAGCGGACCGTTGTAGACAAAGCCCGGGTCGTTCTTGCCCAGCACGAAGGCGGTCAGGGTGCCGCCCGTGAGGGCCATCAGCGAGTTGACGGCGACGAGGCCATTCATCTTGTCCAGCGTCTGTGCGCTCATCACGTTGAAGCCGAACCAGCCGACCGTGAGGATCCACGCGCCCAGCGCGAGGAACGGGATGTTCGACGGCGGGTGCGCCGAGATGCGGCCATCCTTGGTGTAGCGGCCGCGGCGCGCGCCCAGCAGCAGCACGGCCGGCAGCGCGGCCCAGCCGCCGACGGCGTGCACGACGACGGAGCCGGCGAAGTCGTGGAACGGCGCGCCGAATGCGGAGGCAAGCCAGTCCTGGATGCCGAAGCGATTGTTCCAGGCGATGCCTTCGAACAGCGGATAGACGAAGCCCACGAGCAGGGCGGTGGCGGCCATCTGCGGGTGGAACTTGGCGCGCTCGGCGATCCCGCCCGAGATGATGGCGGGGATCGCGGCGGCGAACGTCAGCAGGAAGAAGAACTTCACCAGTTCGTAGCCGTTCTTGGCGACCAGGGTGCTCGTGGCGCCCATGAAGTGGATGCCGTAGGCGATGCCATAGCCGACGAAGAAGTAGGCGATGGTGGAAACGGCGAAGTCGATCAGGATTTTTACCAGCGCGTTGACCTGGTTCTTGCGGCGTACCGTGCCCAATTCCAGGAAGGCGAAGCCGGCGTGCATCGCCAGGATCATGATCCCGCCGAGCAAGATGAAGAGCGCGTCCGCTCCGCTTTTGAATGCATCCATGCGTACTCCAAAAAAGTGCAAGTTGGTCTGATTGCACTTCTGGGTAGCAATAAACGTTCCAATTTGGTGAAGAGGCGCACTCCCAGTGGGCATGCCCGATGGGTTGCCCCGCAAGCGTGCACGGGCACCGTCGCGGTGCGTATTTGCGCCAAAATGGGGAGGTGTGGTCGATCCGGCAATCGTAGTATGCTGTCAAGCAACAACCTCACAAAGGAGACCCATGAACCGCACTCTCAATGCCGCCATCCTCGCGGCTTTGCTGTCGGCCGGCGCACCTATCCTGTCCGCCCACGCCGCAACGACCCAGACGTCCCCCGCCGCTTCGTCCGCCGAACGCCAGGTCGACCGCATCGCTGCCCGCTTCTACGATGCGCGCGCCCGGTTCGACCCGATGCTGTACGCGACCGCGAACGGCGACAGCCGCTACGACGACCAGATCGGCATGGCGATCGACCCGAAGGTCCGCGCCCGCTACTTCGCGCAGAACCACAGGCTGCTGGACGACCTGCAGAAGATCGACAAGACGCACCTGTCGGAGAAGGCGCGCCTGAACTACGACATCCTCGCTTTCGAGATCCGCGCCCAGCTCGACCTCGCGCGCTTCCCCGAGCACCTGCTGCCGCTGAACCATTTCGACAACATCCCGAGCAACCTGGCGAACTACGCGAGCGGCATGGGCTCGCAGCCGCTGGCGACGCCGGCCCAGTACCGCGCGTACCTGTCGCGCCTGGAGCAGCTGCCGGCATGGATCGACCAGGCCATCGCCAACATGAAGGAAGGCGTCAAGAAGGGCGTCGTGCAGCCGAAGGCGATCACGGCCAAGATGCTGCCGCAGTTCCGCCAGCTGGCCGCGACCGATCCGGAAGCGAGCATCTTCTACACGCCCATCAAGAACCTGCCGGCCGGGTTCTCCGACGCCGATAGAAAATCGCTCACGGCCGGCTACCGCCAGGCCGCACAAAGGATCGACGCCGCGCTCGCGCGCCTGAACACCTACCTCGAGAAGGACTACCTGCCCGCGGGCCGCACGACGGCCGGCTATGGCGCGTTGCCGGACGGCGCCGCGTGGTACCAGGCCCGCATCCGCAACAACACGAACCTCGACCTGACGCCGGCGGAGATCCACGCATTGGGCGAGAAGGAAGTGGCGCGCATCCAGCAGCAGATGGCGACCCTGGCGCCGAAGCTGGGCTACGACGGTCCCCTGAAGACCTTCCCGCAATGGGTCGTCGCGCAGGCGCGCTTCAAGCCGTTCAAGACCGACCAGGAGGTGCTGGAGCGCTACCGCGCCATCTATGCCGCTGTCGAAGCGAAGCTGCCGCAGTATTTCAGCCTGCTGCCGAAGGCGAAGCTGGACATCCAGCTGGAGCCGGAGCTGACGCGCGCCACGGCGTCCGACCATTACACGCCCGTCGCCGCCGACGGGTCGCATCCGGGCGTGTTCTGGGCCGTCGTCAACGACCCGAAGGAGTACAGCACGGTCGGCATGACGAGCCTCCTCCTGCACGAGGGTGTGCCGGGCCACCACCTGCACGCGGCGCTGCTGAAGGAGCTGCCGCTGCCGGACTTCCGCAAGTTCTTCACCGAGCACCCGAGCGCCGCCGCCTACACGGAAGGCTGGGCGCTGTACTGCGAGACGCTGGGCCGCGACTTCGGCCTGTACGACGATCCGGCCGCGTACTACGGCCACCTGAACGACGAACTGCTGCGCGCCGTGCGCCTCGTCGTCGACACGGGCATGCACGCGCAGGGCTGGTCGCGCGAGCAGGCGGTCAAGTACATGATGGATAACCTGGGCTACAACGAGGCGCGCGCGTCGAACCAGATCGAGCGCTACATGGTGTGGCCGGGCCAGGCGCTGGCGTACAAGGTGGGCGCGCTGAAGATCCTCGACCTGCGTGCGCGGGCGCAGAAGGAGCTCGGACCGAAGTTCACGTTCCCGAAGTTCCACGCGGTGGTGCTGGGGGACGGGACGCTGCCGTTGCCGATCCTGCAGGCGCAGGTGGAGAAGTGGATCCAGTCGGCGAAGTAAAACATCGTCGTTCCCGCGAAAGCGGGAACCCAAACTGAGGTTCCGAAGTCAGATATCGGATGCCGCCGTCACACGTCCGAGATACCGAATTCTGTGACTCAGCATGGATCCCCGCCTGCGCGGGGATGACGGGGCGGAGGTTACGGTCCGCGCACAGTGTGCGCAACCGTACATATCCCCGCCCCACATGGGTGCATGATGGGTTTCATGAAACCCGATGAACCCACCATCGCGCCCCCGTCGCCGGAAGCCTCGACCTGGCTGTCGAAGCTGGGCCCGGGCCTGATCACCGGCGCGGCCGACGACGACCCGAGCGGCATCGCCACGTATTCGCAGGCTGGCGCCCAGTTCGGGTTCAACCTGCTGTGGACCCTGCTGCTGACGTATCCGCTGATGGCCGCCATCCAGGTCATCAGCGCCAACATCGGCCGTGTGACGGGGCGCGGCCTCGCCACCAACCTGCAGCGCTATGCGCCGCGCCAGGTGGTGTGGGGCGTGGTCGGCCTGCTGCTCGTCGCGAACATCATCAACATCGCGGCCGACGTGGCGGCGATGGGCGAGGCGATGTCGCTCGTCGTGCCCGGCCGGCCGCTGTGGTATGCCGTCGGCTTCGGCGTGCTGTCCGTGCTGCTGCAGGTGTTCATCCCTTACCAGCGCTACGTGAACCTGCTCAAGTGGCTCACGCTCGTGCTGCTCGCGTACGTGGCCACCGTGTTCGTCGTCCACGTGCCGTGGGGCGTGGTGCTGAAGACCACCGTGTGGCCCCGCGTCGCATGGAACAAGGACTACCTCACGACGATCGTCGCCGTCTTCGGCACGACGATCAGTCCCTATCTGTTCTTCTGGCAGGCGTCGCAGGAAGTGGAAGAGCTGCGCGCGGACGATGCCGCCCAGCCGCTGCGGCAGGCGCCCGAGCAGGTGGAGCGCCAGTTCAGCCGCATCCGCTTCGATACGCTCGTGGGCATGGGCGTGTCGAACAGCGTCGCGTTCTTCATCATGCTCACCACCGCCGCCACCCTGCACGCGCAGGGCGTGCACGACATCCAGTCGTCGGCGCAGGCCGCGTCGGCGCTGAAACCCGTCGCGGGCGAACTCGCGTTCGTCCTGTTCGCGCTCGGCATCGTGGGCACGGGCCTGCTCGCGATTCCCGTGCTGGCCGGTTCCGCCGCGTATGCGATGGCGGGCACGTTCCACTGGAAGAGCAGCCTGGGCGCGGAGTTTTCGGCCGCGCGCAAGTTCTACGGCATCATCATCGTCGCCACCTTGGCGGGCGTCGGCATCAACTTCATGCCCATCGATCCGATCAAGGCGCTGTACTGGAGCGCGGTGCTGAACGGCGTCATCGCCGTGCCCGTGATGGCGATCATGATGCTGGTGGCGTCGAGCCCGCGCATCATGGGCAACCTGACGATCGCGCCGCGCCTGCGCGCCATGGGCTGGCTGTGCACCGGCGTGATGGCGGCGGCGACGATCGCGATGTTCGCGTCCTTCTTCTGACATTTACTGCATGTCGATCCGGCCGTAGATGCCGTGTGCCTCGTCATTCGGACCTGCCGTGTAGAACAGCGTGTTCGTGGGCTGGTTCTGCACGCCGTTGCCGAACGCGATGCCCCACAGGCCGTCGATGACGATGGGCGTGCGGTCGGCCTTCGACAGGGTGCCGATGAACGCGCCGTTGGACGGGTTGTAGGCGTTGATCTTGCCGTCGCCGAAGTTCGCGACGAGCACCGCGTTGCTGAAGTCCCCGAAGTTGGCCGGCGCCAGCGCCATACCCCACGGCGCATTCAGCGCGCCGCCCGCCGCCAGCCGGTGCAGGAAGACGCCGCCCATGTCGTACACGTCGACGACGCCCAGCCCCGCGCCCTTGACCTCGTCGTTGCCGGCCGTCTCGCGCTGCGCATAGGCCACGTAGATGCGGTCGCCGATGGCCTGGATGCCGAACGGCCCGTAGCCGGCCGGCAGGTTCGGATCGGTGAAGCCGCCGGGCAGCGTGGCTTTCTGGAAGCTGGCGTTGTAGACGTCGATGCGGTTGTTGCGGAAGTCGGCCGCGTACAGGTAGTTCGCGCCCGAAAATGCGCCGATGGCCAGGCCTTTATAAACGGCGCTGCCGCCCGTGTCGACGGCAGTCACGGCGTTCGTGCGATTGACCGCCGGCGACCAGCCCGACACGGTGCCCGTCTCGCCCACGAAGATGAAGGGGCTGGCACCCGTCACGCCGTTCTGCGTGATCTTGAAGTCCTGGCTGCCGTTGTAGACGATGCCGGTGACGCCGGCGGGAACCGTGACGACGAGCGTCTGCGGCACGCCGTTGCCGTCGTACAGCGTGGACGTCGCCGTGCCGTTGTTGGCGACCCAGACGAAGGCCGTCGGGTTGAACGCGAGGCCCCACGCGTTGACGAGATGGCTGTCGGTGTGGGCCGCGCCGCTGGACTGGTCGGTGACGAGGGCCGTCGTGGTGAAGGCGCTCGTGATGGCCGGCGGCATGGTGACGGGGGGCGTCATCGGATGGTCGTCGCCACCGCCGCCGCAGGCCGCGACGGCGGCGCCGAGGACGATGCCGCACAGGAGACGCGCGGCCGGATTCGATTGCAGGTTCATGATTGCACCTCAGGGGAAGGGGACGACGTTAATGCCCTCGTCCACGCGCAAGGTTCAATCGGATCGCACCTTTTAGAAACGCAGGCTGGCGCCGGCGAACAGGGCGCGGGCGCGCGGGAGGCCGCTGCCGTGCACGAGGGTCTGCACGCCGGCCTGCAGGCGCCAGTTGCCCGTGTCGTACGCGAGCGTGGCGCGCAGGTCCGCGCGGTCCCGGTCGCTCCAGTGGTAATCGCTATCGAGCGGATGCAGCAGCCCGGCATGCAGGGCCAGCGCCACGCGCTCGCCCAGCGGGATGCCGCCGTTCAGGTCGAGGTACACCGTGCGGCCCCCGCCGTAATACGCCGGCGAATACGAGATTCTCGCGTTGACGCGGTCATACGTCAGGCCGGCGTAGAACTCGTGGTAGTCGACTTCGTGGTTGCGCAAATAGATCGTGCGCGTGACGCCGGCATCCCACGACAGCCGCGTGGTCAGCGGCAGCGCCCGGCCGCCGTAGACGATCAGCAGGCCCTGGCCGCGGCCGTACAGGTCGATGGGCGACGCGAAGGTGCCGGCGTACCAGCCGCCGTCGAAGTCGTGGTCCACGCGCAGCTGCACGGCGGGATTGCGGCCCTGCGAGACGCCGCGCACCGTGTATTCGGACACGACGGAGAGGTCGGCGCTGGTCTGGGCCAAAGCACCGGGCGCCGCGCAGAGGGCGGCGGTGAAGAATGCGAACGCGCCCGCGACGGGTTTCAGTGCGGCGGGCGCGGGGAGGGAAGGCTGGCGGTCGTGGTCGTCGATGGGCATAGGCAGAAACAGGCTCCGGCGGCGCGCGCAACGGCCGCGCAGGCGTCTATGCTACCAGCTTGTCCGGCGCCAGAGGCCAGCGCGGCGGGCACGATGCGTGCGCCGCCGTCGAGGTCGGCCCGCAGCCTGGCCGGCGTCGTTCCGGGACGCAGTTCCAGCACCAGCGCGGCGAGCCCCGCCACGTGGGCCGACGCGTACGACGAGCCGGACACCAGCCCGAAGCGCGCGCCCGGCAGCGACGTGGGCACGTCCGTCCCCGGCGCGCGCAGCGACCCGGGCGGCGGCGCGCG
This sequence comes from Massilia orientalis, assembly GCF_030411975.2. NCBI lineage: Bacteria > Pseudomonadati > Pseudomonadota > Betaproteobacteria > Burkholderiales > Oxalobacteraceae > Massilia > Massilia orientalis. The sequence goes on along the minus strand of NZ_JASNRB020000005.1, from coordinate 26,456 downwards.
CTGCGTGTCGGACGCCACCGCGATCACGCCCGGATGCGACGCGGGAAAGCCGCCGTCGGGCTGCGCCGGATCGGCCGCGCCGACGAGCGTCACGCCGCGCGCGAGGGCCGCGTCGAGCAGGGTTTCCAGCAGCCGGTCGCGCGGGCCGCCGAGGCTCATGTTGATGACGCGCGCATCGCTCATCAACGCAAAATTGATCGCCTTGCCCAGCGTGAAGCTGTTGCAGCGGGCGGGCGGCCCAGCCGTCTCCCAGCACGCGCGCAGCGCAAGCAGTTTGGCACCGGGCGCGATGCCCGCGATGCCCAGGCCATTGCCTTCGCGCGCCGCGATGATGCCGGCGACGGCCGTGCCGTGCGCTTCCGCACCGTCCGGATACGCGTCGACGAAGTTGCGGCGCAGTTTGATCTGGCCGTCGAGGTCGGGATGGTTCGCATCGACGCCGCTGTCGATGACGGCCACCGTCACGCCGCGTCCCGTGCTGGCGCGGTGCAGCGCGGGCAGCTGCCATGCGTGCGTGGCCGGCTGCACGGGCAGCAGCGGGTCGCCGTCGGCCAGGCCGTGGTAGTCCTGGATCGCCTGCGCCCATGCGACGCGCGAGTCGTGCGCGAGCGTGTCGAGCAGGCGGTCGACGGGGCCCGTGCCCGTGTCCTCCATCAGGAAGCAGTCGATGCCGATGGCGGGCATCGGCCAGTCGTCGACGACGCGCAGGCCGTAGGTGGCGGCGAGGTCGCGCGCGACGCGGCGGCGCGCGGCGCGGGTGCCGTCCTCCGTGTAGCCGCCGCCGTAGGCGCCGTCGGGCCGGAAGTGCGGCGAGGGCATGCGCAGCATCACGAGCACCTGGCGCGTGGCCGGTGCCGGCGTCGAGACAGGGTGCGTGGCCGCCTGCGTATCCGCGCTCGCGCGCGGCACCACGCAGGCGAACGCCATCAAGACCGCGACCAGGGCGAGGAGGGCGGCTTTCACGGCTGCTTGTCCACGACGAGCGGTTCGGCCAGCGTCACCGCCGGCTCCGCGCGCAGCCGGGCCAGCACCGGGTCGAGCCGGCCGTCCGCGCCGACGAGCCACGCCTCCGTGACGGTCGGCCCGCCGACGATGCGCGCACCGCTGGCGCGCACGATGCGGCGCAGTTCCGCCTCCGGCGTGTCGGGCCGGAAGGTCACGACGACTCGCGCCATGCCGTTCGCGCCGGCGGCGCCGAGGACGCGGTAGCTGGCCGGCGAATCCGGCTGCCCGGAAGGGCGCGCCAGCAGCGCCGCCAGCACCGCGATCGCGCCGAACTGAAAGGCGACGGCGGCGCGCAGCCACGTGCGGTCGTTGGCGGCGGCGCGGTCGCGCCAGCGTTGCAGCAGGCCTGTCCTTGCCTGCACAGGTGGGGCATCCAGCTGGGGCATCAGCCGGGCCAGCGCGCGGTCCGGATCGAAGTCGAGGTCCGGACCCGGCCCGGCCGCATGCACCGTGCGCAGCAGGGCGAGGTCGGCGCGGCACTGGGCGCAGGTTGCAATATGCGCCTGGACGCGTTCCAGTTCGGCGCCGGCCAGGGTGCCGTTGGCGAGCCAGGGCAGGGCCTCCTGCGCGTCGAGGTGGTCGGTGCGTGTGTTCATGGCCGGACCTCCAGCTGGTCTTCCAGCAGCGTTGCCAGGCGGCGGCGCGCGTGGAACAGGCGCGTCTTGACGGTGTTGACGGGACATTCCATGATTTCTGCGATTTCTGCGTAACCCATGTCGTGATAGAAGGTCAGCTGGAAGGCGGCCCGCTGCGCCAGCGGCAACGTGGCGACGGCGGCGTCGACGGCGTGCGCGAGGCGTTGCTGTTCGAAGCGCCAGTCGGGCCGGCCCGCGTCGTCCGCCGCGCACTCGTCGGCCGGGGCATCCAGCGGTTCGTCGAGCGCGTGCAGGGCCTTGCAGGCCTTGCGGTAGGCGATCGCGAACACCCAGGTCGACACCTTGCAGCTGCCGTCGAACGTGGCGGCCTTCTGCCAGACGACGAGCAGGGTGTCGTTGACGATTTCCTCGATCAGCGGCACGCTGCGCGTCATACGTTGCAGGAAGCGCGCCAGGCGCGGAAAGTACGCGCGGTACAGCGTCTCGAAGGCGCGCCGGTCCCCGGCCGCGACCCGACCCACCAGGCTGGCCTCGTTCTCGGCCGCTCCTTCATACTTTCCGTCCACGCTTGCGCTCTCTGCTGTTTTGCGGTGAATACCCGCCGGCCGCGCCAAGGTTCATGCGTTCCGCAAATATTTTTTGCCGCACGTGATTTTTACACGGATCGGCGTTGCCGGGACGCGCCGGGCATGTCACGATGTCGCCATGCTAATTCATTCTTGCCCCATGAAACGACTTGCCATCCCCTTCCTCGCCGCCGCCCTGGTCTTTTCCGGCGCGGCCCACGCCCAGTCGAAGCAGGAGCCCCGTCCGCTCGGCTACAAGAAAGTCGCCGATGCGCTGGCCGCACTGCAAAAGAATCCGGACGCGAAGGTCTCCCATCCGGGCGGCTGGACCACGTACGCCATCCAGAAACCGGAGGTGGCCGTGTGGTCGTTCGTGCCGCAAGGACATGAAGCCTACCCGGCCGTCGTGCGGCGCCTGGTCCGCAAGACGGACGAGGGCACGTTCGTCGAGATGAAAGTGCTGTGCGAAGCGAAGCAGGACGCGTGCCGCCGGCTGGCCGTGCACTTCCAGCAGATGACGGCGCAGATGCAGCAGAAACTGCAGGAGATGCAGGCGCAGAAAGGCCAGGAAGCCAAGCAGTAGGGGGCATTTGGGGCCGGGGGCCCCAAATGCGTGCCCACGCGTGCCTACCGGTTGACCACCACCTTGGCCGCGGCCGTCACCTGGTCGCGCAGCCACTTGTGCTCCGGCGACTGGTGCACGCGCTGGTGCCACAGTTGATAGAAACGCATCGGCGGGAACTTGATCGGCACCGTGAAGTTTTTCAGCGGCAGCGTCTTTTCGTAGAACCGGATGAACTGGCGGCCCGTCGTCAGCACGAGGTCCGTCTGCGTGAGCATGTACGGGATCAGGCCGAAATAGGGCGATTCCACGGCCACCTTGCGGTGCATGCCTTGCCGCTCGAGGAAGGCGTCGATCACGCCATGGTAGCCGGGCAGCATCGCGGTCGGCGCGATGTGCGGCAGCGTGAGGTAGTCCTCGACCGTCATCGCGTCGGCCGCCGTGCGCTTGGCGTAGGCGCTGTCGGCGCGCATCGTGCAGATGATCGGGTCTTCGAACAGTTTCGAGATGTGCAGGTGCGACGGCGGCTCGTCCCAGTTGGCGATGACGAGGTCCATCTCGCCGTCCGACAGCATGCGCAGGTAGTCCGTGCCCGGCCCCAGGTGGTGGATGGTCACGCGGCTGTTCGGCGCGCCGCGCCGGATCGACGCGACGACGCCCGGCAGGAACTGCGTGTCGAGGTAGTCGGGCGCGGCGATGTGGAACGTGCGGTCGGCCTGTTCCGGCACGAACGGCGTCTTGCGGACAAAGAGGCTCTCCGTCTCGTCGAGGATGCGCTTGGCCGGCTTGAGCAGGCTTTCGCCGTGCTGCGTCGGCACCATGCCGCGCGCGCCGCGCACGAGCAGCGGGTCGCCCGTCAGCTCGCGCAGCTTGCGCAGCGACGCCGAGATCGACGGTTGCGGCTGGTTCAGCTTGAGGGCGACGCGCGAGACGTTCTTCTCGACGAGCAGCAGATAAAGGATGCGGATCAGGTGCAGGTCGAGGTGCTGGGGCAGGCTGGACATGGGAAGGTTTTTTTATAGGAATGTTATATACGTAGTCTGATTTTAAATATACGATATTTTTCATGTTCCAGAAAATATATCGACAACGGTGTCGCCTGCCGGTCACGCTGAGGAGTGCTGATGGAATACCTGATCCCGTATGGTCTCGAATGGATGAACATGCTGGTGCGCTGGCTGCACGTCATCACCGGCATCGCCTGGATCGGCGCGTCGTTCTACTTCGTCTGGCTGGACAATTCGCTGCGTCCGCCGGCGGCCGGTTCCGATCTCGCGAAGAAGGGCGTGGCGGGCGAGCTGTGGGCCGTGCACGGCGGCGGTTTCTACAATCCGCAGAAATACCTCGTCGCGCCGGCCGAGCTGCCGGCGGAGCTGCACTGGTTCAAGTGGGAAGCGTATTCGACGTGGCTGTCGGGCTTTGCGCTGCTCGTCATCGTGTACTGGCTGAATGCGCAGGCGATGATGGTCGACCGCAGCGTGGCCGACCTCACGAGCTGGCAAGCCATCGGCCTCGGGCTCGGGAGCCTCGTCGCCGGCTGGGTCGCGTACGACCTGCTGTGCCGCTCGCCGCTCGGCAAGCACGATCTCGCGTTCGGCGTCGTGGTGTTCGCGCTGCTGGTCGGCGCGGCCTGGGTGCTCACTCACTTCCTTAGCGGCCGCGCGGCCTACATCCACGTGGGCGCGATGATCGGCACGATCATGGTCGCGAACGTGGCGATGGTGATCATTCCGGGGCAGCGCAAGATGGTCGAAGCGATGCGCGCGGGCTCGACGCCGGATCCCGTCCACGGCATCCGCGGTAAGCAGCGCAGCGTCCACAATAACTACTTCACGTTGCCGGTGCTGTTCATCATGATCAGCAACCATTTCGCGATGACCTACCGCCACCCGCACGCGTGGGCCGTGCTGGGCACCATCATGGCGTCCGGCGTCTTCATCCGCCACTTCTTCAACCTGCGCCACAAGGGCAGCGTGGAGTGGGTGTATCCGGCGATCGGCGTGGCGCTGCTCCTGGGGCTCGCCGTGGTGCTGGCGCCGCCGCGGCCGAACGTGTCGGCGGGGACGGTGCCGTTTGCGCGGGTGGAGACGATCCTGCGCGCGCGCTGCGTGTCATGCCACGCGGCGCATCCGACGCAGCCCGGGTTCGCGAGCGCGCCGGCCGGGGTGATGCTGGACGACGCGCATGGCATCGCGCAGAACGCGCCGCGCATCTATCAGCAGGCCGTGCAGCTCAAGGCGATGCCGCTGGCGAACATGACCAATATGACGGAGGCGGAACGCGCCGAGTTGGGCGCGTGGTTCGAAGCCGGGGCGAAGACCGACTGATGAATCGTCATTCCCGCGCAAGCGGGAATCCATGCTGAGTGTCCGCAGTCAGCTCAGCATGGGTCCCCGCTTCCGCGGGGACGACAGGGGCTTACTTCAACGTCCGCTCGAACAGCTGGTAGATGCGCCGATACTCGTCATACCACGCCTCCGGCTGCACGAACGAATGCCGCTCCAGCGGGTACGGCGCCAGCTCCCAGTGGTCCTTCTTCAATTCGATCAGCCGCTGCGCCATGCGCACGGAGTCCTGGAAGAACACGTTATCGTCGACCATGCCGTGCGCGATCAAGAGGTGGCCCTTCAGGTTCTGCGCGTACTCGATCGGCGACGACGTTTTATAGGCGTCCGGATCCAGGTCCGGCGTATTCAGGATGTTGGCCGTGTATTCGTGGTTGTACGTGGTCCAGTCGGTCACGGGGCGCAGCGCGGCGCCGGCCTTGAAGACGTCCGGTGCACGCAGCATGGCCATCAGGGTCATGAAGCCGCCGTAGCTGCCGCCGTAGACGCCCACGCGGGCCGCGTCGCCCTGCTGGTTCGCGATCATCCAGTTCACGCCGTCCAGGTAATCGTCCAGTTCCGGATGACCCATCTGGCGGTAGATCGCCGTGCGCCATTTGACGCCATATCCCTTCGACGCGCGGTAGTCCATGTCGAGGACGACGTAGCCGTTCTGCACGAGCAGGTTATGGAACATCTGCTCGCGGAAGTAGGGCGTGTAGCGCTGCGTGACGTTCTGCAGGTAGCCCGCGCCGTGCACGAACATCACCACCGGATATTTTTTGCCCGGCTCCAGCTGCGCGGGGCGGTACAGCTTGGCCCAGATCGGATCGGCGCCATGCGTCGACGGGATCGTCACGAACTGCGGCTGGATCCACTCGCGCGCCTTGAATTCGGGCGTGCGCGTGTCCGTCAGCCTGACGGCCTCGCCGCCGTGCGACGGCACCGTCGCGAGCTGCGCCGGCAGGTACGGGCCGGAATAATGGACGAGCAGCTTGTTCTGGTCCGGCGACAGGCGGAAGTCCTGCACGCCCGCGAGGCTGCTGACTTCGCGCGTGGCGCCGTTCGCCGCATCGACGGCGCACACCTCGTACGTGTGCGGCGCCTTGCGGTTGCACAGCAGCCAGGCCGTGCGGCCGTCCGCCGACCATGCGACGTCGCCCGCTTCCCAACGCCCTTGCGTGAGCGCGCGCGTGCGGCCGCCCGCGTCGCGCACGTACAGGTGCGCGTAGCCGCTTTCTTCCGACAGGTACCACAGGGTCGAGCCGTCCGGCAGCCAGCCGAATTCATTGTTGTCGTAGTTGACCCACGCGTCGTCCGTCAGGCGGTGCACCGGCTGGAGCGCCGCGCGCGGCAGGTCGACGGTGGCGATCCAGCGGTCCTTGTTGTCCACGGAGCGGAACATGACGGCCACGTTGGCGCCGTTCTGGCTCCACGTGATCGCTTCGCCGTCGAAGCCGATCATCACCGGACGGTTGCCCTTGAGCGGGTCGAGCTTGTGCTCCGCGCGCTGTTTGGCCAGCGGATCGACCGCGATGCCGGGCAGGGCGTCCAGCGCCAGGTCCTTCACCTCGCGCGTCGCGAGGTTCACGAGTTTCAGGCCGTGGCCCGCGGGGTTGTTGCGGCCCACGCGCGTGCGCTCTTCCGAGAATTCCTCGTAGCCGCTTTCCGTCACGTAGCGGGGCATCTTGCCGGCGCGGCCCTTGTCCGCGTTCTTCGGACCCGTGACGACGAGCAGCCAGCGGCCGTCCGGCGACAGCGCGCTGTTCAGGATCGCGACCTTGTCGCCCAGGTAGATCGGCGCGGGCGCGCGGGTCGGGTCGGCGCGGCGCAGTTCCTCGGCCTGCGCGCGGGTGGCGTCGCGCTCGTCCTTCTGGCGCTTCAGGATCGTCGACAGGCGCAGCTGCATGTCGCGCAGCGCGTCGGCCTCGGTCACGTTCGGATCCTTGGCGGCGCGCGGCAGGGCGACGGGACCGGTCACGCGGTCGGTGCGGTCCCACGCGAACCAGTCGTCGCCGATGCGGTACTGCACGCCGCGCTCGTCGGCCGTGTACTGGACGGCCTGGATCGCCACGCCGCTGCCGCGCGTGATCTGCAGGAGGGCGCCCGACTTGAGGTCGCGCTCGAACAGGTCGCCGTTGCGCACGATGACGGCGCGGGTGCGGCCGCGGTTGTACAGCATTTCCGGGCTGTCCAGCTTCGCCTGTCCGGCGTCCGTCACCTGTGCCGGCGTGCCGGCCTTCGCCGCGTTCACGCGGTAGGTGTCCCGTAGGGGCGACCCGGCGCGCTTCTGTTTGTAGATGACCTGCTTGCCGTCCCAGTTCCACCACGCCGCTTCCACGGGAGGTCCGATCCAGTCGGGGTTGGCCATGGCCTGGTCGAGGGTCACGGGTGTGGAGGCGGCAGCGGGTAGCGCCAGCAGTGCGGCAAGAACGGTAAGGACAGGGAGTCGCATCATCAGTCGGGTGGATAAATGAAGAACAAGAATGCTTTTCTTGGTCAGAAATTGCAAAAAAGCATTCTAGCGCAGCCGACTATGGTGCTGTGTGGATTCGCTGGCAGGAGTGGCGCGCGTGCGTAAGTACGTCGGCGACCTTAAGGAATATTGCGGCGCACAAAAGACAACGCCCGGCCAATGCCGGGCGTGTGGAGACGATGTGGTCAGTCAGATATTACGCGGCTGCCTTCGGCTTCGCGTACTCGCCCATCCACAGTTCAGTCGGCTCTTGCGCCAGCCACAGTTCGGACGGTGCGGTCAGCGACGGGTTGCGCACGAACATCACGATACGGGTGACGACGGCGGCGGCTGCGATGGCGACGGTGAGGTATTCGAACGGGGTCATGATCTGTATCCTTGGCTTGATTAGTTGTTCGGCGTTTCGCGGACGGCTTCCGGCGCCAGCGCGGCTGCGCAGAACGGGCCCAGGATGATGATGCCGGCCTGCTGCTGCATCTTGCGGCGGGCGAGGGCGCCGCTGCCCGGCTGGGCGGCGTCGGGCACGATCAGGCCGCCGTGCGCTTCATACAGTTCGATCGCAAAGGTGCGGATCTTGCCCAGGGTGTCGGCAATGTGCTGGCGCAGAGTCTTGTTCTGTGCCCGGTTGATCGTTGCGGTGTTCATGGTCATCTCCGGTGAGAAATCTGTCGTGTTGCGATGCAGTATAGGGATAACCGCGTCATAAATGAACTTTTTGTTTGTGATGCTTCCCATGCGTTTCGTGAATATTTTCTGTACGACAACTAATGTTGATTCGTACTCCTGAAATACGGAACATGAATATCTGGTTGGTTGGCCCGGAACTTGCATATCCAAAGGGCATGAAACTGCCGTCCAAGGTCCAGCGCACCCTGCGCATCGTCGTCGTCAACACCGCGTCCAGCGATGCCGCGGACGAGGCCACGCTCGCCGCGCAGGCAAGACGCAACACGGCGCTGCGCATCGGCCTGCTGGAATCGGGCTATGACATCGTCGCTTCGCTCCCCGCCGACATCTTCCTGCCGGAGCGGATCGCCCAGATCCAGCCGGACATGATCATCATCGACAGCGAATCGGACGCGCGCGACGTCCTCGAACACATCGTGATCGCCACGCGCGACGAGCCGCGGCCCATCGTCCTGTTCACGGACGACCAGACGTCCTCCAGCATGGATGCCGCGATCGAGGCGGGCGTCACCGCGTACATCGTGGCCGGGCTGCAGGCCGAGCGCGTGAAGCCCGTGCTGGATGTGGCGATGAAGCGGTTCAACCGCGAACAGAAGCTGCTGGACGAGTTGTCCGACACGCGCCGCCAGCTCGCCGACCGCAAGCTGATCGAACGGGCCAAGGGCGTGCTCATGGCGCGCAACCGGCTGACGGAGGAAGAGGCCTACCAGCGGCTGCGCAGCATGGCGATGAACAAGAAGCTCAAGCTGGCCGAAGTCGCCCAGCGCATCCTCGACGTCGAGGATCTACTCGGCTAAAACAGCAAAGGAAACGATGGCTCACGTATTCATCGCCGGCTCGGACCGGCCGGAAAAGACCGTGATCAGGGCCGGCTTCATGCCCCTGACGGATTGCGCGTCCCTCGTGATGGCGTCCGTGCTCGGGCTGGACGACAAATACGGCATCAAGCTCGAACTCGCGCGCCAGCATTCGTGGTCGGGCATGCGCGACCGCCTGCTGCAGGGCGAGATCGACGCGGCGCATGTGCTATATGGTTTGCTGTACGGCGTGGAAAACGGCATTGGGAGTCCCCCCACGCGCATGGCCGTGCTGATGAACTTGTCGCGCAATGGCCAAGCGATTACCCTGTCGCGCGCACTGGCCCGGCAGGGCGTGACGGACCTCGGCACGCTGGCCGCCGCGATGCGCGAGGGCACGCGCCGCTACACGTTCGCGCACACGTTCCCGACCGGGAACCACGCGCTGTTCCTCTATTACTGGCTGGCGGCGGGCGGCATCGATCCGGTGCGCGATGCGCAGGTGGTGACCGTCCCGCCCAGCCAGATGGCCGTGAACCTGGCGGCCGGCCACATGGACGGCTTTTGCGCCGGCGAACCGTGGAGCGCCCGCGCCCAGCTGGACGGCAGCGGCTTCACCGTCGCGACGAGCCAGGACATCTGGCGCGACCATCCCGGCAAGGCGCTCGGCGCGACGGCCGCCTTCGTCGACGCGAACCCGCACGCGTGCCGCTCCCTGATCGCGGCCGTGCTGGAGGCGGGGCGCTGGCTCGATGAATCGCCGGCGCACCGCGACGTGGCGGCCGAGGTCCTGTCCAGCCCCGCCTATGTGAACGCGGACCGCCGCGCCATCGCCGCGCGCCTGCATGGCGACTATGACAACGGCCTGGGCAAGCGCTGGATCGATCCCGATCCGGTGCGCTTCCACGACGAGGGCGAGGCCAATTTCCCTTACCTGTCCGACGCGATGTGGTTCATGACCCAGCACCGGCGCTGGGGCCTGCTGCGCGACGACGTCGATTACGCGGCCGTGGCCGCGCGCGTGAACCGCGTGGGCCTGTACCGCGAGGCGGCCGTGCTGGCGGGCGTGCCGGCGTCGTCGAGCCTGATGCGCCGCTCCGTGCTCATGGACGGCAAGGTCTGGGACGGCCTCGAGCCCGACGCGTATATCTCATCCTTTCCCATCCGCCGCACGGCACTGGCCGGGGCGTAAAAGTTAGCTCGTCGTTCCCGCGGAGGCGGGAACCCATGCTGAAGTACCGAAGCCAGTTACTAAATACGTTGCAGCATTTCCAGCGTACCTGATCCGGTTGCTCGGTATGGATTCCCGCTTTCGCGGGAACGACGGGGCACGCTTCATTGCAGTGCGCCATGAGCGTGCATGGTGCACTGCAATGAAGCGTGCAAGGCCCGGTCAATACGATCTTCCCCCTGAAAACCATCTGGCACGGGTCTTGCTGATACGGAGGTAAAGGATCAACGGCGATCCCTGAGTAAAAAGCGCCGGTCCAACGAGGGACCGGCAACAGGACAACGGCGTCCGCTGCACCCGCTTGAACGATTTCTGGAATCGTCTTCGCGGCCAGGCAGCGGGCGCCTTTTCGTTTTCAAGAAGGGAATAACAACATGGCCGGCAAAGCAAACAGTATCAAGCTATTCTCGTTTGATACGCCCCAGATGCGCGCGTTCCACCTGACCTGGGTGGCCTTCTTCGTCTGCTTCTTCGCCTGGTTTGCCTGCGCACCGCTGATGCCGGTGATCAAGGGCGAGTTCCACCTGTCGGTCAGCCAGATCGCCGACATCAACATCGCGGCCGTCGCCATCACCATCGTCGTGCGCCTGATCATCGGCCCGCTGTGCGACCGCTTCGGTCCGCGCAAGGCCTACACCGGCCTGCTGGCGCTGGGCGCGATCCCCGTGCTGGGCGTCGCCATGGCCCAGAGCTATGAAAGCTTCCTGCTGTTCCGCCTCGGCATCGGCGCCGTCGGTGCCAGCTTCGTGATCACCCAGTATCACACCTCCGTCATGTTCGGCCCGAAGGTCGTCGGCACCGCCAACGCGGCCTCGGCCGGCTGGGGCAACAGCGGCGGCGGCGTCGCGCAGGCCACGATGCCGCTGATCATGGGCGCCATGGTCATGCTGGGCGTGAACGAGACGATGGGCTGGCGTGCCGCCCTGGTCGTGCCGGGCGTGCTGATGCTCATCATGGCCGTCGTCTACTACAAGTTCACCCAGGATTGCCCGGAAGGTAACTTCACCGAACTGCGCGCCGCCGGCGTGCCGTTCGAAGCGGGCGGCAAGGGCGGCTGGGCGAGCTTCTTCGAAGCCTGCCGCAACTACCGCGCCTGGCTGCTGTTCATTACCTACGGCGCCTGCTTCGGCATCGAACTGTTCATCCACAACGTCGCCGCCACGTACTACGTCGACCACTTCGGCCTGTCGCTGAAACAGGCCGGCATGGCCGCCGGCAGCTTCGGCCTGCTGGCCCTGTTCGCCCGTGCCCTGGGCGGCTGGATCTCGGACAAGGTCGCGGCCCGCGGTGACCTGAATTCCCGCGTGAACCTGCTATTCGTCCTGATGCTGGGCGAGGGCCTGGGCCTGCTGTGGTTCTCGCAGACCACGAGCGTCACGCTGGCCATCGTCGCCATGCTCGCCTTCGGCCTGTGCACCCACATGGCGTGCGGTTCGACCTACGCCCTGGTGCCGTTCGTGAGTCGCAAGGCGCTGGGCGGCGTGGCCGGCATCGTCGGCGCGGGCGGCAACGTCGGCGCCGTGCTGGCCGGCTTCCTGATGAAGGGCACGGGCGACGTGCGCCAGACCCTGATGATCCTCGGCGGCGCCGTCCTCGTCGCGGCGCTGTGCGCCATCGGCGTGCGCTTCACGCTGACCGTCCCCGAAACGCCGGCACCCGCCGCCGCCTGAACACGTTATTGCAGCATAGGAGTCGCAACATGAAACTGATCGTCATCGGCCACGGCATGGTAGGCCACAAATTCCTCGAAACCCTGTTCGCGGAAGCCAAGCAGGATGCCCATTTCCACGTCACCGTGCTGTGCGAGGAACCGCGCCCGGCCTACGACCGCGTGCACCTGTCCTCGTTCTTCTCCGGCACCACTGCCGACCAGCTGTCGCTCGTCGCACCGGGCTTCTTCGAACAGCACGCCGGCCAGGTCGAACTGAAGCTGAACGCGCAGGCCGTCGCCGTCGACCGTGATGCGAAAACCGTCACGCTGGCCGATGGCGCCGTGCTCTCGTATGACAAGCTGGTGTTCGCGACGGGTTCCTACCCGTTCGTGCCGCCGGTCCCGGGCAAGGAGCGCAACGACATCTTCGTCTACCGCACCATCGAAGACCTGGAAAAAATGACGGAATGCGGCGCCCGTTCGAAATCCGGCGTCGTCGTCGGCGGCGGCCTGCTGGGCCTCGAATGCGCCAAGGCGCTGCGCGACATGCACCTCGACACGCACGTCGTCGAATTCGCACCGCGCCTGATGGCCGTGCAGGTCGACGACCTGGGCGGCCGCGTGCTGCGCAGGAAAATCGAAGAACTGGGCGTCAACGTCCACACGCAAAAGAACACGCTGCAGATCGTCGCCGGCGAGTCGGCCACGCACCGCATGGAATTCGCGGACGGCAGCTTCCTCGAAGCGGACATGATCGTGTTCTCGGCCGGCATCCGCCCGCGCGACGAACTGGCCAAGGCCTCCGGCCTGGCACTGGGCCCGCGCGGTGGCATCGCCATCGACGACGCCTGCCTCGCCTCCGACCCGCACATCTACGCCATCGGCGAATGCGCCTCGTGGGGCGGCCAGACGTTCGGCCTCGTCGCACCGGGCTATGAAATGGCCCGCATCGTCGCGCGCGCGCTGATCGGCCAGGAAGCCGCCTTCGCCGGCGCCGACATGAGCACCAAGCTGAAGCTGATGGGCGTGGACGTCGCGTCGATCGGCGACGCCCACGGCAACACGCCGGGCGCGCGCAGCTTCCAGTTCACGGACGAGCGCAAGCAGGTCTACAAGAAAATCGTCGTGTCCGATTGCGGCAAGAAGCTGCTGGGCGCCGTGCTGATCGGCGACGCGGCCGAATACGGCAGCCTGCTGCAGATGATGCTGAACGATATGGAGCTGCCGGAGTCGCCGGAATTCCTGATCCTGCCGCAGCTCGAGGGCGGTGCGCGTCCGGCGCTGGGCGTCGACGCGCTGCCGGCAAGCGCGCAGGTCTGCTCGTGCAACGCCGTCACGAAGGGCACCATCGCCGACGCGGTGGCCGGCGGCGCATGCGACATCGGCGCGATCAAGTCGTGCACGAACGCCGGCACGTCGTGCGGCGGCTGCGTGCCGCTCGTCACGCAGATCATGAAGTCCGAGATGGCGAAGGCCGGCATGGCCGTCAACAACCACCTGTGCGAACACTTCCCGTACTCGCGCCAGGAACTGCACCACCTGATCCGCGTGGGCGGCATCAAGAGCTTTGCCGAACTGCTGCACAAGCACGGCACGGGCCTGGGCTGCGACATCTGCAAGCCGGTCGCCGCCAACATCCTCGCGTCGACGTGGAACGACTTCGTGCTGAAGCCGCAGCACGCGAGCCTGCAGGATTCGAACGACTACTTCCTCGGCAACATCCAGAAGGACGGCACGTATTCCGTCGTGCCGCGCATGCCGGGCGGCGAGGTGACCCCGGACGGCCTGATCGCCGTGGGCGCGGTCGCCAAGAAGTACGGCCTGTACACCAAGATCACGGGCGGCCAGCGCGTCGACCTGTTCGGCGCCCGCGTGGACCAGCTGCCGGCGATCTGGGAAGAACTGATCGCGGCCGGCTTCGAATCGGGCCACGCCTACGGCAAGTCGCTGCGCACGGTGAAATCGTGCGTGGGCTCGACGTGGTGCCGCTACGGCGTGGGCGATTCCGTCGGCTTCGCCATCGCGCTGGAAAACCGCTACAAGGGCCTGCGCGCGCCGCACAAGATCAAGTTCGGCGTCTCCGGCTGCACCCGCGAATGCGCCGAGGCGCAGGGCAAGGACGTGGGCCTGATCGCCACCGAGAAGGGCTGGAACCTGTACGTGTGCGGCAACGGCGGCATGAAGCCCCGTCACGCGGAACTGATCGCGTCGGACCTGGATGAAGCGACCGTCGTGAAACTCGTCGACCGCTTCCTGATGTTCTACGTGCGCACGGCGGACCGCCTGCAGCGCACCAGCACGTGGCGCGAGAACCTGGAGGGTGGCCTGGAGTACCTGAAGCAGGTCGTCGTCGACGACAGGCTGGGCATCGCCGCCGAACTGGAAGCCGACATGCAGCGCGTCGTCGACACCTACGCCGACGAGTGGAAGAACGCCGTCGAAGACCCGGCCGTGCGCCAGCGCTTCCGCAGCTTCGTCAACACCGAGGGCACGGACGACAACGTCGTGTTCATGGCGGAGCGCGGCCAGATCCGTCCGGCCACCATCGAAGAACGCCGCCGCACCATTCCGATCGCCGTCGCCTGATTTATTGAAACGAACAAGGAGAACACCATGCATCGCGATATCCAACTGAACCAGTGGAATGCCGTCTGCTCGCTCGACCAGATCGTCCCGGACACGGGCGTCGCGGCCCTGCTGAACGGCCGCCAGGTGGCCGTGTTCCGCGTGGGCGCCGAGGAACCGCGCCTGTTCGCCATCGATAACTACGATCCGAACTCGGATGCCGCCGTGCTGTCGCGCGGCCTGGTCGGCAGCATCGGCGAGCGCATCGTCGTCGCGTCGCCGATCTACAAGCAGCACTTCGACCTGCAGACCGGCGAATGCCTGGAAGCGCCGCACCACTCGGTGTCGAGCTACCCGGTGCGCGTCGAGGATGGCAAGGTCTGGGTGGGTGCATAAATGAAGACCCATCCGCGCCTGGTCGTCATCGGCAACGGCATGGCGGGCATGCGCACGGTCGAGGAGCTGCTGAAGCTCGCGCCCGACATGTACCGCATCATCGTGTTCGGCGCGGAGCCGCACGGGAATTACAACCGCATCCTGCTGTCGCCCGTGCTCGCCGGCGAGAAGACCGTCGACGACATCATGCTCAACACGCGTGCATGGTACGACGCCAACGGCATCACGCTGCACGCGGGCGACCCGGTCGTGCGCATCGACCGCAAGAAGCGCGTCGTGCACGCCGCGTCCGGCCTCGTGGTGCCGTACGACCGCCTGCTGATCGCCACCGGTTCGAAGCCGTTCATCGTGCCGGTGCCGGGCCACCAGCTGCCGGGCGTGATCGGCTTTCGCGACATCAGCGACGTCGACACGATGCTGGACGCCGCGCGCGCGGGCGGGAAGGCCGTCGTCATCGGCGGCGGCCTGCTCGGCCTGGAGGCGGCCAATGGCCTGCTGCGCCAGGGCATGGAAGTCGCCGTCGTGCACGTGACGGGCAGCCTGATGAACCAGCAGCTCGACCCGCCCGCCGCGGAACTGCTGCGCGCGAGCCTGGAACAGCGCGGCCTGCGCATCCTGCTGAACCGCCAGACCGTCGCCATCGAGGGCGAGGACCGCGTGCGTTCGGTGCGCTTCGAGGGTGGCGAGACCGTGGACGCCGACCTCGTCGTGATGGCCGCCGGCGTGCGTCCGAACGTCGAACTGGCGAAGGCCGCGGGCCTGCATTGCGAGCGCGCGATCGTCGTCGACGACACGCTGCAGACCTACGACCCGCGCGTGTACGCCGTCGGCGAATGCGTGCAGCACCGCCGCGCCACGTTCGGCCTCGTCGCGCCGATCTGGGACCAGGCGCGCGTCGCCGCCGCCCACCTCGCAGGCTCGGGGCACCGCCGCTACGTGCAGCAGGCCACCGCGACGAAGCTGAAGGTGACGGGCGTGGACCTGTACTCGGCCGGCGACATCGTCGGCGGAGAAGGCAGCGAAGACCTCGTGCTGCGCGACCGCCGCGGCGGCATCTATAAACGCCTCGTCGTCGCGGGCAACCGCCTGACGGGCGCCGTGTTGTACGGGGACGTCGCGGACGGTCCCTGGTACTTCGACCTGATTCAACAGCGGACGGACATCTCGTCCATCCGCGACCAGTTGCTGTTCGGCCGAGCGGCCTGACGAGGAGTTTCACATGGAGTTGTCCGCGCATTTTCCCATTGCTTCAACAAGCGTCAAAACGACGTGCCCTTACTGCGGCGTCGGCTGCGGCGTCAGCGCCCAGGTCGGGCAGGACGGCACGCTCGCGATCGCGGGCGACGCGGCGCACCCCGCAAGCCAGGGGCGCCTGTGCGTGAAGGGTTCCGCATTGGGCGAGACGCTCGGCAACCGCGGCCGCCTGCTCGCGCCGATGCTGCGCGAAGAAGGCGCGCTGCGCGAAGCGTCGTGGGACGAGGCGCTGGACAAGGTCGCTTCCGGCTTCGCGCGCGTGATCGCGGAGCACGGCCCGGACGCCGTCGCGCTGTACGTCTCCGGCCAGCTGCTGACCGAGGACTACTACGTCGCCAACAAGTTCATGAAAGGCTATGTCGGCAGCGCGAACATCGACACGAACTCGCGCCTGTGCATGTCGTCCGCGGTGGCCGGCCACAAGCGCGCGTTCGGCGAAGACATCGTGCCCGGCTGCTACGAAGACTTCGAGCAGGCCGACCTGATCGTGCTCGTCGGCTCGAACGCCGCGTGGTGCCACCCGACGCTGTACCAGCGCATCGCGCGCGCGAAGCAGGACCGTCCGGCACTGAAGGTCGTCGTCGTCGACCCGCGCCGCACGGCCACGTGCGACATCGCCGACCTGCACCTGCCCGTCAAGCCGGGCACGGACGTGTGGCTGTTCGACGGCCTGCTGGGCCATCTCGCCCAGCACGCGGCGGACGACAGCTTCATCGAAGCCCATACGACGGGCGTGGCCGATGCACTGGACGCGGCCGGCAAGGCGGGCACGCTGGCAGAAGTGGCGAAAGCTTGCCGCCTCGACCCGCGCGACCTGGAGCGCTTCTACGACCTGTTCGCGAACACGGAGAAGGTCGTGACGGCGTTCACGATGGGCGTGAACCAGTCCACAAGCGGCGCCGACAAGGTCAATGCGATCATCAACTGCCACCTGATCACGGGCCGCATCGGCCGCCCCGGCATGGGGCCGTTCTCGCTGACCGGTCAACCGAATGCGATGGGTGGACGTGAAGTGGGCGGCCTCGCGAACATGCTGGCCGCGCACATGGACCTCGACGACGCCGCGCAACGCGCCGCGCTGCAGGACTTCTGGGGTTCGCCGACGGTGGCCAGCAAGCCGGGCCTGAGGGCCGTCGACCTGTTCCGCGCCATCGAGGACGGCAAAGTGAAGGCCGTGTGGATCATGGCGACGAATCCGCTGGTGAGCCTGCCCGATGCCGACCAGGCGCGCCGGGCACTCCAGAAATGCGAGCTGGTCGTGGCCTCCGACATCGTGCTCGGCACGGACACGAACGACGCGGCCCACGTGCTGCTGCCGGCCCTCGGCTGGGGCGAGAAGGACGGCACCGTCACCAATTCCGAGCGCTGCATCTCGCGCCAGCGCGCGTTCCTGTCCGCGCCGGGAAGTGCGCGCGCCGACTGGGACATCATGTGCGACGTCGCGCGCCGCATGGGTTTCAAGGGCTTCGATTTCACGTCGCCGCACGAGATCTTCGATGAGCATGCGCGCCTGTCCGGATGGAAGAACGGTACCGACGGCCAGCGCCGCCGCCTGTTCGACGTCAAAGGCCTCGCGGGCATGACGCGCGCCGACTACGATGCGCTCGACCCCGTGCAGTGGCCGGTGCGTACGCCGGAAGAACGGACCGCACGCCTGTTCGGCGAAGGCCGCTTCGCGCATGGCGACGGCCGTGCGCGCTTCGTGCCGACGGTGCCGCGCGCGCCGGCGCACCTGCCGGGCGGCGAATATCCGCTCGTGCTGAACACGGGCCGCGTGCGCGACCAGTGGCACACGATGACGCGCACGGGCCGCTCGCAGAAACTGGCGGAGCACATCCCGGAACCGTACATCGACATGCACCCGCAGGATGCGCTGCTGTGCGGCGTGAAGGCGGGCGAACTGGCGCGCGTGACGAGCGACTGGGGCGCCGTAGTGGCGCGCGTGCAGCATGGCGGCGGCATCGCGCGCGGCAGCGTGTTCATGCCGATCCACTGGAGCGGCCAGACGGCGTCGGACGCGCGCGTGGGCATCGTCGTCAATCCGGCCGTCGACCCAGTGTCGGGCGAGCCGGAATTCAAGCACACGCCGGTGCGGATCGAACCGTTCGGCGTCACGTGGTTCGGTTTCATTTTGTCGCGCACGGAACTGCCGCTGCGCGAGGCGTCGAACTGGACGCGTGTGCAGGGCAAGGACTTCGTCCGCTACGAACTGGCGGGCCGCAAGCCGTTCGCCGCCGCGCACGACTGGGCGCGCAAACTGCTGGACGTGCACGACGACGACGCGGACTGGATCGAGGTCGAGGACAAGAACGGCGGCATGTACCGCGCCGTGCACCTCGTCGACGGCCGCATCGAAGCGTGCCTGTTCGTGGCGCAGCGCGCCGACCTGCCGGCCCGCACCTGGCTCGCCAGCATGTTCGACAAGGAGCAGCTGGAGCCGTCCGACCGTATCAGCCTCCTTGCGGGCCGCGCGAAAGAGCCGGGCATCGATCCCGGACCGACCGTGTGCTCGTGCTTCGGCGTGGGGCGCAAGACCATCGAGATCGCGATCCGCCAGAACAACCTGTGCGATGCGGCGGGCGTGACGGCGTGCACGAAGGCGGGTGGCAACTGCGGGTCGTGCATTCCCGAGATCCGTTCCCTGCTGGCCGAAGCGCAGGTTGCAGAAGCGTAAAACGTCGTTCCCGCGGAAGCGGGAACCCATGCTGAGCCCCCGCGGCAGATCCGATAGACATACCGCACGGACTCCGGATACCGAATTCTGTTGCTCAGTATGGGTCCCCGCTTTCGCGAGGACGACGGGTATCTGGCGGCGCCACCACCCCATACGCCCGCGGCACCGCCACGCGCATGATGTCGATGAAGCGCCGCAGCCGGGCCGGGTAGAAGCGCGCCGGCGGGTAGATCAGCCAGATCGGCAGCGGCGACGCCTGCCAGTCCGGCACGAGCTGCACGAGCCGGCCCGCGTCCAGTTCCTCGCGCAACGCCCAGCGCGACCCCAGCGCCGCGCCCACGCCCAGCGTGACGGCGCTGCGCATCGCATACAGGTTGTCCGTGTAGAGGCGCGGCTGGACGGGCACGCGCACCGTGTCGCCCGTCCGCGCATGGGTCAAGGCCACCTCGTCGCGGTAATAATGGCTGACGGCGATCCAGGGCAGCGCCGCCAGTTCATCCGGATGGGCGGGCAGGGCGCGGCCGTCGAACAGGCCGGGCGTCGCGATGACGATGCGCGGCACGTCACCCAGCCGGATCGCGACCATCGACGGATCGGGCACCTCGCCCACGCGGATCGCACAATCGATGCCTTCGCCGATGAAGTCCGGCGTGCGGTCGTGCAGGACCCAGTCCACCGTCATGCGCGGATAGCGCGCGAGATACGCCGCCAGCGGCGCGACCAGTTGCTGCTGGCCGAACGCGTGCGGCGCGACGACGCGCAGCATCCCCACCGGTTCGTCCACGGCGCCCCGGATCTCGCTCTCGAATTCCTGCCACCCCGCGATGAGCTCTTTTGCGCGCGCATAGCAGCGCATGCCGTCGTCCGTCAGCTTCATCGCGTGCGTGGACCGCTGCAGCAGGCGCACGCCCAGCGATTTTTCCAATGACTTCAAACGCCGGCTGATCGTCGGCTGTGTCGTCGCGAGTGCGCGCGCGGCGGCGGACAGGCTGCCGGCATCCACGATGCGGACGAAGGTTTCGACCAGCATCATACGGTCGGCAGATGGATTAATCGTCGAAAAGTCCGTGCTCATACGTGTGAAGTATAACAGTTCGACGTTCGCCGGTGCTACACAGCCATGTTTCGGCTCTCCATAATGCACTGCAACAACGCACCCACTATGGAGTCCAACATGAGCATCGCACACACGACGGCGACTGTCATACCGATCCGCACGACGCTGACCTCGCCCCTGATCTTCCTGCTGGCCGCAAGCACCGGCCTGTCCGTCGCCGCCCTGTACTACAGCCAGCCCACGCTGGGCGTACTGGCGACCGACCTGCACGCCAGCAACCAGGCCGTCGGCTGGATCCCGACCCTGACGCAGTTCGGCTACGCGCTCGGCCTGCTGTTCCTCGCGCCGCTGGGCGACCGTTTCGATCGCCGCACCATCATCGTCGTGAAATCGCTGCTGCTGGCCATGGCGCTGCTGGCCATCGCCGCCGCGCCGAGCCTGTCCGTGCTGCTGGGCGCCAGCCTCGCCGTCGGCCTGCTGGCCACCGTCGCCCAGGACATCGTCCCGGCCGCCGCAACGCTGGCCCCGGCCGCGCACCGCGGCCGCATTGTCGGCACCGTCATGACCGGGCTGCTGCTGGGTATCCTGCTGTCGCGCGTCGTGGGTGGACTTGTGGCGGAAGCACTCGGCTGGCGCGCCGTGTTCGGCGGCGCGGCGGTCGTCGCGGCCTTCACGACGGCGATCCTCGCCCGCGGCCTGCCGAGCTTCAAGCCGACGAGCACCAGCCCGTATCCGGCCCTGTTGGGCTCGCTGTTCGCGCTGTGGAAAGAACACCGCGCGCTGCGCCTTGCCGCCATGGCCCAGGGCCTGCTGTCGATCGGCTTCTCGGCCTTCTGGTCCACGCTGGCCGTGATGTTGCACGGCGCCCCGTTCCACCTGGGCTCGGCCGCCGCCGGTTCGTTCGGCCTGGCAGGTGCCGTCGGCGCGCTGGCCGCCCCGTTCGCCGGCCGCCTGGCCGACCGCCGCGGTCCGCAGTTCGTGACGCGGCTCGGCGCCGCCCTGAGCGTCGCATCGTTCGGCATCATGTTCGCCATGCCGCACCTGTCGACCGGCGCGCAGCTTGTGCTGCTGGCCCTCGCCACCGTCGGCTTCGACCTGGGCGTGCAGGCGACGATGATCGCCCACCAGACCATCGTCTACGGCATCGCGCCGGAAGCCCGCAGCCGCCTGAATGCGATATTCATGACCACGATGTTCGTCGGCATGGCAGCGGGCGGCGCGCTCGGTGCCCAGGCGCTGGCCGCATGGGGCTGGAACGGCATCGTGCTGCTCGCCGTCGCATCCAGCCTGGCCGCGCTGGCGGTACGGATCCGGGCTGCGTCGGCGCAATAACAGACATCAGGAATGACCAGCGCCAGGCCACGGCAACGCGGCCTGGCGCTGTGCTTTTCCCGGCCGCGCCGCCCGGGCGACGAGCACCGTCGTGCCCACGCAGGCGGCGGCGACGGCGACGAACGCGCCGTAGCGTGCCGGCGTCGGCTGCTGCATCAGCGCCTGGCCGGGCAGCGTCGTGCCGATTCCGACGAGCAGCATCATGACCGGGAAGTGGAAGAAGAAGGTGAACGCGGGGGCCGGGTCGTCGGGCACCGTCGTGTGCTGCGCGCCGGGCGGAGCCAGGGCCCAGGCGATGGCGGCGAAGCCCCACCCCACGAGCAGGAATTTGCAGTCGGCGAGCCAGGCGCCGAACGCTGGCGGCCCGTGTACGCCGGCGCCGAGGAAGCGGGACAGCAGCAGCGTGGCGAGAAAGCCGACGATGGCGACGGGCAGCGACGGCCTGGCGCTGCGCAGCGCGCCCATGTGCGCCACCGCGAGGCCGGTCAGCCAGATGGCCGACCAGATCAGGAACAGGGGCGGCGCCAGCACGACCACGGCCGTCAGCAGCACGACCCGGCCGGCGCGCGTGGCGCGCAGGAAGACGTCCAGCAGGATGATCGACCAGAACAGGAACGACAGCAAGTACAGCATGCCGTTGCTGCCGAACGTGGGCACGACGAAGGGCTGCAGCATGAACATGTTGCCCAGCAGAGAGGCATAGCCGAGCGTGAGCGTGCTGAAGGCGGGGTAGGCCGTGTACAGGCCGGATCCGTTGAAGAACCGGACGCCCGCGACGTCGGCGGCGGCCCCGAGGACCAGGCCTGGCAGGAGGAGTCCGTACAGCGCGACGGCACGCCGGCCCGGGATGGTACCAGCCCGCAGCGCGCGTCCCGTCAGGATGCCGTCGAGTACGAGAAAGACGGCGAACGATTCATGGCCGAGTCCCGTCAGGAAATAAAAGACGTTCGTCAGCCACGTTTTCGCGTGCACGTGTTCGTAGTCGACGAACAGCAGGAAGCGGACGTGGTACATCAGCGCCACCAGGACGCTGGCCCAGCGTGTCACGAGCAGGAACGACAGGTAAGGGGTGCGCATGATTACAAACAATGTCCTTGCGAACAATGCTGAAAGACATTGAGCCAGTTCAGCGGTCGGATTGCCCGTCAATGGTAGGGAACCGACGTTCAGCGGATTTGAGACTGCGCAGCCGTGGGGCTATTTTGAAGGAAGGTGGATTTCCTGCGCGAGGTACTGCAGTACCGTTGCGACGCGCCTGAGATGACGGCTTTCCGGATGTGTGAGCAACCACAGCTGAGTCACGCATTCCTCGATCTCCGGACCGACCTGACGCAGGTCCGCGCGCGGCGCCGCGAGAAACAACGGCAGCACCGCCACGCCCAGCCCGAGGGCGACGCACTCCGCCGCCGACAGGATGCTGCTCACCCGATACGCCGGCGCGATCTTCGGAAAGTGCCGGCGCCGCCACAGCGCCGACGGATGGTCGGGTAGCGCATCGTCCGGCGCAACCCACGCCACGCCGCGCTCGACCGCGTCCTCGATCGAGCGCAGCCGGCTCCTGCGCGGCACGAACAACGCGACGCGGATCGGTCCGAGCGGCCGCCCCACCAGGTGCTCGGGCGGTTCGCGCGTCGCGCGGATCGCGATGTCGGCATCGCGCCTGCCCAGGTTGACCGGGGTGTTGCTGGCGTCGAGGTCGAAGTCCAGCAGCGGATGGCGCGCGCGCAGCGCCTTCAGCGACGGCGCGACCAGGGCGTGCAGGATGGTGTCCGTGGTGGTGATGCGGACCTGCCCGGAGACCTGGTCCGGCCGGGTCTGCACCAGCGAGCGTGCCGCCTCGAGCTCGCTTTCCTGCCGCTCCGCATGGCGCGCGAGGTTCAGCGCGAGTTCGCCCGGCAGGTAGCCGGAACGCGTGCGCTCGAACAGCGCCTGGCCCAGGCCGCGCTCGATACGCTGCAGGTTGCGGAAGACCGTCGAGCCGTCGACGCCCAGTCGTTCGCCGGCCTGCGCGAGGGTGCCGGCGCGGACGAGGGCCAGCACGGTCTCCAGATCGGCGCTGCCGATGCGGTAGGGCGGCGATTATCAAGGAGAGTCGTCGTGAGTAATTCTTTCGTTCTCGTCAGCCACGCCCTGTGTCCCTATGTGCAGCGCGCCGCCATCGTCCTGCACGAGAAGGGCGTCCCGTTCGAGCGGCGCGACGTCGACCTGGCGGACAAGCCGGACTGGTTCCTGCGCGTATCGCCGCTCGGCAAGACCCCGGTGCTGCTGGCCGCCGGCGAAGCGATCTTCGAGTCGGCCGTGATCTGCGAATACCTCGATGAGACGACTGCGCCGCGCCTGCATCCGCTCGACCCGCTGCGGCGCGCGCGCCACCGGAGCTCGATGGAATTCGGCTCGGCGCTGCTGAACGCCATCGCCGTGCTCTACAACGCGCCCGACGATGCGGCCCTGCTGCGCGCGGCGGCCGACATCCACCGGCGCTTGCGGCAGGTGGAGGAGGTGCTGCACGCGCCGCCGTACTTCGACGGCGAGCGCTTCGGCATCGTCGACGCGGTGTTCGCGCCGGTGTTCCGCTATCTCGACGTGTTCGAGCGCATCGGCGACTTCGGCCTGCTCGCCGGCCTTGCCAGGGTGCAGGCATGGCGCGCGGCGCTGGCGCGGCGGCCGTCGGTCCGGGCGGCCGCCAGTCCGCGCTATGCGGAAGGGTTGACGGCCTTCCTGGCGCGGCGCGGGTCGGCACTCAATGGGCGCATGCGGGACGAGGGGATGGAAACGAAAACAGCGGCCGATAGACGCTGTTAGCCACATCAGGAATGACCAGCGCCAGGCCACGACAATGCGGCCTGGCGCTGTGCTTTTGCGGGCTGCGCTGCCCACGCCACCCCGACGCCTGTCGCCGGTTGTGTTCATAGTTTTATATATATATAAAATGCAATGATTAA
Organism: Massilia orientalis; assembly: GCF_030411975.2. NCBI lineage: Bacteria > Pseudomonadati > Pseudomonadota > Betaproteobacteria > Burkholderiales > Oxalobacteraceae > Massilia > Massilia orientalis. Next base: position 2,341 of record NZ_JASNRB020000005.1, on the reverse strand, counting down.
AACAGGAGACTACACATGACTACATTCGCACGGGCTCTCGCCACGGCCGCGCTGGGCGCACTTTGCGGCGGCACCTTCGCGGCCCCAACACTGCCGGACACGATCCTGTTCGGCGTCGCCTACTACGACGAGTACACGCCCGTCGACCGTCTCGACGAGGATGCGCGCATGATGAAGGAAGCGGGCATCAACGTCGTGCGCATCGCCGAATCGACGTGGGGCACGCTCGAACGCGACGAAGGCGTGTTCGACTTCACCCACGTGGACCGCATGCTGGCCGCCTTCCACAAGGCCGGCATCAAGGTCATCGTCGGCACGCCGACCTACGCCATCCCGACCTGGCTCGCGCGCAAGCACCCGAACGTGCTGGTGGTCGCGCCGAAAGGCCGCGCGGAATATGGGCCGCGGCAGAACATGGACATTACCGACCCGGATTTCCGCGCGGCGGCGGAACGGGTGATCGTGAAGCTGGTCGACCACGTGAAGGACCATCCCGCCGTCATCGGCTACCAGGTCGACAATGAGACCAAGGCTTATGCCACGAGCGGCCCCAATGTGCAGCGGGCGTTCGTCGCGTCCATGCGCAGGAAGTTTCCCGACCTCGACCAGCTCAACAAGGCGTTCGGCCTCGATTACTGGAGCAACCGCATCAACAGCTGGGACGATTTCCCGTCCGTGAACGGGTCCATCAACGCGAGCCTGTCGAATGCGTTCACTGCATTCCAGCGGGACCTGGTGACGGACTACCTCACCTGGCAGGCCGGCCTCGTGCGTGCGCATGCGCGCGGCGACCAATTCATCACGCAGAACTTCGACCTGGGCTGGAAAAACCATTCCTACGGTGTGCAGCCGGAAGTGAATCACTGGGACGCCGCACAGCCGCTCGACGTCGCCGGCATCGACATCTACCACCCGAGCCAGGACAAGCTGACCGGCGTCGAAATCGCCTTCGGCGGCGACCTGGCGCGCTCCATGCGCGACGGCCAGAACTACCTGGTCATGGAAACCGAGGCACAAGGCTTCTCGCACTGGACCCCTTATCCCGGCCAGATGCGCCTGCAGGCCTTCAGCCATCTCGCTTCGGGCGCGAACATGGTCTCGTACTGGCACTGGGCGACGACGGCCAATGCGATCGAGACTTACTGGCGCGGCGTGCTGTCGCAGGATTACCAGCCGAACGAGGTCTATGCGGAGGTGAAGACCATCGGCGCCGACCTGCGGCGGCTGGGACCCAAGCTCGTAAACCTGCGCAAGAAGAACCAGGTCGCAGTCTATGTCAGCAACACGGCGCAGGCGGGGTTCAACGCGTTCAAGGTGTATGTCGACGGCAAGGCGTTCGACTACAACGATGCGATGCGGCCCTGGTACGACGCGCTGTACCGCATGAACGTGGAAGCGGACATCCTCTCGCCGGCGTCGAAGGTACCGTTGTCGGACTATAAGCTGATCGTGGTGCCGTCGTTGTACGCAGCCAGCGACGCGGAGATCGCGCGCCTGAACGATTATGCGAAGCAGGGCGGCCACGTGCTGTACACGTTCCGCAGCGGCTTTTCGGACGAGAACACGAAGGTGCGCTACGCCGTGCAGCCGGGTGCGATCAGTGCGGCGGCGGGCGTGACGTATCACCAGTTCACGAACCCGGTGGACGTGACGCTCGCGGGCGATCCGTTCAAGGTCGGCGCCGCGGACAACAAGGCACGCTGGTGGATGGAGTTCCTGAAGCCGACGACGGCAACCGTGGTCGCCCGCTTCCAGCATCCTTCGTGGCCGGACTATGCGGCCGTCACGCGCAATGCCTGGGGCAGCGGGGAGGTGGGCTACGTCGGCTTCATGCCGACCGACACCGTCATCGACAGGATCGTGACCGACCAGGTGAAGCGCGCCGGCATCGATCTGCCGAAGGTACGCTTCCCCCTCATCGTCCGCGGCGGCACGCTGCAGGACGGGCATCGGGTACGGTATGTGCTGAACTATTCCGCCAGGCCGCAGCGACTGAACTATGGGTATGCGAGCGGTACGGACCTGTTGTCCGGACGTAAGGTGACGCGCGGCCAGCAACTGGCGCTGAAGCCGTGGGGCGTGGCGATCGTCGAAGAAGAGTAGGCGGCGGAAACGAAAACAGCGGCCATCAGCCGCTGCTTGCATGAATTCTGTGGTCGGGGTGAGAGGATTCGAACCTCCGGCCTCTACGTCCCGAACGTAGCGCTCTACCGGGCTAAGCTACACCCCGACTGGTATGGGTAATGCTGAGGGGGAAAAACAGATGGTCGGGGTGAGAGGATTCGAACCTCCGGCCTCTACGTCCCGAACGTAGCGCTCTACCGGGCTAAGCTACACCCCG